>PBZS01000085.1 GCA_002730235.1 Gammaproteobacteria bacterium | reverse complement strand
CATAAAAAAGTCGCCATGCGCTATGTTTATGATGTCTAAAAGGCCAAAAATAATCGACAACCCAAGTGCTATGAGCGCAATTATTAAACCCCATACAATTCCATTCAACGCTAACGCAAAGGTAAGGTCCACTCCGACAATTCCTCTTCTATCATCTGACCTATCCGGTCATAACAAGATCTATTCGCCGATGATTCTGACTCACATGTATCACGGTGAGTTTGATCAACGCATACGATGAAACTAATGTCCAGCGATATTTGTGCCAAAACCTGACGTCAATATTTAGATAGACTGCATTACCTAAGCTTACGTATTTTTGAATAACACAGGGATCGAAGTTGTGCGCTATATCGGAGCAATAGCAATATCGGCCACAGATTTTCGCCCAAACTTAGGGCAGATTTGCCTTCAATCAGACGAGAAGTCGGGACTATACCAACGACAAACAGATACTCATCGACCAATTGAGTGATCATCTGCACGATATGTTCGTTCGCGTTGTCCAATTCATCCAGCAATGAGGAATAGGCAGCCGCATCGAAACGGTTCCCCGTCCAGTTCGACGATATAATTCCGGTCCTTACCATCTTCCTTAAACAAGCGGTTTTTTTACTTTCCCTACCACTGAACCGGTACTTGACGCGCCAGCAGATTGTCCCTGATGGCAGGACATGTACGTAGAGCCCGCTTGAATCGTGGACCTTGTAAGCCTTGGTCTCAGGTTTGAGGGCCTTCAGTTGTAGGACGGACGGTGAGCACGGTCTTGGCTCCGTAGTCAGGTCAATCGGGTGCCGTTTCGGGTTAATTTATACCTCCAATCACAGGGAAAAAATTCCCGGGAACGGCATTATATACCCCCAGATGATCTGGATTTGAATGAAATCTGGTGAGATTTCTTGGGACGAAAATGTGACTTAAACTATTAATAGATATATTTTTTATGAGATTCGGCGGGATTGTGTGAGATAGATGAGTGGTGGCTATGGCGGGACTTGAACCTGCGACCCCAGCATTATGAGTGCTGTGCTCTAACCAGCTGAGCTACATAGCCATTCAAGAAGGCGCGAAAGATACTGAAGTTTCGTACTTCTGTCAAAGGTTAGACGTTGAAGCGGAAGTGGATGACGTCGCCATCTTTAACAAGGTAATCTTTGCCCTCAAGGCGCCACTTACCGGCGTCTTTTGCTGCCTGCTCGCCTCCGAGACTCATGAAATCATCGAAGCCAACAACTTCCGCGCGGATGAAGCCCTTCTGGAAGTCTGTATGGATTTTTCCAGCTGCTTGGGAGGCTGTTGAGCCAATAGAAATGGTCCATGCCCGGACTTCCTTAACCCCAGCCGTGAAGAACGTTTGGAGTCCGAGAAGGCCATAGCCTACCCGAATTACTCGATTCAGTCCTGCCTCCTCGAGCCCTAGTTCTTCAAGGAATTCTACCTTCTCGTGATCTTCGAGCTCGGTGATTTCTGATTCGATCTTGTTGCAAATTGGGACAATCTTGGCATTTTCGCTGGCGGCAATCTCACGTACTATCTCGAGCCATGGGTTGTCGTCAAATCCATCCTCGGCCACGTTGGCGATGTAGAGAGTTGGCTTGATAGTGAGAAGGTGCAATCTGCCAATGACCAACGCTTCATCATCAGATAGGTTCATAGAGCGAATATGCTTTCCCTCGTTAAGCAACGGAAGTATTTTCTCTCCGACATTAATCAACTTCTTAGCATCTGTATCGCCGCCTTTCGCTTGCTTGTGGGCCTTCTGCATCTGTTTTTCAACAGACTCGAGATCTGCGAGCGCCAGCTCGGTATTGATTACTTCTATGTCAGACCTAGGGTCGACCTTGCCAGCCACATGGACGATATTTTCATCATCAAAGCAACGTACGACATGGGCAATGGCATCGGTCTCTCTGATATTGGCTAGGAACTGGTTACCAAGACCTTCGCCTTTGGACGCGCCGGCCACCAAGCCAGCGATATCGACGAATTCCATATTGGTTGGAACAACGCGCTCAGGTTTAACGATATCGGCTAACTGGTCCTGTCTTGGATCTGGGATCGGTACGACCCCTGCATTGGGTTCTATGGTACAGAACGGGAAGTTTTGTGCCTCGATACCCGCCTTGGTTAATGCGTTAAACAGGGTAGATTTGCCAACGTTTGGTAGGCCAACGATGCCGCACTTAAAACCCATACTCTCTCCTTTAACGCTGGTGAAGGACGTTCATGGCTTGATCCCAGTCAGACCGAACAATGTCATTAATGAACGTGAGTGCGTGATCGATCGCTTCAGCGATGTTGTCACGCTGTTCACTTGATGCTTTGCTAAGGACATAGTCATGTACTTTGGATTTATGTCCGGGGTGCCCGATTCCGATTCGGATTCTTGCATAGCCTGGGCCCAGGACCCGGTGAAGATCGCGTAACCCGTTGTGACCGCCGTGACCACCGCCTAGCTTCAAGCGTATCTGGCCTGGCTCAACATCGAGCTCGTCGTGCACCACAAGTATCTCTTGGGGCTCTATTTTATAAAACTGAGCGATAGCTAGTGCGCTTTGACCAGAACGGTTCATAAAGGTATACGGTTTTAAGAGATGGGCCGACTGGAGACCAATCAGGCCTTTACCTGTAACACCAAAATATTTTGGTTCGACAACTAGCTGTATATTGCTATTTTTTGCGAGGGTATCTAACAGCCAAAACCCGGCATTGTGCCGGGTTTCAGAGTACTCAGGCCCGGGGTTCCCGAGCCCTATAATGAGCTTGAAGATGTTCACTCTCCTCCTTCAGGTCCACCTTCTCCCGCCGCATCAGCTTCGGGTTCTGGGTCAGCTGATGCACCCTTCGCCTTGTGGATACTTACAATAGGGAGATCTGAATCGTGGGACAGCGCGATAAAAGTAACCCCTTTCGGTGCTTTGATATCTGACAGGTGAATGACCTGATCAAGTTCAATTTCGCCTAGATCGACTTCGATAAATTCAGGAAGATCTTTCGGTGAGCAGGAAACTTCAATTTCAACGGAATCGTGGTGAATAACTCCACCCTGTAGTTTGACGCCCTTGCAATTGGTTTCGTTTAAAAAGTGAACAGGAACATTTACTTTCAGCACAGTCCCTGCAGTTGCACGCTGGAAGTCGGCATGTAAAACCAGAGGTCTCGCCGGATGTCGTTGTAGAGCTTTGAGAATAACGGGTTCTTCCTTACCGTCAATGTCAAGAGTGATGACTGATGAATAGAAAGACTGTTCCTCAAGCGCTCGCTTGAGATCCTTATGAGCCAATTGAACCGACCTCGGGGAACTATTGCCACCATAAACAATGGCAGGGACTAATCCTTCTAGTCGACGCAGGCGGCGGCTCGAACCTTTCCCTGCTTCTTCGCGAGATTGCGCAGATAAGTGGAAATCAGACACTTCGTTTCTCCTTCAATTTCCAAGTTTTACTTCGACCAGTAAAACCTTCGTTATGCATCAGCTAGCGAAACATCGCGCTGATGGACTCCTCATTACTGACACGGCGCACGGCCTCGCCAAGCAGTTCTGCGATCGTGATAACACGGACGCGTCCCGTTTCTATGATTGCGGGAGGGAGCGGGATACTATCAGTAACTACTAATTCGTCAAGCGCGCTGTCTTTTAAGTTTTCCAGAGCGGGACCCGAAAGTACTGGGTGGGTGCAGTAAGCAACGACTGCTTTGGCGCCCTCATCTTTGAGCGCTTTTGCTGCGTTGCAGAGTGTGCCTGCGGTATCAATAATGTCGTCAACAATTAAACAGGTACGACCCTTAATCTCACCAATGATATTCATAACTTCGGCTTGGTTTGGTGCTGGTCGACGCTTGTCGATGATAGCGAGGTCGGTGTCTAATTGCTTCGCTACAGCCCGGGCTCTCACAACACCACCAATATCTGGAGATACAACTACAGCATCTTTTGGTTGATTGCGTTGAATGTCTTCTAGCATCACCGGGGTCGCGTAAATATTATCGACCGCGACATCGAAGAATCCTTGAATCTGATCCGCATGGAGATCAACGGTGAGTACCCGATCGATGCCCACACCCACCATTATATCCGCTACAACTTTTGCGGTAATGGGCACCCTAGCGGAGCGTGGACGACGGTCCTGTCGCGCGTATCCGAAATAAGGAACAACAGCGGTGATACGTAATGCGGACGCGCGGCGGAGTGCGTCACATACAACCACCAACTCCATCAGGTTATCGTTCGTTGGCGCGCAAGTTGACTGCAGCACAAATACATCTTGTCCTCGCACATTTTCTACAATTTCTACGGCAATCTCGCCGTCAGAAAACCGCCCGACACTAGCGTTACCAATAGGAACAGACAGATAATCAGAAACTTTTCTGGATAACTCTGGTGTGGCGTTTCCGGAGAATAACATCAGTTGGGCCACGGGGAACTCCTTGATTTTCGGGCGGTTCGAAAATGGCTGGGGTGGTAGGATTCGAACCTACGAATGGCGGGATCAAAACCCGCTGCCTTAACCACTTGGCCACACCCCAGTTATGCTTAAGCGCGGCAAGTATACAACATTGAGTCATTGCTCAGGAGGCAAACTTTCGCTTTTGCTATGTCTCGTAAGGCAGCATCTACTGACTCAGTATTGATCGGATCTACTACGAACACACATCCGCCTGTTCCAGTCAGTCTCGGATCTCCGAAGACTTGCATTCGATTGATCAACTCTTCCACCTCAGGATATATTTCCCGAACCAAGGATTCGCAATCATTGGTCGTTGCATCCAACTGCAACGCGCGGATTCTGCAAGAGGGGGTATCTCTTGTCAACTTTGGATGCTGGAAAACTTCACCTGTTGACACATGGATCTGGGGGTCCGCAATTAAAACACGTGTACCCGGCCAAATGTATGTTTCTAGTTTCTCGCCGAACCCTGAAGCGAGGCAGCTCTCTCCGAGAACAAAGACAGGGACGTCCGCACCAATTGTGAACCCGAGTTCTTGGAGCTTATCTCTTGAGTGTCCCAGCCCGAAAAGTGCGTTGAGTGATACGAGGGTAGTTGCTGCGTCAGATGAACCGCCGCCCAAGCCGCTACCCGCCGGTAGATTTTTTTCAATCAGGATATCGATACCATGAACTTTAGGGTCGATAACTCGAGTCGCAGCTTGATACACCAGGTTTTCTTCACCAAGGTCCATCGGATCATTGAGTATCCGAATACCGGGGGCTTCGGATACTCGGAAATGAATCCAGTCACACCATTGAGTAAATTGGAAACCAGTTTCCAGCCGATGGTAGCCGTCATTCTGTCGACCCAGAATGTGAAGAAATCGATTTATTTTCGCTGGAGCAGCGGCGCAAACGCCACCGTAAAGCGAGCGTGACGGATAGATTACTGGTTGAGTGCCTGCCATTCGGTACTAGCCCAGCGAATTTCTATCTCACCACGGGTTGCGGTTAAACGTCTTGGAACTTCAAACCGGTGTGATCCCGATTCGATCGCGATGCTGCCGTTGTAGGTGAGTCGCCATCCATCTTGAGTGAGCTCGGTAATGCGTCCATCTCCGTCTTTTTCAACTGCTTCAAGTGGCAGATTTGGCGCGTCGAGCCCCCTTATCCAAAATCTAAGCGCACTCACTGGAAAAGAAGTACCGATGACCTCGCGGAACAATATATCTGCATTCTCAGCTACAGTTTCCCGATCATCAGTCTTGAGGCGTGCCTCTGAGTCGGTAACTGTCACTTGTGCTAAGACGGAGCCAGTCGGAGCCAGAATATCTAGGCGTTCTTCAATCGATTTTAACATCCAGCGAATACTCCCCGATTCAGTACTATCTTTCGTTGACACAGCGAACTTAGCGGTAAGATCCCAATAAGTAAGTTGATCGGCTGGCAGGAAGGTAAGCACTTCAGCGTCGTCACTAGACGACCACGGCATTAGGGAACAGCCAGTCAGCGATATGCATAAAAAAAGAGCGCTAAAAAAATACTTCACGAATTTGTTAACCGTTGTATCGTGCGGCGAATCTTGTCACTTTCTGGGTTTGATTCATAGCCTATTCCCCAAATTTCCCGAGCGTCTCTATGGCGTCCGAGTCGCCAAAGAAGCTCGCCATAATGCGCAGCGATCTCATGATCCTTGCTTTTACTCCAGGCTTTTGTGAAGTAAGACTCGGCTTTTTCTAGCTGTCCGAGCTTCAGAAGTACCCAGCCCATTGAATCGAGAATAGCTGCAGATTCAGGTTTCTGTTGGAGAGCCGCTTTGATGAGGACCAACGCCTCGTCGTATCGGTCAGTCCGATCGGCAAGGGTATAGCCTAGGGCATTTAAGGCGTCCGGATCGTTGGGTTTTAGTTCGAGAATCTTTTGCAGATCTTTTTCGGCTCTATGAATATCGTCGATCTGTTCAAACGCTAACGCGCGCGTGTAAAGAATCTCAACACTCTCCGGATCTCCTGACAGTGCCGCTGTTAGCGCTGGAATCGCGTCACTAGCTCTGTTATTTGCGGTCCTAAACTGAGCTTCGGCAATGTTCAACTGCAATTCAAAATTTGGAAACAAAAGTCTTGCCTCGGAGAACCAGCGATCGGCTTGCTCCGGGTCATTACTTTTAAGTGCAAGGCTGGCCAGCTGCTTTCTGGCCTCGATTACGAGTTCGCCTCTATCGACTCGTAAGAATCGGTCGATTGCTAAGTTGTGAAGCTCTTTTCTTAAAGCAAGTTGGCCCAGGTAATAGTATGCATCAGAGCGATACTGTTCGGATGCTAACAGTACTTTTAAATGTTTCTCCGCAGAATTGAGGCTTCCACTGCGCAGTTCAAGGATGCTCAAGGTCAATAAATCTTGGTGCCGACTACTATCGTCTTCGATCAGGCTCCGTAAGATCGTCCGAGCTGTTTCGTTGTTGCCTTCGAGTCCATGCCAACGCGCGAGCTGAGCCCGAACGTTCAGGTCTTTGTTAACTTCAGTGAATCGCTCTAAATAGGCTATCGCGCTTTTGCGTTCGGGTAATTCTAAACGTGATCGAAATAATACTACATTAGCTGGCGGTGACCGTGATCCTATCCAAGCATCAAGCCATTCAGTTCCAGACGAGGAAATAAGTCGATTCTTGGCCTCAGCTACCACCATTGCCAACGACCCGTTGATTGAGTCCATAGCAACTCTTGTAATTATTTCCAAGAAATTTTTTTGCCTTTCTTTCGATAATCCAAGCCAAAAACTTGCCAACCAATGTGCACGGTAGTCAACTTCTGAGTTCATCAGTTTCGTAAGTGACATTTGGAGCAGGTTGGATTGATCATACTCCGCAGCATAAATGACAGTGGCCTCGTGTAGATTAAGCGAATTGGGATCAATTTCTTGCCAGCGATTCAAGGCTTCTTCGATTTGGGTACCAGTACCGGCCTGCCTCGCTAAAAATACCGCCCGCTCCGCAACATGAGGATTTCGGCTATTTTTTGCAGCCTTGAGATAGAGGGAGACTGCTGTTTTCGCATCGCCTGAGGCGAGCTTTGCTTCTGCGAGTATTACAAGTCCAGGGATTGTTTTGATGTCAGGTGCTTTCCAGCGGGTCGCCGGGCTAACAAACGTGGCCGTATTCAAATCCGAGTCGAGTGTTTTCGGCGGCTGGCAAGCGACAAGTGTTACAAGGACCAACAGAGCGCAAGCTCTGCTACAATTTCGCCACTGTTTCGAAATAGGTTTCATTGTTTTCTTAAATGGCTCTTTTAACTGTTGGGCTTAACCATACCACGGCACCGGTTGACCTGCGTGAGCAGGTCACTTTTGATGCGCAGTGTCTGCCAAATGCGTTGGTACAGTTAACGGAAAAATTTCCGGGGGTGCGCGAGGGCGCGATTTTGTCAACATGTAATCGGACAGAGCTTTTTCTGGCGATTGACGACGCCGTAGAGCCTGATGTTTTAAGCTGGCTTGCTGGCTATCATTCGGTCGATATTGAAATCCTAGCCCCTCACGTGTACGCACTTAAGGCCTTAGAGGCAGCCCAACATATGATGCGTGTGGCTTCAGGACTCGACTCAATGGTGCTTGGTGAGCCTCAGATTTTGGGGCAATTTAAAGACGCGATCCGCGCTGCGCGTGATGCGCGGACTTGCGGTACCGAGCTTGAGCAAGCTTTCTCGAAGGTTCTAGCTGTCGCTAAACGGGTCCGTACCGAGACGCTTATAGGACGCAACCCTGTCTCCATCGCCTATGCATCAGTGAATCTTGCCAGTCGAATATTCTCTGATTTGTCATTGTGCAAAGTAGTTCTTATAGGCGCGGGTGAAACTATTCAGTTGGTGGCAGAACACATGAGCGGACAAGGAGTGCACGGAATCGACGTCGTCAACCGAACACTTGCTAATGCTGAAACGCTTGCCGCATCTGTTGGTGGTTACGCATGGCCTCTCACAGCACTTGCTGAACGTATTCAAGATGCAGATATCGTGATTACATCCACCGGAGCGCCAATTCCCTTGCTAGGAAAGGGTATGGTTGAAAGGGCGCAGAAGTTTAGGCGGCAGAAGCCCATGTTTATGGTTGATCTGGCAGTACCACGGGATATTGAACCCGAGGTTGATGAGCTGGACTCTATATATCTGTACACGATTGATGATCTGCAGGCTGTCGTCGAAGAGGGCTTGGGGCAGCGCCAAGACGCTGCGCGCCAAGCAGAAATTTTGATCAGTGAGGCGCTCGATGGATGGCAACGTGAAATTCGCGGGTACAGAGCGGTTGATACGATTAAACAATTACGCGATACAACTCAGGGCCTATCGGAGCAAGAACTGGGTCGTGCTATTAAGGCGTTAGAGACAGGAAGACCGGCTGATGAAGTGCTTGCCCAATTGAGCAGAAATCTGACAAATAAATTCTTACATGCGCCAACGGTGGCACTTCGAGGTGCAGCTGAGCAGGGTGATTTGTCTCTTCTCGAAGCGACACACCGCCTTTTTTCAATTGATGACACAGAGGATTCAGATTGAAACCAACGCTGCTGAATCGCTTAGATCAACTTGTTGAACGATACGAAGAACTTGCTGCTCTGTTATCAGATCCTGAAGTAATCGAGAACCAGGTACAATTTGTTGCCTTTTCGCAGGAATACAGTGATGTCGAACCGATTGTTCTATTGGTACAGCGTCGTAGAGTGCTCATCAATGATTTGAAGGATCTGGAGAGCTTACTCTCCAACGATGATGGGGACATACAAAAGCTGGCAGAGTCTGAAATTTTCGAGATCAAGGAATCCCTTTTATCACTTGAATCAGCATTAGAGTTAGCTCTGATACCAAGGGAACCTGCAGACTCAAAAAGTGCTTTTGTTGAGATTAGAGCAGGGACTGGCGGTGATGAGGCTGCCTTATTCGCCGGTGATCTTGCACGAATGTATTTGAAATTTGCAGAATCTCAGGGATGGAGGACAGAAGTTCTCTCAGAATCAAAGGCTGAGCTTGGCGGTTACAAAGAAGTAATTTTGAAAATAGTCGGTGAT
>PBZS01000084.1 GCA_002730235.1 Gammaproteobacteria bacterium | reverse complement strand
TTCGAGTGGGGTGACGTTTACGATAATTCCGCAACGCGCATAAGTCGACTTGCCGAGACAGATGGTCAACACGTCCCCTGGAATTTTGAAATATTCGACGGTACGTGCGAGCGCAAAGGAATTCGGGGGAATAATACAAACATCCGATTCAATATCGATAAAGCTGTTGTCATCAAAGTTTTTTGGATCGACAACAGCAGAATAAATATTGGTAAATACTTTGAACTCATCAGCACAGCGAACGTCGTAGCCGTAGCTCGACGTGCCATACGAGATTAAATTCTCGCCATCACGCTCTCGTACTTGTCCTGCTTCAAATGGCGAAATCATTGCCTGAGTTTCTGCCATTTGCTGAATCCAGCGGTCAGATTTAATAGTCATGGATTACTCGTCGGCCCCTTTGGTTTTGGCAATTAAACTGCTCGAGCCGTTCCGCTCAGCAAATAGAGATAGTCTCGCCCCTGTCCGTCGCGCAATATCCCGATACACCAACGCAACAGAACCATCCGGATCACTGATCACAGAGGGATTACCGCTATCAGTTTGTTGCCTGATTTCCAGATCCAAGGGCAGAGCACCCAGCAATTCAGTGTCATATTCTGCCGCAATTCTATCACCGCCGCCTTCTCCAAATAAGTGCTCCGTGTGTCCACATTTTGGACAACAGTGAAGTGACATGTTCTCGATCACGCCCAGCACAGGCACCTCTACGCGCCTGAACATTTCGATACCACGACGCGCATCGAGCAATGCAATATCTTGGGGCGTAGTCACGACGACCGCTCCATTCACAGGAACTTGCTGGCTGAGAGTCAATTGGATATCCCCCGTTCCGGGCGGTAAATCGATGACTAAGTAATCTAAATTTCCCCAATTCGTCTGGCGGAGCATCTGCGTGAACGCACCACTGACCATAGGTCCTCGCCAAATTGTTGGAGAGCGTTCTGTCAGCAAAAATGCCATCGACATCACGGAAATACCTTGCGCGATCACTGGATTGAATGATTTACCATCCGGTGTTTCAGGACGTTGACCCTGAACTCCAAGCATCAAGGCCTGGGAAGGCCCATAAATATCCGCATCAAGCAGTCCAACACGTCCTCCCTCAGCCCGCAATGCCAGAGCGAGATTTACAGCCGTTGTCGACTTTCCCACACCACCCTTGCCCGAGGCCACACAAAATATCTGCCGAACACCCAATATAGATTCTGTCCCCTCACGTGCGGTGGTGAGAGGAACTTTGTGAGAAACCTGAATGAACGCTTCCCGGACAACGTCGATTCCCTCAAGTTTCGGTTTCAATTGTTCGACAAGCGACCGTGTAATCCCAGCCAAAGGGTAGGGAAATGTGAGCTCAATCCCGAGTTCACCGTCGTTAAGATCGCACCGAGTGAGAACGCCGTGACGCCCAAGATTAGTTCCACGATAGGGATCATCACACTCTGAGAGGATAGCAATTACACGATCATAAATGGAGGTGGTCAAAATCGTCTCCGTTTTAAATAACAGGAAGCCAAAACTTGCGTCAGTAACGGTATACTTGCGATCTCTCTTGCACCGTAACAAGGAGTGCAGCCTGTGCCGACAGACAAACGCACTATTTTAGTCACAAGCGCCCTGCCCTATGCCAATGGATCGATTCATTTAGGCCACATGCTTGAGTATATCCAAACTGACATTTGGGTTCGCTATCAAAAGCAATCTGGGCATCAGTGCGTCTATGTGTGCGCCGACGATGCTCACGGTACAGCGATCATGCTCCGCGCACAAATACTTGGCATTACACCAGAGGAACTTATCTCTGATGTGAAGGCAGAACATGAGTCCGATTTTAGCGATTTCCATATTGATTTTGATCACTACTCCTCGACGCACACCGAGGCCAACCGGCATTACTCGGAACTGATCTATTCGCGTGTCCGTGATGCGGGCGGCATCAAAGCGCGGACCATCTCGCAACTGTTCGATCCAGAGAAAGGACTGTTCCTTGCAGATCGCTACGTCAAAGGTACGTGCCCCAAATGTGGTACTGATGATCAGTACGGTGATAACTGCGAGGCTTGCGGTGCCACCTACCAGGCATCAGAACTTAAAGATCCCAAATCAACGCTATCCGGTGCGGTCCCTGTGCTCAAGGACACAGAGCATCTCTTCTTTGAACTTGACCAGCATGCGGAGTTCTTGAAAGCCTGGACTCGGTCAGGTCGGTTGCAATCAGAAGTTGCCAACAAGCTCGCTGAGTGGATAGAGGGTGGACTCAAGAGTTGGGACATTTCTCGTGATGCCCCATACTTCGGCTTCGAGGTCCCCGATCATCCGGGAATGTTCTTTTATGTGTGGCTCGACGCACCAATCGGCTACATGGGTGCTTTTAAAGAGTGGTGTGACAAGAACGACTTTGACTTCGATTCTGTTTGGAGTCCCAAAAGTGATGCAGAGGTCTATCACTTCATCGGTAAGGATATCGTAAATTTTCATTGCCTTTTCTGGCCAGCAATGCTGAATCAAGCAAATTACCGCACGCCAACCGGTGTGAATGTGCATGGTTTCGTGACTGTTGATGGGCGGAAGATGTCGAAGTCCCGGGGAACCTTTATCAAGGCACGTACCTATCTCGATCATTTGGATCCTGAATACTTGCGCTATTACTTTGCAACCAAACTCTCTGCTCACATCGAGGACATTGATCTTTCACTCGAGGATTTCGTACAGAAGGTCAATTCGGATCTGGTCGGAAAACTCGTAAACATCGCGAGCAGGACCGCTGGATTCATTACTAAGAAATTCGACGGTCAGTTGTCTGCTGATCTAGCGAATCCCGAACTGATCGAAGCCATCCGAGCCAAAGGCCCAAATATTCGTTCTGCCTTTGAAAAGAGAGAGTTCTCCAAAGCCACACGCGAAATCATGGCACTCGCTGATGACGTCAACGTCTGGATAGCGGCTGTTGCACCATGGCAGCTCGCTAAGAACGAAGATACGCTCGCAGAAGTACAGCCGATCTGCACCACGGCCATAAATGCATTCCGGATGCTAGTGCTCTATCTGAAGCCAGTGACGCCCGTGCTCGCAGGGAAGGTGCAGGAATTCCTTCAAGTTGATTCGCTTGACTATGAGACCCTGAATGACACAATTCTCGATCATACCATCGCCCCATTCACGCCACTGTTAACCCGGATTGAGATGAAAGATGTAGAGGCCATGATTCAGCCCGACGTAAATGAAATTGACAATCCATCAAAATCTGAGGTCGCAACTAATAACGAACCGATCGCACCCGAGTGCACTATTGATGACTTCACCAAAGTGGATTTACGAGTCGTAACGATCGTTGCCGCAGAGGCTGTTGAGGGTGCCGACAAGTTGTTAAGACTCACGCTCGATCTTGACGGTGAAACCCGTCAGGTTTTCAGTGGCATCAAAGGGGCCTATGAGGCCGAAGACCTGGTCGGTCGCCAAACAGTCATGATTGCCAATCTAGCGCCTCGAAAAATGAAATTTGGAATATCAGAAGGCATGGTCCTCGCAGCAGGCCCCGGCGGATCAGATATTTATTTGTTGGAACCCGATCGAGGCGCTAAGGCTGGCCAACGTGTTCGCTAAGGGGATTCGATGGAACACAAAAAAATAGCACGCAGTTCGTCTAAGTTCGATACTACTTTCAGTCGCTCTGGGTTGTCTGGAGAGACCGGTTGACAGATTTATTACTGTTGATTGTTTCAGCAGCCCTAGTCAACAACTTTGTGTTGGTCCAATTTCTGGGGCTTTGCCCGTTTTTGGGCGTCTCGTCACGAATTGACAGCGCCCTCGGTATGTCGTTCGCTACGACCTTTGTTCTCACCTTATCTTCTGTCGTAGCCTACCTGCTGCAGAGTCTTTTTCTAATTCCATTGGACGCGATGTGGCTACGGACATTGGCTTTCATTATGGCAATCGCCGTAGCCGTTCAATTTACCGAGCTTGCCGTAAAGAAGGCATCACCACTACTACACAGCGTACTTGGTATTTATCTTCCACTGGTCACGAGCAATTGCGCCGTTTTGGGAGTTGCTCTATTAAACACCGCCCGGGCCTACACGCTCGTCGAATCTGTATTTTATGGACTTGGCGCGGCATTAGGGTTCTCGTTAGTTTTAATATTGTTCGCCGGGGTTCGTGAGCGCTTGCAACTGGCCGATATCCCCGAACCATTCCAAGGCGCTTCCATCGCGCTGATTACTGCTGGTTTTATGGCTCTCGCGTTCATGGGCTTTAGCGGAATGATCCGACTGTGACAGACGGTATCGTGTCAATTGGTGCAGCCGTCATCGGGCTCTCAGCGATCGGCTTGATCGGGGGACTATTACTCCAGTACGCATCAAAAGCATTCAAGGTCAACGGAAATCCTTTGGTCGATCCTATCGACGCACTGCTCCCACAAACGCAATGCGGTCAGTGCGGGCACCCAGGGTGCAAACCCTATGCCGAAGCGATAGCATATGGAGAGGCGATAAATCTTTGCCCACCGGGCGGACAAGCCACAGTTGATCGCATCGCGAATCTTCTGGGTGTTGACTCTCTTGCGCTGGATGCTGATAAAAATATTATCGAGCAGGACTTGGTTGCACTCATTATTGAAGACGAATGTATCGGATGCACGAAGTGTATTCAGGCATGTCCGGTGGATGCAATCGTCGGTGCCACAAAGCTTATGCATACCGTTATTATGGATGACTGTACAGGCTGTGACCTATGCGTTGACCCGTGCCCTGTGGATTGCATAGACATGGTGCCAAGACCGAAAGTATCCAATTTCTGGACGCCACAGCATCCTAATATGATTTCATCAGACCGGTTTGAAAGGATTGAGATGAAGCATGGCTGACTACCAAATCAGACATTGTGAGCGCAAGCTGGAGGGTGGTATATATACTGAGACTTATAAGGCCCTCTCGACAGCGGAACCCTGTTCGTTCGTTAATACGCCAACGCGACTGACATTTCCTATCCATTTCTCAGGAGGCGGCCCCGGCGAGTCAATCGTCTCTATCGGTGATCAAGTCGCAAAAAGAACTCCGATTATTCGTTGTCACAGTGGGATCATCCATGTCGCCTCACGCGCGGGCATTGTCGTTGATATCACTGATCATGCGATGACCCATCCCTCCGGAGAGCGCAGTTCCTGCATCGTTATAGAGCCTGATGGATCCGATACCCAGGAATCTCTGAATCCCCTTAGTTGGCCGTTTGACGCAAATACATTGAGGGATCGAGCAATAGAGGCGGGTGTTTTAGGGCTGAGCGGAGCCAGCTTCCCCAGTCTCAAAAGATGGATAGACGGCACTACGACACTGATTATCAACGGCGCTGAATGTGAGCCATATATAACCGCCGACGATACCCTGATGCAGATCGATACTCACTCCATGATTCGGGGCGCTTATCTTCTATCTCAGGCACTTGATATCAAGACGATTGTTATCGGAATCGAAAATAACAAACCCGAAGCACTGACAGCGATTGAGGGAGTTCTCAAGCAATATCATTCGAACTGTTTCTTCGATATCGTGCTGCTCGATCCTAAATATCCGTCAGGATCTGAAAGACAATTGGTATGGTTGACGCTAGGTATTGAGATCCCGACTGGATCTCGGTCCGTCGAGACGGGTGTGATCGTCCACAACCCAGGGACGTTGATTGATCTGTCGAGAGCCATCGATGGTAAATCGATAACAGACCGACTGGTCACGCTTACCGGGCAAGCCTTAGCCAGACCAAGAAATGTAATAGCACCCATTGGAACACCAATTACTGATTTGATTGAAGCAGCAGGTACAGATCCAGAACTTCTCGACTCAATCACGGTTGGTGGCCCAATGATGGGTTTCGCAATCACTGATTTTGCTGCAGGAATCACGAAAACAACGAATTGCTTATTAGCCCGCAGCGTAGAGCTTCAACCAGAGTCACCCTGTATCCGCTGCGGCGCATGTGCAACCGTGTGCCCCGTCCGTCTGCAACCACAACTGATGCTTTTTGCCCTCAAAGGAGGGGCCTTAAATCACGCAATTCACGAGGGCCTGACGGACTGTGTAGAGTGCGCCGCTTGCGATACAGTGTGTCCGAGTCATATTCCGCTCGCTGAATGGTTTCGGCTTGGCTGGTTTCAAACCAAAGAAATTTCGGCCAAACGGCTACGATCATCAGAGGCGCGAGAACGATTCGAAACACGCAATCTACGATTAAAACGAATCGCTGCAGAGCAGGACCTTAAACGTCTAACACGCAAAGCGAAAAGCAGCGAGGCCCTTGAAAAAGCTAGGAAAGCCCGGGAAGCGGCCTCATGATCAAACGGCCTGCCTACCCACCTAGGAATACCGCAATCGTGATGCGTTCGGTATTGATATCATTGATTCCAGGTATCGTCGCCATGACGATCTTTTTTGGGCCAGGGGTTCTATTCAATCTAGCGACTTCTATCTTCACAGCGGTTGCTACGGAGGCGCTCTGTATTTCATTGCGCGGCCGCGCACTCATGCCACGCCTTAGGGATCTCTCGGCCGCACTCACGGGTGTTCTGATCGCACTGTCACTGCCTCAGGCAGCACCATGGTGGTTGATCGTCGCTGCTAGCGGTTCCTCAATCATCCTTGGCAAGCATCTTTATGGGGGGCTTGGTCAAAATCCTGTTAATCCTGCCATGCTCGGATACGCGTTGATGCTGATTTCAGCGCCCGTTGCAATGACAACTTTCTGGATAAATCCATTAACAACACCAAGCATCAGCGCTGCCTGGGCAGCGTATGTTGGTCAGGCGAATGACGCGCTTACAGGCGCCACCATGCTGGATCTCTATAGAACCCAATTCCTCTCACTGACTGCGATAGAGGCTTCAGATCATCCACTCTTTACTAAAGCCCATCTTGGTCTTATTTATGGCTATGAGTGGGTCGCATTGTCCTACCTGTTAGGTGGCTTGTGGCTCATCTATCAGCGTGTCATCACCTGGCATACCCCTGTCGGGCTCTTGGCCACTCTGATTGTGATTAGCGCATTTTTCAGTATCGATCCTGACACCGCGACACCTGTTTGGGTGCACCTAATCGCGGGCGCAGGTATCTTCGCTGCATTTTTCATTCTGACAGATCCCGTTTCTGGAGCCACGAGCCCTAGGGGACGACTCTGGTTTGCGATCTGCGTTGGTGTTCTAACCTACTCGATGAGGACCTACGGACAATATCCGGATGCGATTGCTTTTTCGGTGCTGCTGATGAACTTCACTGCGCCCATGATTGATCACTACACAAGACCACGCATTATGGGTCATGAGTCCAGTGTAAAGGGCTCGGGAGGACGATGATGACCTTTCGCCTCGCACTCTTTGGTCTGATTGCCAGCGCCTTTGTCGGTATTATTTACGTGATCACGGAGCCCATGATTATTGAATCGAAAGAAAAGGCCCGGATTGAGCGGCTATATTCGCTCGCCAAGCCCCTCCTCACTGATGGCAAAATCGGCAACCCGGTTTATAAAGTATTAGCTACCGACGCACCGGTTTCACTCATAAACCCATTACCGGTGACCCCAATTGATAATGACCAACTACAGATCGGTGCGGTAATCCCATTTCGTGCAGTCGAGGGGTACAGTGGGACGATCAAGTTACTTCTCGCGCTTGACCTCGAACAACGAATCGTCGGGGTTCGAGCCATCGACCACAAAGAAACACCGGGACTTGGTGATAAAATCGACACCCAAAAAACCGATTGGATTTTACAATTCAATGGTCTGAGATATGAGGATCTGAGTCCCACAGCATGGGCTGTGACTAAAGATGGTGGACAGTTCGATAGCTTTACTGGTGCGACCATTACACCGCGAGCTGTGGTCGACGCATTGGCTGAGACGCTGGGCTACTTTAAAACCCATCCACAGGTCCTGGAGGGTGGGAAGTGAAACTCTCCACAGTCTGGCTCCGAGGCCTATGGGACCAAAATCCGGGGCTGATTCAACTGCTAGGACTGTGTCCACTCTTAGCGGTATCCAATACCGTGGACAACGCAATCGGTCTTGGGCTCGCCACACTTTTTGTGTTGGTTATGTCCAATGCATCAATTAGCCTGATTAGACACCTCGTCGATGAAGCCATCCGACTGCCCGCTTTTGTTCTCGTGATTGCGGCACTGACCACTTCTGCAGAACTATTGATTCAAGCATTTGATTACCCTTTGTATCAATCACTCGGTATCTTCCTACCACTGATTGTGACTAACTGTTTAATACTTGGACGCGCTGAAGCCCTCGCCCGACAGGAACCGTTGCTGATCAGCACCATGGATGGCATAGCCCAGGGCCTTGGTTTTTTCTTGGTGCTAGTCAGCCTCGGTGCCATCCGCGAGTGGGTCTCAGACACACTCATTTTAGCGGCCCTACCCCCTGGTGCATTTATCGCCCTTGGGATGCTAATCGCTATACATCAAGTCATCCAGAAAACACTCAATCGATTCAGACCAAAAACTCAACTTAGTAGTAAAGAGCGTCGAGTTCGAACGACTGGAGATATCTCATGAATAGAGATGTCCGTACGGAAATATTTACGCGTCTCAGAGATCAAAATCCCAATCCAACAACAGAACTCGAATGGACAACGCCATTTGAGCTCTTGATTGCGGTTTTACTCTCTGCACAAGCGACAGATATCTCAGTCAATCGGGCAACACGCAAGCTTTATCCACAGGCAAATACGCCAGAAGCCATCCTTTTGCTCGGAATCGATGCCGTCAAAGACTGCATTAAAACCATTGGTCTCTATAACTCAAAAGCAGAGAATATGATGAAGACCTGTACCATTTTGCTTGAGAAGCATGGTGGGGAAACCCCAAGAACTCGCGATGCTTTAGAGGCATTACCGGGAGTTGGTCGTAAAACTGCCAACGTGGTCATGAACACAGCCTTTGGCGAACCTACTATGGCTGTCGATACCCATATTTTTCGGCTTGCAAACAGGACGAGGATTGCTCCAGGCAAAGATGTCAGAAAAGTCGAAGACCGGCTCGTACGCTCGATTCCAAAGGAATTCTTAAAAGATGCACACCATTGGATGATTTTGCACGGACGTTATGTGTGTAAAGCACGGAAGCCAGACTGTGCCAATTGTCTAATTTCCGACCTATGTGAGTATAAAGGCAAACAGAGCCTTTAAATTATTCCCGCAGTGTACGGCCCTTCTTGGCAGCGGTCCTTAACCGAAGTGCGTTGAGTTTAATAAAACCCTCCGCATCCTTTTGGTTATATGCACCAGAATCATCCTCAAAAGTTGCGATCGCTTCATCAAACAGAGACTGACCTGAACGACGACCGGTAACCGCGACAGAGCCCTTATAAAGCTTTAATCTAACCTCGCCATTCACGTCTGTCTGCGATTCATCGATGGCGGACTGCATCATCTTTCTCTCTGGCGACCACCAGTACCCGTTGTACACAAGATCAGCATATTTCGCGATCAAACTGTCCTTAAAGTGGGCGACCTCGCGATCCAGAGTGATCGATTCGAGTGCGCGGTGCGCTTTCAGCATGATGGTTCCACCCGGTGTTTCATAACAACCTCGTGATTTCATACCTACATAGCGGTTTTCAACGATATCCAAACGGCCAATACCATGCCGACCACCTATCGCGTTGAGTTCGGCAAGCAAACTCGCCGGCGACATCGCTTGGTCATTGAGGCTCACCGGGTCGCCTTTTTTGAAGCCTAAGATGATCTCTTCAGGCTGGTCAGGGGCCATTTCTGGAGAAACAGACCACCGCCACATATCTTCTTCAGGCTCTGTCCATGGGTCTTCCAAGATCGCACCTTCGTAGCTGATGTGAAGTAGATTGGCGTCCATCGAGTAAGGTGATTTTTTCCCGCGTTTCTGTTCAACCGGGATGTCGCGTTGTTCACAATATTTAAGCAGTGTGTCACGCGAAGTCAGGTCCCATTGACGCCACGGGGCAATGACTTGGACCGCGGGGTTTAGTGCATACGCACCCAGCTCAAAACGTACCTGGTCGTTACCCTTGCCCGTCGCACCATGACTGATAGCATCCGCGCAAGTCTCTTCGGCGATCTCTACCAAACGCTTGGTAATCAGGGGACGCGCGATGGATGTGCCAAGCAAATATTCCCCTTCATAGATTGTATTTGCTCGAAACATCGGAAACACGTACTCGGAAACGAACTCTTCGCGCAAATCCTCGATGTAAATTTCTTTCACGCCGAGTGCCTTGGCCTTTGCGCGCGCCGGCTCAACTTCCTCGCCCTGACCCAAATCAGCCGTAAAGGTTACCACCTCACACTGATAAGTTTCCTGAAGCCAACGCACAATCACACTGGTATCCAGACCGCCAGAGTATGCCAAAACGACCTTTTTAATATCCGACATCAAAAAAAATCCTAAGCGACGCTGTGACTTGGCCGCGCATGATACCAGAGCATAAGAAAGTTGCAGAGTCTTTACCCTGAAACGGATGAATGAATTGTCGTTTTCCTCTACCCTATCAGGCCTTGATGAAGGATTATTTTGTGGAATTGACTCTCACCCGTCCCGATGACTGGCACCTGCATCTCCGTGACGGCGCCGCTCTACCGACCACTGTCCCTGACACCGCTAGAACGTTTCGTCGCGCCATTGTGATGCCGAACCTCAAGCCTCCTGTGACCACGGTGGGAGCTGCTCTGGGCTATCGCGAGCGTATCCTCGGCGCGCTGCCATCGAATATGTCGTTCGACCCACTGATGACACTCTATCTCGCCCCTGAACTCAGCCCAAGCACAATTCGAGAGGCTGCTGCATCCGCTCACGTGCACGGAGTCAAACTCTACCCACGAGGTGCAACAACCAATTCTGATGCCGGTGTGGCGAATCTTAATGGCGTGATGAAAACGCTCGAAACAATGGCCGAGACCGGTCTACCACTTTTGATCCATGGTGAGGTCACAGACCGCTCAATCGACATATTTGATCGCGAGGCCGTATTTCTCGGTAGGACTCTGGGCCCATTGATGGAGCGACTACCCACTCTGCGTGTCATTCTCGAACACATTACCACCAAGGACTCTGTTGATTTTGTCAAAGCACACCCAGAGATGGGTGCAACCATTACGGTACATCACTTGATGTATGAACGTAACGATATGCTGGCAGGGGGTATCCGACCTCACTTATATTGCCTACCGATACTGAAACGTGGCTCACATCGAGATGCTCTGATCGAGGCGGCAACCTCGGGCGCAGGTCAATTCTTTCTGGGAACTGATTCCGCGCCTCATGCTATTGGTGACAAAGAATCTGACTGTGGATGCGCTGGGTGCTATACCGCACCCTTCGCTTTAGAGCTCTACGCTGAGGTCTTTGAAGCTCACGATAAGCTTGATGCACTTGAGGCATTCGCAAGTTTTAATGGCCCCGATTTTTACGGTCTTCCAAGGAATACCGATACCGTGACGCTTATCAAAAAAGAATCGTCAATCCCACTCGCCAAAGCATTGGGTGAAAGCGAAGTCCGTTTACTCCGTGGTGGAGAGCCCGTTACATGGAGCCTCATATGATTGAGCCCGATGTTGTGTCGCATGACGGCGACTCAAACGAAATACAGAAGAAAAAAAAGAAAACACGGCTTGGCGAACGTTTTCGCGGATTCTTGCCCGTGGTAGTTGATCTCGAAACTGGTGGTTTCAATGCGGAAACCGATGCGTTGCTTGAGATCGCTATGGTAACGATGAATATGGATGAAGACGGTACGATTTTCATTCACGATCAGGTCCATGCCCATATCGAGCCATTTGATGGTGCTAACCTTGAGCCCGCAGCGCTCGAGTTTACAGGTATCGATCCCTACCACCCTCTGCGTATGGCTGAGACTGAAAAAGAGGCGCTCAGTCGCATGTTTAAACCAATACGTGATGCAATTAAGCATCATGGGTGTAATCGCGCGGTATTGGTCGGTCACAATGCTCACTTCGATCTTGGATTTCTCAACCAGGCTATAAGGCGATCAGGGGTGAAGCGCGCACCCTTCCATCCATTCTCATGTTTTGATACCGCCACGCTTGGTGGGCTCGCATATGGTCAAACCGTGCTCGCAAGAGCTTGTGGCGCGGCAGGTTTAGATTTTAATCATGAGGAAGCACACTCGGCCTGCTACGACGCCGACTTAACCGCACAACTATTTTGCGAAATCGTCAATCGATGGCGCGATCTGGGTGGATGGAACCCAAACGAAGACTCAGCTGGCCAGTGACTCAATGTCCAATGATCGGGCGGCAATGACAGCCTGCGTTCGTGAGTGAACTTTGAGTTTTCTGAGGATAGCTGTGACATGGGCCTTGACAGTTGCCTCACTGACATCCAAATCGTAAGCGATTTGCTTATTCAGAAGTCCCTGCATCAACATCACCAGCACACGGAACTGCTGTGGCGTAAGCGAAGCAATCCCTTCAGCGATTTTTGCTTCTTTGTCTTCGACAACAGGCGCATCAAGATTCACATCGTCAGGTATCCACGCCTCACCTTCAAGCGCCGCCTGGACCGCCTCAACTATCGTTTCTAGAGCAACACTCTTAGGAATGAACCCAAGCGCACCATACTCAATCGACCGACGGATAACTGTATGGTCTTCACTTCCAGACACAACAACCACTGGCATTTCTGGACTCTGTCCTTTCAAGTAAACAAGACTCGAGAAACCGCTGGCTCCAGGCATTGTTAAATCTAAAAGTACCAAATCCGCATCATTGTGCTCCGATGCCGCATCTTGCAACCCAGCCATTGAGGATACCTCAACAATGTCTACCTGTTTGGCTACCTTGGACACAGCTTGCTTCAGAGCTGCTCGAAATAAGGGGTGATCATCCGCGATCACAATCTTGCAATGATGCATAACGTAAATCCGTTACTGACTAGTCTCCAAAGATACCAAAGTTTTAGAGATATGCGAAAACAACCACAAATTTGTGCGCTTTTTATTAAAAAATCCACGACAATTCTACCTAGCGGGTATTGCGAGGTGTATTGGTAAATTAGCGATTCATCCGATTATCGATCAATTCATCAACAACTGAAGGGTCCGCCAGCGTTGACGTGTCACCCAATGTACCATAATCATTAGCGGCAATTTTCCGCAGAATACGTCGCATGATCTTACCCGATCGGGTCTTCGGTAAGCTTGGTGCCCACTGAATGAAGTCGGGTGATGCGATAGGTCCTATCTCAGAACGCACTTGATTCTTAAGTTGGATACGAAGCTCCTCCGTCGGTTCAACGCCTTGCTGTAAGGTTACATAGACGTAGATACCCTCACCTTTAATATTATGTGGATAGCCGACTGTCGCAGCTTCAGCGACCGCACTATGGGCAACCATCGCAGACTCTATTTCAGCGGTGCCCATCCGATGACCCGAAACATTCAATACGTCATCGACACGGCCGGTAATCCAGTAATATCCATCCTCATCACGACGCGCACCGTCGCCCGTGAAATAACGATTCGCAAATGAAGAGAAATAAGTCTGTTCAAACCGCTCATGATCCCCCCAGCAACTGCGGCCCGATGACGGCCAAGAGTCAAGAATCACGAGATTACCATCCGCAGCACCCTCAAGGATATTTCCATCATTATCAACTAGCGCTGGCTGTACACCAAAGAATGGCAAGGTTGCCGAGCCGGGCTTTGCCGCGGTTGCTCCCGGCAATGGCACTATCATGATGCCACCGGTCTCTGTCTGCCACCATGTGTCAACGATTGGACATTTCCCTTCACCGAAAACACGACGATACCATTCCCAAGCCTCCGGATTAATTGGCTCCCCGACCGAACCCAAAAGGCGAAGTGATGAAAGATCCGAGTCACCGAGCACACCCTCCCCTTTTACCATCAACGACCGAATAGCCGTGGGTGCTGTATAAAACTGGTTGACCTTGTGCTTTTCGATAACACGACCGACACGAGAAGTATCAGGATATGTTGGTATACCCTCAAACATTAAGGTGGTTGCACCATTGGCAAGCGGTCCATACACGATATACGAGTGACCCGTGATCCAACCCACGTCAGCAGTGCACCAGTAAATATCGCCATCCTTATAGTCAAACACATACTGGTGGGTCAACGAGGTATAAACGAGATAGCCACCAGTGGTGTGTTTCAGACCCTTTGGCTTGCCTGTTGAGCCTGAAGTGTAGAGTACGAACAGCGGATCCTCAGCGTTCATTGGCTCTGGGTCACAGTCCTCCGACTGGTCGGCGCACACGTCGTGGTACCACAAATCCTTTGGACCCATGGCAACATCACCGCCCGTGCACTTCACAACAAAGATTTTTTCAACGCCTTTACATGATTCAAGATTCATTGCCTTATCGACGTTGGCCTTCAGTGCAACAGCACGGCCGCCCCTACGACCCTCGTCGGCAGTGATAATGGTCTTAGAACCCGATTCCTCTACACGAACAGCCAGGGCGTCTGGAGAGAATCCACCAAAAACAATCGAGTGAACCGCACCAATCCGGGTACACGCAAGCATCGCCACAACCGCTTCAGGAATCATTGGCATGTAAAGCGTGACGACATCGCCCTTCTTGACACCCTGAGCACGTAGACCATTCGCGAAACGACACACACGCTCGTACAAATCTCGAAAAGTTACTTTCTCATCAGAGCTTGGGTCATCGCCTTCCCAGATGATCGCTGTTTGATCGCCACGACTCACAAGATGACGATCAAGGCAGTTATATGAAACGTTCAAAATACCGTCTTCATACCACCGGATATCAACATTACCAGCAGCAAACGAGGTATTTTTGATTTTAGTAGGAAACTGAATCCAATCGAGACGCTTGGCCTGCTCTGCCCAGAACGTATCTGGATCTTCGATGGATTGACGATACATCGTTTCATAAGTTCTCTCGTCTACCCAAGCACTCGCCGAAAGTGCAGGATCAACCGGATACAACTTGGAATCGGACATGAAAACTCCTCGTTAACAATTTTTGATGGCCGAATTTTCAACCTTAAAAGAAAAACTCCCAATACGACGATCGTCTCGAAGATTCAAACAAAGTACAATCTTCAAAGAAAGTTCTTCACTTGGTTTATTATGGTGGGGATGTCGGTATCCATCGTAAAAAGGGCCATCAGTTTGGCGTCTCTGTCCATCAGGTAGATCCGTGAGGAATGATCGACTGTATAGTTCCTAGGATCCTTCCCAGCTTTCTGAGCATACACCTGATAACGACGCATAACCTGCTCAATCCTTACGCGGTCTCCGGATAGACCCTTGAAAGCGGGATCAAATGCCTGGGCGTACTCGGTGACAGCCGCAACCGTGTCACGTTCAGGATCGACGGTGACGAACAGCCCAGAGACACGGGTCTTATCGCTACCAAGCCCCTTATATACATGTGCCATCCGCGCAAGCTCAGTCGGGCAGACATC
Organism: Gammaproteobacteria bacterium; assembly: GCA_002730235.1. Lineage (GTDB taxonomy): Bacteria > Pseudomonadota > Gammaproteobacteria > Pseudomonadales > Litorivicinaceae > HIMB30. The sequence goes on along the minus strand of PBZS01000084.1, from coordinate 22,343 downwards.
AGGACAGTAGGTGTAACCAAAATAAATCATGGTTAATTCTGTTCCCAAGGATGCTGTATCCAAAGGGCCTGCGGATGTTTGAAGTGTAAAGTGTCCACCAATTTGAGCACCGGGCATTCCGCGCTCACCGGTAGCCAAGTTACGCAGAAATGGAAACGCAACTAATCCAGCCAACAGACATGCGGCAACTAATGGTGCATAACGCTTCAATGAATCCAACTTTTTATGTATCTGCAATTTTTAATAGCAGGGCTGGCGACATTTGTCGCGCCTGCTTCGCTGACAAACGACCTATCACTCCAACGATAGCACCTGTTATTAATGGCGCAAGTAACCATACCTGCCAATTCGATGACCACTCAAGATTGAGAATCTTTGAGTAGAGAAACCAACTTAAAAAATCAGTGCTAAGCGCTGCCAAAACGCCGCTGACAACCCCCAAGGTTAGAAATTCAGCCCATTGCGACTGCGACAACAAATTGTCAGAGCCACCGAGACTCCTGAGGATCGCTGCCTCCTTGCGACGTTCAGGAAGTGATGTTTGGATGCTTGCCGCTAGCACCAGAATACCGCCCGCCAGAACAAAATAGAGCACTATGCTGACAGCCTGAGAGACACGCCCAAGGATGTCACGGATCTGATTCAAAATTGCGTCCACCGAAAGCAAAGTCACTTGTCGAAACTCACTACTGATCTCAGCCGTCTGCACCGACGGATTCGGAAGACGCATACTAGTCAATCGTGTCGCCTGAAATGGCTCGAGGGTCCCAGGTGAAAAAATCATAAAAAAGTTTGGAAGCATCGATTCCCAATGAACCTTGCGGGTACCAACAACCTCAGCCGAAACCTGATCTGGCCCAATGTTGTAAACAATAACATCCCCGATTTCTAACTCTAGTTCTTCGAAAAGCTTTGACTCAACAGTGACGAGACCGGGACCATCAGTGGACGTAAAAAAACGCCCGCGATCAATTGAATTGTCGCGACCAAGTACTCCCGATTCGGTCAAGCTCAATTCACGTCTGACAGATCTTGGCGGCTCGTTCCCATCTAGATGCTCAACCAATTGCGTTCCGTTCACAGACTCCAACCGTCCCCGAACAATAGGATATAAGGGTGCCAAATCACCACCTTTTGAGGTCACTGCCTGAATAAAATCGGCTTGATCCTGATCGGTAATATTCAAGGCGAAGGTATTGGGGGCGTCATTTGGCACCTGTGTTTCCCAAGTAGAAATTAGATCGAATCGAATTAACGCAACCATAGCAACAGCGAGTGCCGTCAGCGAAAATGCCATCAGTTGACCGCCCGAGGATGCAGGATCTCGAATCAACTGCTGTATACCAAACCGCCAAGCCGGACCCAATCGCTCTAACGGACTAAGGCCCCGGATGACGACGCGCCCAATCAGCGTAACTGCAGCTACAAGTATGACGACAGCTACTAATACCCAAGCAGTGAGACGCCAGTCGTTACTGTAAAGATATCCGAGCGTCCCGACCGCAAAAAGTGCAAACCCATAACGACCAATTTGTCCCATAATAGCGACCGGGTAATCGCGCTTAAGAATACGGATTGGCGGCACGTTCGCGAGCAGGATTAATGCCGGTGCCGCAAACCCAAATAGTGTGACAAAGCCGGTCAACAGACCCAAAAAGGCAGGTTGACCACTGGGCTCGGGTAAGCTAATTGTCAGAAGTCCCGCGATGGCATCGATCAAAATGATCTGTAAGGCATAACCGATAATTACGCCAAGACTACTGGCCACACCACCCAGGACCACAAGCTCCGTAGCGAAAATCTTGAATGTCTCACGACCACTCAGCCCGAATGTTCGAAACAACGCACTGTCGGTAACGTGATCTGAGGCCCACCGATTAGCCGTCATAGCAATTGCAGCGCCGGACAATAGAACCGTCAATAGCCCCGCCAAGGATAGATAAGTGGTTGCTCGTGTCACTGCATTACCGACCTCAGGGCGACCATCCACGACACCACTCAACCGCTGACTGATATCGAGTTTTGGTTCGACAAAAGCTTGAAATCCCTTAATATCGCCATCGGCAAATAACGTGATATAGCGGACGCGACTTCCCGGCTGAATCAGTTGAGAGGACTCTAAATCGACCTGATTCATGAGTAGTCTTGGTGTCAGTGACACAAACGAACCACCACGGTCTGGCTCGAAAATAAGGATCTTGGTGATTTCAAGTTCGGTCTCACCAACAGAAACTTGATCTCCAACATCGATATCAAGTTTCGATACTAACTGAGGGTCAGCCCAAGCAGTACCAGGATCTGGAATTCTCGAGGCCGGATAGCCAATCCCCGCCCGACTATCGGAAATTTCGAGCTGCCCTTTGAGAGGATACCCATCGGTAATAATTTTTACGCCCGTTAACTCAAAGGTCGAACCACGGCCAATAACCGACGGGAATTCAATGGTCTCCGTTGCGAGAACGCCCATCGATTCAGCTGCTACCAGCCACTCCGTCTGAATAGGACGGGGGCCCGTCAGTTTTAGGTCGCCACCAAGTAAAGCGGCAGCATCAGAGCGCATCGCGCGGTCTATGCGATCGGTCAGTACTTCAGTGGTGGTCATTGCAGCGACGGACACGACAATTGCCAGAGCTAATAGCGTCAGTTGGCCGCTCGAAAACTCGCGCCACAAGAGCCGTAATGCTATCACGCAGGGACCTCATTCAGTTGTCCATCTTCCAGATGGAGTAAGCGTTGACACTGACCAGCGAGGCGCTCGTCATGGGTGACCAGGATAAGAGTTGTACCGGTCTCTCGATTCAGGCTAAACAATAGATCAGTTATAGACTCGCCAGTCTTACGATCGAGATTACCGGTCGGTTCGTCGGCAAATAAAAGTGAAGGCTCACTAACAAATGCCCTAGCGACAGCGACGCGTTGTTGCTCGCCGCCTGATAACATCCTGGGCCGGTGATGCGTGCGGGCTCTGAGGCCCACACGATCAAGCCACCTGGTCGAGCGTTGTTTCGATTCTTTTACTGACAGACCCATCAACTCGAGTGGCAACATGACATTTTCCAAAGCCGTTAAACCCTGTAAAAGTTGGAAACTTTGAAATACAAACCCAATGCGACCGCGACGAATATTCGCACGCTGATCTTCGGTCAAACCACTGAACGCCTCTCCATTAAACAGAATATCACCAGACCCCGGCACATCCAGACCAGCCAACAGTGACAATAGCGTACTTTTACCAGCGCCCGACGGACCAACAATGGCTAAACTGTCTCCAGGGTTGATCTTCAGCTCGAGAGACTCTAAAACTGACAAATGATGACCGGTATGGTCTTCGAACCCGTGTGACACATTGCGAACATGAAGGACTGGTTGTGCAGACATTACGCGTCTTTTTCCTTTGGTTGACTTTGATCTCACCTGCATTCGCTATGCCGACACTCCTGGTCGTTGGTGACAGTTTGAGTGCCGGTTATAGACTCGATCAGGGTAGCAGTTGGGTCGATATCCTAGCCATTAATGCTAGGCGATTATTGGGGACAGATGTGCACGTTTTAAATGCTTCGATTTCAGGAGAAACTACTACTGGAGGCCTATCACGTCTTCCTGGTTTGTTGGATCGCCATCAACCCAATTCAGTACTCATTATTCTAGGGGCGAATGACGGACTGCGCGGTCTACCTTTAGAGACAATGCGAGAAAACTTAAAATCCATGTTTGCTCTTGTAGAAGCAATGGGGGCTCAAGTCCTCTACGCCGGTGTTGAACTACCACGAAATTATGGAGGCCCCTTCACGCGCGCATTTCGAAATGCGCAGGACTCGATCGCCAAAGAGACCGGTGTATCCTATCTACCATTTTTTTTAGAGCCTGTGGCGCTTGATCGGAGTCTGTTTCAAGACGATGGGCTACATCCAACGGCGGATGCACAACCCATAATTGCTGAATATGTTGGTCAATTCCTGCACGAATCAATGGCAAGGTAATTCAACCGAGTCAGATCATCAGCTAACCGAATTAGATACCTATCCGTCATTGAAGAGACATAATCCGTCACTCTCATCAAACGCTGATATTTTGAGTCCTCTGGTTGAGGCCTGAATTTACCAAGACGGATCACTGCATCGTGTGCTTTTAAGTTAATACTGGTCCTGCCTCCATCAGAGTGAGAGAAAGCCTCAGCGCCAGTTATCAGATGTGATAACACTCCACCTAATAAATGATCACAACGACCCTCATCAGCCTGTTTGGTTAGGTCGATATAGATACGCTCACGGGCCAAGGTTTTCGCTCGCTGAATAACTTCGCCGGCGGAGTCCTGCCGCCAATCGAGTAAGTCTTCGTCAAAGACGCCTTCGAGAATATCGTTGTAGTGTGATTGAAATCTTGCTTGAGCTTCATTTATTAGGGCATCGATCGCTGCTGAGCGCAATAGCTCAAGCTTCGCTTTCGAGTCGTCAAGGAGTTGTTCATACAAATTCCGTCTCGCGCCGCGGTCAACAAGCTCCTTCATGATCAAAGACACTTCCTCGTAATCGAGATGTCCGAGCTCGACCGCATCTTCCAGATCGATCAGTGCGTAACAAATGTCGTCAGCAGCCTCGACCGCATACACAAGCGGATGACGAGCCCAAGCGTCAGGTATCTTCTCCACGAGGCCTAAGTGAGACGCTAACTCCCGCATAAATGGAAGTTCCGCTTGATTAACTCCGTGTTTGCAATTGGTCTGACCAAACAGAGAATCCGCAGTAAATGGGTATTTTAAAAAGGTACCAAGCGCAGCAGCCGTCAAACGCATTCCACCATCAAACCAATGACGCTCGAGACAGGTGATCACCCGAAATCCCTGTGCGTTTCCTTCAAACCCCAAGAGATCTGAACGCTCGGCGTGTGTTAATCCATCCAAATAATCCGGTCTAGACTCAAAGAATTGACGTATGGCCAGCTCCCCTGCATGACCAAATGGTGGATTACCAATATCATGCGCTAAGCAAGCAGCCTGAACCAAAGTACCAATCCCCAGGTCGGAATACTGGTCTGACAGTAATCCTTGCTCTCGCATCCAACGGCCAAGCCGCACACCCAACGATCGACCAACCGATGCAACCTCCAAGGAATGAGAAAGACGAGTGTGTACGTGGTCATTATCCGACAACGAATGCACCTGCGTTTTAACCGCCAAACGCCGGAAAGCACCCGAAAAAATAAGACGATCATGATCACGTTGCCACTGACTGCGCTCATCTCCCAGCTGCTGCTGCACCCAAGCGTGGTTGTGCTCCATGCGAGCGGTCGAGAGCAATTGATTCCAATCCATCATCCGTCAATCAATCCCTGATGTGGAATCGCATCCGCATCCGTTAGTTTCCGTCGGGAATACAAATCGAAGCGAACTGTTTTGCCCTTCACTTGCGATGAAGGTGAGCGACCGGCCAAAAAATCAGCTCTGATTGGCCGCTTGACGACAACTCGGGCCGCACCCGAATCCAGAGCAGCATCGATGAGTTGTTCAGGCCGTTCTGTTGTTCCTTCTAGAGTATGCAAAACCTGCATCGATAACGAAGGAGCTGATTTACGGTCTTTTTGAAACATTGGGTCAATATAAACGACACCATGCGAAATATGCGACATGAGATCACGACTGTCCGCACACTGCAATTGCACACGCTCACACCAACCAGCATCGCCGTCTATAGCATGACGACGCAGCGCATCTTTTAACAAAGCAGCCACTACCGGCTGTCGCTCAACCGCGTAAACCGCGCAACCGACATTCGCAAGAACGCTCAAATCACCACCTAGACCCGCAGTTGCATCAAAAATCGCAGGACGCAACCCTTTCTGGCAACCCATTGCTCGGGTCAGTGCTTCACCGGTCACAGCCTTGATACGGCGTGCTTGAGTACCCTCAACAAAATCGATATGTACTCTGGAACGGAAATCAAACGCCGCCGACTTAAGCGACAGACCTTTGTCGTCCCACCAAAAATAATACCCAAAATCGGGGATATCAACCTGCCAATGAATATTTAGCCAGTCGATCTGTGCCATTGCTGCATCTCGACTCACCACTTGGCGAAGTGGATCCACACCAACCCAATCCATCTCTATCTCAGATTCCTTTGACGAAACGCCAGGCGTTATCAAACAGCCCCATCCATGGAGTAATCCGTGATGTACTCACTGGCGCAAAGGATAGCTGTGAACGTAATACGACTCGTTCCGGGTGAGGCATCATAATGGTTACTCGTCCATCCTCATTACACAGACCAGCAAGTCCTGCCGCGGATCCATTAGGGTTACCGGGATAGCTCGTTTCTGGATGTCCCTTATCGTCGGTATATACGAGACTCGTGAGTCCAGCGTCAGCCAAAGTTTGCACCTCCGAGGTTTTATGCACAAATCGGCCTTCACCATGTGCAACAGCAATCGGGAACCGCGTACCTGTTAAACCTTTAAGCAATACTGATCGGCTCTGCGGCAGAGCCGCCAGCGTCAAACGCGCCTCAAACTGCTGAGACTTATTTGATAGCAGAGGCTTAAAGTGGTTTGCGCCGGGTATCAACGACGCCAACTGGGCCATCATCTGGCATCCATTGCAGATGCCCAGCGATACGGTATTTTCTCGATGGAAGAAATCAGTGAACATCCTGGATAACTCATCGTTGAAAAGGATTGAGCGAGCCCATCCGGATCCAGCCCCAAGGACATCACCGTAGCTAAACCCACCACAGGCAGCTAAGGCATCGAAAGACTCCAGCGTCTGTCGACCGCTCATCAGGTCCGACATATGCACATCGATGGCCTCAAATCCGCAGTAATTGAATGCATAGGCCATCTCAATCTGACCATTCACACCCTGTTCACGTAAAATTGCAACACTAGGCCTCTGATCCTCACTTCGACGTTTTCCAGTAATCCGTATCGCCTCAGGGATCACTGTTGCAGCCAAGCCTTTTGTCTCGTGCTCGATCTTCAGTGACTCTTCCTTCACGCTACTCGGATTATCGCGTAATCCTGCCATTGCGAAACTGACCGCAGTCCAAGACCGTTCGAGCGCTATGCGGCTCTCCTCAAGAATGACCGATCCGTTAGAAATAATCGTTAAGATTTGCGTCCGGTCGGGCTCACCCAACACATAGGCAGGCAAAGTTAAATCTGCACATTGGTCAAGGACTGCCACAACATCTGCGTTTGCCACCTCGAAAACACATCCCGCTTCTTCGTTAAACCAGAAAGCTATTGGATCCAATCCTCTGGGAGTTTGCGCTTTTAGGCCCATACGAGACGCAAATAGCATCTCTGCAACGGTCGCAAGTAGGCCACCATCTGAGCGGTCGTGATAGGCCAATAGACGACCAGTAGAATTTAATTGTTGTAGCAAATCAAAGCATGTTCTCAATTCATTGGGGGCAACGTCCGGTGGTAGATCGCCAATCTGTGACGTTACTTCACATGCGATCGACCCAGCCAACCGGCAATATCCCAGATCAATCGCAATCAATGTTGAATCATAGCCCTGTATTAACGGGGTTTTTGTCTTCTCGATATCTGAAACCGGCGCGAAGCCAGAGCAAATCAAAGACATCGGGCCAACTACCTCATGGACACCGTCAGAATCGCTCCAACCTGTTTTCATCGACATAGAATCCTTGCCCACAGGAATACAAATGCCGAGTGCAGGACAAAACTCACCACCTATCGCCTTCACTGCATTATAAAGCCTGGCATCCTCACCCTCCGTGCCTGCTGCACACATCCAGTTAGCAGAGAGTTTAATCTGGCCCAGATCACCAATGGCAGCACCCGCCATATTCAAAATGGTCTCTGCTACAGCCATTCGAGCGGATGCTGCCGCGTTAACCAGAGCCAATGGAGTCCTCTCACCCATAGCCATCGCCTCGCCGGTTAAAGAACCGATTGCGGAATGAGTGACTGCGCAGTCAGCTACTGGTACCTGCCAAGGTCCAATCATCTGATCTCGATGAACTAAGCCAGATACTGTCCGGTCACCAATGGTAATAAGAAAGTTTTTGGACGCCACCGTCGGATGTTTAAGAACGCGATGGACAAGTTCAGGAAATGTAATCTTAGAAAAGTCAGCGGGTACGAGCTCAGCTGAGATTGACAATGCGTCACGATGCATTTTGGGTGGATTGCCAAATAGCATATCTACTGGCAGGTCAACCGGCGTGATATTTTCCCCTATTTTTTCGACCGATAAATGCGGTTTATTGTTTGCATAACCGACAACAGCGTAAGGACATCGTTCACGCACACAAATAGACTCAAATGCTTCCAACTCGTCCAAGTCAATGGCAAGAACATAGCGCTCTTGCGATTCGTTACACCACAACGCCCGTGGGGATAATGATGGATCGGCCGACGGAATGCAGTCCATCGAGAAAGTAGCTCCCACGCCTCCATCTTTGACTAGCTCGGGTAAAGCATTCGAAAGGCCACCCGCACCAACATCGTGAATAAAGACAATCGGATTGTCCCGTCCACGCAACCAGCAGCGATCTATCACCTCCTGGCAACGCCGTTCCATCTCGGGATTCGCCCGCTGAACAGAGGCGTAGTCCAAATCACTTCCGGAGGTGCCTTCACTAACGGAACTAGCTGCTCCCCCACCCAATCCAATTAGCATCGCTGGTCCGCCCAGGACAATCAAGGGTGTGCCGGAAGCAAATGCTTTTTTTTCAACTTGGCCGTCCATAATAGACCCGATACCGCCTGCAATCATAATTGGTTTCACATAACCACGGCGCCGAGCTCCTAATGGCGTAATTTCAGAGGCCTCGTAAGCTCTGAAATAGCCAGTTAGGTTTGGTCGACCAAATTCATTATTGAAAGCGGCACCACCGATTGGTGCCTCCAGCATGATCTGCAGGGAAGAGGCCAAACGACTAGGCATTGGAAGATCATGCTCCCACGGCATTTCAAGTTCTGGGATCCTGAGATAATTCACACTAAATCCAGTAAGGCCCGCCTTAGGTTTGGCGCCACGACCGGTCGCGCCCTCATCCCGGATCTCCCCACCAGCACCCGTTGCTGCACCCGGATTCGGAGACACCGCTGTCGGATGGTTGTGCGTTTCCACTTTCATCACCAAATGGACCGGCTCGAGGACTGATTGATAACTATTTGTCAGGGGATTGACATGGAATATTTCGGCCAAGTTTCCTTCTACAACGGCAGCATTATCGGTGTAGGCAGACAAAACACCACCGGGAGAGATTTTATAAGTATTTCTTATCCACTGAAACAGACTCTTTGATTGATCCTCGCCATCAAGCGTCCAGGATGCATTGAAAATTTTGTGACGGCAGTGCTCAGAGTTTGCTTGTGCAAACATCATTAACTCGACATCGGTTGGATCGCGGTTAAGTATCTCATATGCACTGGCAAGATATTCAATCTCATCCTGAGACAGTGCTAGCCCATATTCTTGACCAGCTGCTTTGAGTGCTTTCGTCGGTTCAGTCCCAAGTCTAACAACACCCAGGGACTCAGGAGAGTTCGGAGTAAAGAAGCCATCAAAAGGCAGGGTGTCAAGGACGTCTTCCATCATCGGATCAGAAATAAGTCGATTTATGAAGGTCTGATCAGCTTCTGCATAATTCCCTTTAATCACCACATGCATGCCGCGTTCAATCCGGGAAACGCTCCTAAACCCGCAATTTTTTGCTATTTCGGTGGCTTTAGAACTCCAAGGTGAGGTCGTCCCCGAGCGTGGGACCACCACGCGACCCGAACCAACATCACAAGAATCTGCATCCAAAAGTTGCTTTAGTTTTGCGGGATCACAGATCTCACCCATAACGAAGAATAGGTAGGTACAAGTCAAATCCTTAATCTGGATTCCAGCAGATTGAGCGCTCGCGATAAGTGACTGAATACGAAAAGAGGAGAGAGCACGACCTCCCTGCAGAATGAGCATGTCAATCGGTCCTTGATACGATTGAAAATTAAGAGTCATAGTTTAGCAGAGCTAGCACTTAAGCCGGAGTTTCCTATGGATTTTTTTCCCCAAAGCCATTCAATTTGAGACCCTCCGCGATCGAAAAAATTGTCTCAGAAGAGCAGCCGATTCATCCGCCAAAAGACCACCCTTAACGTGAATCTCATGATTGTAGAAGCCAGAATCTGCAAGTTGCAGCTGAGAGACCAAAACACCCGCCCTTTGCTCCGTAGCATAAAAAAGTCGTTTAACGCGCGCATGGATAAGCGCACCAAAACACATGGTGCAGGGTTCAAGAGTGACATAAAGCGTAGAGCCCGGCAGCCGATAATTGTTCACGGAACGGTTGGCCTCCCGAATTGCCGCAATTTCAGCATGATGACTCGCATCGCAGCTAGAAATCGGCGCATTCCAACCCTCACCGAGCAAAATTCCATCCCGAACTAAAACAGCGCCGACCGGAACTTCCTCAAGGGCCGCGGCATGATTTGCCAACGCGAGTGCTCGCCTCATCCAACGCACATCATCGTCTGTAAATTCAACAGCTGTCATAGAATCCCCGCGCGCTCGTGTTGGTTGACGAGCCATTCCGAATAGGTTTTCCTACACAGTCTGGTAATTCGTGCAGAACAAAGGATGGCAACGTTGTCGACACTATATCCAAAAATTGATCCGGACGGATTACTTGAATATTCGGTTGTATTTAGTGATCGTTCAATAAATCAAATGTCTCTAGCCTTTCGAAACATCATGTGCGGACTGCATGAAGGGCTTACATCTCTTTATCAAGCGTCATCTTGCGTATTGATCCCCGGCGGTGGAACCTTTGGCATGGAAGCCGTCGCTAGGCAATTCGCTAAAGATCAAAAAGTAGTCGTATTGCGTAATGGCTGGTTCAGTTTTCGCTGGACCCAGATTTTTGAACAGGGCGTAACTCCAGCACATGTCGAGGTAGCAAAAGCGCGCGCGGACAGTAATCGGTCAGATCAACAGTTTGCACCAGTGCCTGTAGACGAAATCTGTGACCGAATCCGTTCCTTAAAGCCGGACGTTGTGGTTGCGCCTCACGTGGAGACATCGGCTGGTATGCTGCTTCCGGATAGTTATATTAAACAACTGACCGACACGGCGCACGAAGTTGGCGCTATTTTCATTCTGGACTGTGTTGCAGCTGGCGCGCTCTGGGTGGATATGCAGGCGCTTGCGATTGACGTTTTGATCACCGCTCCGCAAAAAGGGTGGACATCGACCCCATGCGCGGGAGTGGTAATGCTCTCTGATCGTGCGTTGGAGCGGATGGCGGTTACTGAGTCAGACAGCTTCACTCTCGATCTAAAAAAATGGCACAACATCATGGCGGCCTACCTTAATGGGAGCCATGCCTACCATGCGACAATGCCGACCGACGGGCTCGCAACATTCCATGCAACGTACCAGGAAATGACGACCACTGGGTTTGACGTCCTCAAAGCACGACAAATTGATTTGGGGAATAAAACTCGATCCTTGATGGACGATTATGGGTTCAAGAGTCTAGCCGCCGAAGGATTCAAGTCTCCAACCGTGGTGGTTTTACACACCGATCGAGCTGACTTCAAAAACGGTAGTGCATTTGCAGATGTCGGTATACAGATCGCCGCCGGCGTTCCTCTCGAGTGTGGCGAATCGGCTAATTTTCAAACCTTCCGTATTGGCTTATTCGGACTAGACAAACTGTTAAACGTTGATCGTACTGTCTCGTATCTAAACGACGCCCTCAAAAAACTCAGTCAACCCTCTAATAAATAACGCGGCTATAGTGAATTATGAGAATTACCTCGAATATCTTCGTGCCACCCAAAGACCGCCAGTCATGTCTTACCTTTTAAGCAGCCACGCAGTGAGCACATCGTGACATTTATAATGGTCGCACCGAACGGTGCTCGCAGGACCACACATGATCATCCAGCCACTCCAGTAACTGACGAGAATCTGATTGAAACCGCAATATCCTGTTATGAGGCGGGGGCCCGTGGCCTCCATGCACACATCCGCACTAAAAAACAAACACACCTTCTGGATGTTGAACGGTACGAGTCACTGGTCACGAAACTGAACGAACGATTACCAAACCTCGAAGTTCAAGTAACCTCAGAGGCGGCGGGCATCTACGAGTCAGATGCTCAGATCGATCTATTATCTCGAATCAGAGTTCCATGGGTTTCAGTCGCGATACAAGAGATCTTACGCTCTCAAGATCCAGCAAGATTGCAGCCATTTTTTTATCGATTACTCAACAAAAGTCGTGTGCAATTTATCTTGTATAATACAGATGATTTTAAAACGCTCACGGCTCTCATTCATAAGTCAATCATTCAAACCAAGGTACTTGAAGTGCTTTACGTCCTCGGGCGGTACTCGGACAATCAAGAGAGCACCCCTGACCAACTTGATCCATTTTTAGATATCAGAGATCGGTTCAAAAAGACCTGTAACCCAACTCAAGAAATGATCTGCGCATTTGGGAAAGGCCAGATCCCATGCTTACTCCGAGCCGCTTCAGAAGGTATTGATCTCCGTATCGGTTTCGAAAATGGGATATGGTTACCCGATGGAACAACTGCCGACAGTAATGCTGCTCTCGTTAGCGCTTTGGTGGAGTTATTGCCGGGACGGGACGCCTGAGACAAACATAGCCATACCAGATCCTACGATCAGGCTACTACCTAAAATCATCAACGCGTTGATCTGCTCATCGAAGACGGCTACTGCAAGCCCGAGGGCAAACAGCAGTCGCGTATAACGAAAGGGAGCTACGACGGCTACATCACCGCTACGAGTAGCCATAACAATACAGAAATATGCCCCACTACCGGCCAGGGCAGAAACTGCCAGAAGGCCAACATCGACAAAAGTAATTACGCCAAATTTTCCGAAGAAAGGTATGGTGACAATACCCGCAATGAAAAGAGCAAAAAATGCCCAAAAAGATACAGAGACTGCAGGAATCGATACAGAAATCGAACGTGTGATTGCATCTCTTAACGCGAGAAACACTACGCCCAATACCGCGGCTAACGCCGCCGGCCTAAAACCATCGAGGCCTGGTTGGACAACACAAATAACCCCAACAAATCCAATAGCGATTAGCGACCATTGCCTCCTACTGACCTGCTGTTTAAGAAACACAGCCGCTGCGAAAGAGACAGCTAAGGGTGTCGCCTGAAGGATCGCTGAGGAAATTGAGAGTGATGCGTACACAATGGCGGTCACAAAACATATCGCTGAAGCCAGTTCAGACGTCGTTCTGATGATAAACCAGGGCCTCACCATGTCATCCGTCACCAGGTGTACACCGGTCACTACTGCTGTTATTCCAAAGATCAATAATCCACCGATTCCTATCAACATAAGGACTTGGGGAATCGGCATTGTATATGAGAGCTGTTTAATGACTGCGTCTTCGATGGCAAAGCCAGCCATTGCGACAACCATGAACACAATGCAACGAATATTTTCTTCTTGGGGCGTCTGCTTACTCACAAGATTGAATCTGATACCCAGCGATTGGTAGGTGAACTACTACATCACCAACCTCTGGCGCATTGTGATCAATCGACACACGAATATCATCCAAAGAACGGAGTTGGCCAATTATGGGAGGGTCTGAGGTATCAGCCTGTGGCGTGATCGAAACTCGCATGCCTTGTTGCATAGAACATTCGGCCTGTCTTTGAACACCCTCGGGTGCAGAGGAGAGCGAATCATGAGCGATCGCCAACGCAGCATCGCCTGTAAGATCCTCACAGCGCTCACTAGTCTGCACATGGATCTCTCTTTCAACACGCTCAATATTTGGAAATTGCTTTAAAAAATTAGGGCCATTCTCCCAACGACCGCGAATAAACCAAGCGATATTGGCAATCGAAATATCTGCGTATGACGGTGCTCTACTCACAAAACCACCAGATCCAGCCAAGCCTTGATCAATCAATTTCAAATGGGCGCCCAGCTGCAAAATAACCCCAGGAAGCTGTGCTTTGAGTCCATCTGGTGTCCAATTTGATCCGAAGTACAACCCAGCACGATCTTGAATAAACTCTGGGGGCGCCGTCTCCATTGCCGACGTCAATATAACTCGCACCGCCAGGTTAAAAACAGTGCCATCAATCCAGTCAGTAAACATCAGAATTTTCGCACGCTTAGATGCTGGAATCAGTTGATGATCATCAGTCAGGTCAGCTATAGCCCTCACAATATTTTGGGTATCGCAAAACACGTCTGCACCACACTGTAAGACAGGAGTCCTACGATATCCCGCGGTTAACGGAATCAACAGCGGTTTAGGTGGGATCCTAGGAATCTCAACCGACCGCCATGAGATATCTATCAAACCAAGCACAAGGCGAATTTTATGAGCAAATGGTGACTGCCAATAATGATGAAGAATAAGTTCTGACATGCTGATTTACCATTGGGAGAATTGGAAAAAGTGATAATCCATTCGACAAACTCATACCGTAAGAAAACGTCTCACAGATTATTTAGAAAATCTAACAAATCTAATCGGGTCTCTTCATTTGGCAGATGAAGTCGGTCGACTTTCAGATCCCAGTTACCGTCCTTAAATTCCTTCAGCCCCTGCTTAAAGTGCACATCTTTTTGATCAAACCTGCCAAGCTTAGACTTTGAATAATTTACGAATAACCAAGATTTAAAATTGATATGTTCAACTTTTTTTTCAATTTCTATACATTTTTGAAAATCACTCGCGTAAAAATGTGCAAGTAGAAGATCTGTGTATCTGTTATCTGAATTTATTTGACCTTGCGGGATAGGATCGAGGGAAAGGGCTTTCTCTAGCAGCTCAATACCCTTTTCTGATTTTCCTACCCTAGCCAATACCTCACCATAGCCGGCAAGAACTCTTGGATCATTAGGGTTCATGTCGTAGGCTCTTCGCCCATGCTCTTCGGCGAATTGATACTCGTGCTGACTCAAATAGACAGCCGACAGCATTCTGTGACATTCAAAGTCATTCTCGTTCAAGTCCAGCGCTCGAGAAATACTCTCCATAGCCTGGCCTACAATTTTGTCGGGATCTCCCTCAAGGAAACCACGAACAACTCCCTGCCCAATCGTACACGCCTTCCACGCATGGGCTTGTGCGTTCAACGGGTCAGCCTCGACAGCTTTATCGAAAAATTTTAGAGCTTGTTTGTTCGCTTCTTTCTCGAACCTGTGATGCATTTCCTTGCCGCGTAATAAATACTCATAAGATGATATATTTTCTGTGGCCTTACGCTTAGATCGCTGTAGGCTTGATATCTCGATTTCTCCTAGTAAGGATATCGTAATGGTACGGACTATTTCGTCTTGTAAATCGAAAATGTCTTCTATTACGCGGTCATACCTACCTCTCCAAACGGCCTTGCCACTCTCGACTTCACTCAATTCCAAAGAAATCCTAACACGCTTACCGGAGGATCTGATCCCTCCAGAAATGATGAAGTCCAAATCGTGAGCAGCTGCAAATTCTGAGGTGTTCTCCTCTTTGTCTCTGAAATCAAAACTGGTTTTACTCGATACAATTTCAAATTCACGTATCATCGAAAATTCGGTGATTAGGTCCTCGACAATTCCGTCCGCGAGATAACCGCTATCTTCATCTCTTCCGTCTTTTGTGAAAGGAAGAATTGCCAACCTAGGTTTTTTACTAACGCCCCCTGAATTGGACTCAGGAGTTTCTCTCACCATGGCAGACGGGGCTTTCCAATCTCCACCACTCTTCTCCGTACCCTTGGCAATATAAAAAACCTCAAATTCATCGGAAATATTTTTCAAGGCACGAGTACCGGCTGGGCTAACGGTAAAATCCACCCGTTTTTGAACTTGTTCCTGAACTATTCGAGATAAAAGAATCTTGCCAGGCTCACATTGCGCTTCTAAACGTGCAGCAATATTCACCCCACTTCCATATATATTTTCACCCTCTGTGATCACGTCATCTACATGAATGCCAACTCGCCATTCTAGTTTTGGGCCTTCCTCAACAGTCTCATTTCGGCTAGCGAGCGCTTCCTGAAATTTCATAGCAGCATGAACACACTCAACAGGGCTCCCAAAGTCAGCAATCACAGAGTCCCCCGCCGTATGAAAAATTCTTCCACCATGCTCTTCAATTATTGGATCAATAATTTCACGACAAGCAGTTAAATTGGCTAGTGTAAGCACCTCCTGGGTTTCCATAAACTTGCTGAAGCCCACGCAGTCAGTAGCTAAAATGGTGGCTAGTTTTCTATTTACTTTTGGCATCTGCTCACTGAATCCTAAGTATCGTATTGATCTGCAATGACGTTCGTCTATGTTTCAACTCTTAGATCTTAATATACAAGTCGAAAAACTTAATCTTCCCAATAAATCACGGGATTTGAGCGAAAGACTCATTCTAAAATCTGAGTTTTCTTCACACTAAAGTTCCAATAGCAAGGAAACCTTAAATTTTTGAGTACCTCTTAGTCGATTATTTATTCTAGATTATTGGTTTATCTAAATTTTATTATAGGATCTATGCCTACTCGATCGTTACAGGCGTCCTCAAGCTTACATCATAGGTAACCCGACTGACGCCTCCGATCTCATTAATGTTAAAATTCGAGACTGTTCAGATGTCAACAAGAGATTCAATATATTCAGTCAGTCTCCGCTGATGAATCGTGAACGGACTTACGTGGCTGGACATGCGTTACACGACTACAATGCAATATCGAAGGTTAAAATGATAGAAGATTACAAATATATCAATACTTTAAAGGAATTCATTTGCTCGAAATTTCCCTACTTCATGGGTGGATTCGACCGTCAATACGCAAAATTTGGTGACGACTGGGCTAGCGCCTTTAACAAAGAACTAGAGGTATTTTTTGGCTCCGATGAAGACCGTATCCAATCGGCCGCACTGGGATACGGAGCTTTCTGCTTAGATTCGATGAAACTGCAAGTTGAGTTCAATAAGACATTAGAATATCGAAATAAGACATATGCGGAGGCGTCTTCCGAGGTCTATCAAAATCGTGACTATATGTTTGGCTTGTATCTGCCGGGAATATTAATTTCTCACTACCTGTGGGAGCATCATTATGTCCAACTGAAGTTTTATGAAAAAGAACTAATCCCTCGGATCGCGGAGATCAGTAATCCATTAATCTACGACGTTGGGGTTGGCACTGGTTTCTATACGAAAGAGTATTTACGACGTTTGAAATCGAGTCAGGTCACTGGGTTCGATATGAGTCCGCACTCTTTAGGCCACACGGAGATGATGGTCGAACGTTGGGATTTTTCCGAGCGGTATCAATCGCGACTTGGCGATATTTTAGAACGTGATCAAACCGAAGTCTGCGACGTGATCAATTCGATCGAGGTGCTAGAACATTTAGAAAATCCAGTTGATTTCCTTCACGGACTGAACAGCATGCTGCGTACAGGAGGATTAGGCTTCATATCCGCGGCCATAAACGCGCCTAATGCGGACCATATTTATCTGTACAGGAATGCAGACGAAGTCGCAGAACAAATTCAAACTGCAGATTTTACAATTCTCAGCCAGACTGTCGACCAGGCTTATGAGCCGCGCAAACCAGGTGACATAGTTCCAACCAATGCGGCGTTTGTCGTAACCAAATGAGGTAATGATGAGTATTATTGAAGAGCTACAGCCCATTTTCAGATCGGTATTTGAAGATACCGGTTTAATTGTCACTCGTGAAATGAGTGCAAACGACGTCGAGAACTGGGATTCACTCAATCACATCACTTTGATCGTTGAAATTGAACTGCATACAGGCTTAACACTGACAACTGAAGATCTCATGAACTTGGCAAATGTTGGAGATTTCATCGATATGCTTGAATCGAAGGGCTTCATTCCAAATGGCGCTGGTTGACGTTAAAGAGGGCGACGAGGTCGTAACCGACTTCTGGGTAACCGAAGAAAAAATTCTTCAATTTGCTGAGTTAGTGGGTGATTTCGCGCCGATTCATTTCGACTCTGAATTTGCTCGAAATAAGGGTTTTGATGACACTATTGCCCACGGACTATTTACAGCGTCTTTCATCTCCGGAGTACTTGGAAACAGTTTGCCAGGGCCCGAGAGCGTCATTAATGAACTTACCTTAAAGTACCACCGCCCTCTCTACAAAGGTCAAACGATCCAAGTTCGTGTGTCAGTCCAGCGTGTTGTCCACGCAGTCAACGCAGTGTATCTGGCAATAACTATCTTTGAGAAATCCAGCTCAAAAAAAGTCGTTTCCGGACGGGTGATATGTAGCTACCCGTCTGAGGACACTTAAACCAGTGACTCTTAAATTAGTAGACCAGTTGCCCGGAGAGTACCTAGCAGAGTTAGTTCAATTTTTTAGAAAAAATCATGGTGAAGAGCACGTCATGACGCAAGTAATTATGCTGGACTATTATTTTAAAGATTTTGAAAATAACAATTATAATATTATTTGTGCTCTTGAGGCCGAAAGAATCGTCGGCATTCTTGGATATATGCCTTCGCAAATTAGGTGGGGAGGGGTGACGATCGAGGGAGTTTGGACATCTCACTGGACAGTAGATAGGGCTCATAGGCACGGTGTAGGTATTTTACTTATGAAACGGCTCCAGGAGCTGTACACGATAATCCTCGGCCAAGGAGCAAACCAACTCAATAAGAGTCTTGTGACCAAAATGGGGCACCACTTCCTTGACGCCATACCACGATCAGTCAAAATCTTTAATCAAAAAAAGTTAAACGAGACATTTCCAGAACATAACCTACACGAGTTACAGCCTAGTACCGACCAAAACAAACCCTATTTAAAGTCAACAAGATTTGAGGATATCAAATTAACTAACTACGTTAACGAATCAAACTTTAAACCTAACTGGAAGCACTATAAAAATAATCATTATGGAACGCTGCGAGATTATCAGTTTATAAAAAAGAAATACCTCCAAACCCCAGCATTCAGGTATGAATTCTGTTTATTTCAGAACAGAGATAAACCATATTTATTAGTTTTTAGACTAGAGAGAACGTCGGGTCGATCTGTATTCAATTGTATTAGAATAGTTGAAGTTTTAATCCCAGACGACCGCGAAGCATCTACCATTCTTGGAGCTATGCTAATGTATTTGGACTCATTCGCGAAACAGCATGAGGTCACTTTTTCTGATTTTTATTGTACAAATGTAGAGTTGCATAAACAATTGCAGCTGTTTGGTTACGTTCCTGATGTGAACCATATTTTGCCAAACTTACTCAACCCGATCGTAGAGAGTCCTAGAGACCAAAATGTCGAACTTTTTCTGAAAGACGGAGCAAAACCAACCTGGGATGAGCTATACATAACAAAATCAGACGGCGATCAAGATCGGCCGAGCATAAATAATATAATCAGAGGAGGGAAAAATTGAAACTGGCTATACTCAGTAATGTTAGCACCCAATTTTTAACCCAGAATTTAAGTGCGCTTCTCGAAAAAAAATATGAAGTCGAAATGTTAGAAACCAGTTTCGGTGCTTGGAAGCTTTGTAGTAGGGGTCTCGACTCAACGTTGAACGACTTTGAACCCGATTCGATGTTATTATTTTTATCTGCGACTGCTATCTCACCAGACAGACTGTCAACTGGTCAATTCCTCGAAGAGGTCAAGCAATCTCTCGCTTCAATCACCGAATGGTTTAGCGGAAAATTATATATTACTGCAATAGAATATCCGGAATCCGCATGTTCGGACACATTCCTCAAGTTAACAATAGATCACATCAACAGAGAACTATTTTTGCTTACTCAACAGGAAAAATATATATTCATTGATCTATTCGACTTATTTTTTTATGAGAATGCAGAAAACTTTTTGCCACGGAAATACCATGGAATTGGGGTATTCTCATTTCACCCGAAATACTATGAGGCTATCAGTCAACGGATTTTCAGTATCATTGACGCATCAATCTCACGTCCATTAAAAACCATTTTCGTTGATTTAGATAATACGTTATGGCCAGGAGTACTTGGGGATGAGGGTGTCGGAGGAATCAATCTAGCTCCAGACTCGTCAGCCCTCCCGCATTTGGACCTGCAACACCGCCTAAAAAAGCTGAAGCAGAGCGGTGTCTTACTCAACATCGTATCTAAAAACGATACCGATATCGTGAAAGAATTTTTTAACGTTAGAAAAGAGGAACTCATACTTCACTGGGAGGATTTCGCTACCATTAATGCCAACTGGAAACCAAAATCCGAAAATATAAGCAAAGCGCTTGCTGAGTTGAACTTAACACACTCTGGCGTTGCATTTATCGACGACAGTAGGTTCGAACAGAACGAAGTTTCTTCGACACTGCCTGAAATAATCGTCTTCGAAATGCCTGAAGAACCATATGAGTGGAACAAATACCTCACAGATTCAAACCTTTTCCACACTCCAGTTGTTACCGGCGAGGACTTAACACGCACGCAATTTTATCAGCACGAAGGAAAACGCTTAGCCTCGAGCAAATCAATGTCAAATTCAGAATACCTCCAGTCACTGCAGCTAGTATTGCGAGCGCAATCGGTATCATCTGAAAACATAGATCGAGCAATACAACTCTTAAATAAAACTAATCAATTTAATATCAGGGGCTCGCAAGTCGATTACGAAGAAGTGAAAGCATTCACTATTCATCAAAGGGACTTTTTTTGGCTATTCACGTTGCAAGATATTTATTCGAATTATGGGATTATTTCCTGTATCTACGGTACGGTTTACACAGAGCAGATGTTGGAAATTAAAGGTTGGTGTCTCTCATGCCGTGCATTCACTCGTAATGTAGAGAATTCAATCCTTCAATTCCTGTGTAGCAAATACCCACAGTGCCAAACGATTTCGCTAGCGTTAAATCTAACATCGAAGAATAAATATGCTAAAAGCTATTTCCAAACTCATGGTTTTAAACAAAAAACCTTCCAAGAGTCAATGATCGAATTTACTAAGCCCAGTCAAACTATAATCAATGAGACGACATACATCTCATACGAAATAGATGAAAAACAATGATTATCATGTACCACTATGTTCGGCTGTCCGATTCATTCTCCGCGAAAGTAAATAATTTCTATGATTTCGATTTATTTAAAAAAAATATTTACGGACTATTAAACAATGGGAAAGTTTTTTTGGACCCCAAATCTCTAACCACTGAGCAATGGTTAGATGTGGCGGAGGACTCAAATAGCATAGTTTTAACTTTTGACGACGGGTACATCGATCACGTACGTTTAGTAGCCCCATTCCTAAAGGATATTGGCATACACGGTCTCTTTTTCGTACCGGCAAAGATACTGGTCACCCGTGAAATCCTCTTAGTCAATAAAATACATCTTATGCTGCACCGGTTTAGGGGACGCGAAGCTCAATTAATGGAGCACTTGATTCAGTACCTAATTCAAATTGAGCGATTCGGTACCGATGAATTAAACGATCTTAAATCTAAATACCTTAAAGACGGTAAATACGATGGCGCTGTTACTAATTTCCTAAAACGAGTATTCCAGAAAAAATTTGAAAGTAGTCAACTAAGCTCGTTTTGTGAGTCATTTTTGGATGATGAGCCAATGAAGTTTAATCTTCTCAGAGACGAGCTGTACATGGCCCCTGATGATTTCAGCGCGCTTCAGAAACAGGGACACAGCCTCGGCTTGCATGGCTATAATCATTTCTATCTAAGTTCGCTTTCAAAGGCCAGGCAAAAAATGGACTTCGAGGAGAGTATAAATGTATTTCGAGAATTTGGTGTTTCGCAGGACTTACTGATCGCTTATCCATACGGAGACTACAACAGTGACACACTGGATATTTGCGAAGAGTTTCAGATAAAGGCTGGGTTTATCGACAATCGCCTTAATACCGAATCTTATTTTCCGAGCTTGACCCTACCAAGAATCGACTGCAATGATTTTTTTACTAACCACTGACACCTATAGTGAATCTGGGATTTGTAGTTACCTATAACTCTATAGGTTAAAGATTTCGCCAACCAAAAAAAGGAATTACTGGCTATCAGCTACTCCCACTCGATCGTTGCCGGTGGTTTCGAACTCACATCATAGACAACCCGACTGACGTCCTCGATTTCATTAATGATTCTGCCAGAGACACGTTCGATAAACTCGTGAGGTAAACGTGCCCAACGGGCTGTCATAAAGTCAACCGTCTCAACAGCGCGCAACGCAATTACGGGGGCATATCGGCGCTGATCGCCGACTACGCCAACAGAGTTTACTGGTAAAAAAACAGCAAATGCCTGTGATACCTTATCGTATAAATCAGCCTTTCTGAGCTCCTCAATGAAGATATAACCTGCTTTGCGAAG
>PBZS01000083.1 GCA_002730235.1 Gammaproteobacteria bacterium | reverse complement strand
TTAATTGATAAGAGCTGAATATTTTGATCTCCAGCAACATAGATCGTGCTAAAACCGTCGGCATCCACCGAGAACAGGGAAAGTGCGGCAGCTAGGTTTAGGCGTAGTGTCTTTGCGAAACCTTGAATAATCAGAACTTCAGCGCTGCAACTGATTCTTTCCGCTAGAATTCTCTCACTATGAATAATTCCATCCGTTTCTAAAGTCGCAACAAATGCAATTGATCGCTCGTGAAGCAATTCAAAGAATTTTGTTATTTGCGAAGGATCCCGAGCAACTTTTTTGCCCAACTTTGGAATGAATGGATAACTCTCTCGATCAATTCTGATGTGGCACTCTGCTTCTTCCATCGAAGAGGCTGCAATAATCTTACCCCAATCTAGCGCCTTTATCAAAGGAGAGCAACAAATCTGTAAGACCTCCAAATTGCGCTTATTTCGAACCTCAATTCGACCCGGAGATCCACAGCAATCGCAGTGCGAGATGCGACCATACATACGATGATTACTTGTCCTATTCAACTGGAGGCTTTTTTCGCAGTCTGCAATTATATTCGTACTTTCGATAAATCGTAATTCTATTTTTCGCCTTCTGGCAATTAAGGTGGCGTACGCATGGCGAGTTTGTAAGTAGTACTCAGGCAAAAAGTTTAATCGACGAAACAGTTCGACAAAATCTGGCTTCAAAGCAATTAAGCCATCCTCGTTAGTCTCTATAGTCAATCCACGGCGATTTTGAATTGTAGGTTCGGCTTTCCGATACTCCCGATGGATTCTGTTCATAGCTGAATTGAGCTAGAGTTGCTCTCGCTGCATATCTGAGTAGATACTCGTATTCCAGGACAGAAACAGGTAATCCGACTTGCGAGCCTCCAAATTTCATCATTTAAAACAGCAATTTCCTTAGGAATTTTTAATAATATAGCCGATTCGGTCTCTCTGCTTATCTGAGGAGAGCCTATCAACACAAGTGGAACATTGATACCAAGATCAATTGCGCAGGCTTTAGCGATTTTTCCGAGGTCAACCAGCTTTTGATCATCGGGAGCTAATATTTCGCACCTTATTGCGGTAAAATGTTCAACCATCCCAATATTCTAGCGTATGTATTCCATTTTCTCCACTCCAAGAAGAAAAAATTATACCCGTAAAAGTATTTATTTCCATTAGCCGATTAGTATGACTAATATGAGAACTGGGTAGAATAAATTAATATTACAATGCATGAGACACTTTTAAAGCGTAACTTCAACTGTATTTGCTGACTCCTTTATTCCCCTTAAAGATTAAGTCTTTTGTACAAATCGTACAAATACACAAAAAACGGGCTATGCCTAAGCACAGCCCGTTTGCCTTTATTTTAGGAATAACTAATTGATCAGAAACGACCAGAGAGCCTAAAAGTCGCGTGAACCGGGGCACCAACCGTTACCTGTCCACTTCCGTAGGAGTTCGGGAAATACAACTCATCTGTAATGTTTTCAACATTAAGCTGGAATCTTAAATTCTGATTTAACGTGTAATAGGCAGCAACATCCAAGCGATCGTAGGATGGTAATTGGGTACTACCCTTACCAACCGTATCACCCTTATGAATATAACCAAGTCCGACGCTAAACTGATCATTAACTTTGACGAGATTCCATACAGAATAACTATTTTCTGCGACTTCCGCTGGAACAGTTCCGTTTACTACGTTAGCTCCTGCTGAAATAAACCAATTTTCCGTAACAGTTCCAGTTGCAGTAACCTCAAAGCCCTTTGTCGAGGTTTCGGTTACTGCGTAGTCACCATCCGCGACTGAGCCGGTTGGCTTAACCGCGTTAGAGCGATACAAAGCGGCAGTCATACTCAGCCCATTGGTGAGTTCGTACTTAACCCCAAACTCTGTATTTTCGTACACGTCAGGATCAGTTTTCTGCTTTTTGCTGCCTTTCAAATCAGCATACTGCCCGCCACTTTTCGGGATGAATGACTCGCTGTAGCTGCCGTACAATGCGAGGTTTTCCTGGGCCTTGTAAACGAGGCCGAAGCGAGGCGAAAACTCATCATCAGATTTTGCTGCACTCCCCCCGGAGTTGCCATAAACATCCACAACTGACAGATCAAAATCATCAAACCGTCCGCCGATAATCATGTCGAATTGGTCAGTTAACGCGATTTCGTCGCTGAAGTAAATTGAACTGACACCAAGATCAGCTTCCGTTTCGTCGTACTTTTCTGTTGTGAAATTGAAACTGGGGATGACTAACTGATTCGCTATTGGAACCGTAATTTTTTCTCCCTTGGAATTATTATCCAAGTTGTCGGTGTCCATGTAAAAGCGTTCATTGTCGTTGTCCGTGTCTATCTCCTCGAATCCGAGAACGAACTTGTGACCAATACCACCTATCTCTTTTTCACCGATTAGGTCTAATGAATAGATGGTACTGCTCCTATCAGTCGTATCACGATAACCAGATAGAGTTACACTGTCTGCGGCAGAGTCATAGCTACTGGCATACAGGTTTTGATATAGTTTTGAGAAGTCGTTGTCGGTGAATCTCAAACGGAGTTTGATGTCGTCTTCTAGCTGCTGGTCGACAGTTAGACTGAAAACGTTCGAGTCCAACGTTGAATAATTCTCGTCTCTGTCGCCAAACGTTATATCCACCAATGATTCAACCGGCACACCACCCTCAGAGGGTATTCCACGGTCAATGAACCGTTTATGGTCAAGACTCTCGTACGAAATGTTAACGTTAGTAGTTTCACTGAGATCAAAGTTAAAGGTCGGATTAAAACCCTTATTGTCACCGAAGTAGAAATCGCGGTGGTTTTTAAGGTCCTCGAGGTAGGCGTTCAGTCGAAAAGCCCCATTTGAACCAAGCGATAGGTTGGTATCCAGCCCCATATAACTTTCGCTCATATCATCCAGCGAAAGTGAGTAATTAGTAAAATTCTCACCTGCGATGGCTTTCTTCGTGACTCTGTTTATAAGACCACCTGTTCCACCGCGGCCAAAGAAAAGAGCATTCGCACCTTTAAGCACTTCGACCTGTTCAATGTTATACAGTGACCTGAAGTATTGCACATCGTCTCGAACGCCATCCACGAAAAAATCAGCTGTTGATTTTACGCCTCTGAACAAAATGTCATCTCGGTGACCTTCTCCCTGTCCCGCATCAATGCCTGGAGTGTAATCGGCAATGTCAGCCAACCCTTTTATGTCCTGAAGCGCCATCATATCAGCTGTTAATATGGCTAAGCTTTGTGGAACTTCATTAATTGGAGTCGGTGTTTTGAGGGCATTAACCTCACTCGACTGCAAATACTCGCCTTCTACAACTAAGGCATCCAATTTTACTGTGTCTCTTTCTTGTCCATGCAAACTGGAAAAAACTGCCAAGAGAAAGGCAGTGATGGTAAGAGAACTTAATTTTTTACGTTTCATTTTCATGCTAGTTTGAATAATTTTGGCAAGGTGCCGCGACCGTTGCGAACCTTGCCACCTAGTAAACCTACCCGTTTGCAATTCCATATTCTACCCCGATCGGGAGCAAAACTGCTCCATGCTGGAGCATGTGCACTTCAATTCAGATCCTTCTGGTAGAATTACCAATCCTAACTACACGCAAAATACCTTTCACTGGAAATCACGATCCGAGGTAAATCTTCTCTTCATTTTAGTGGCACAACCCCGATTCATTTTTTCAGTTTTGCAAAGAATCGAACTTTGCTTAGGAACCGGAACACACTTACTGCAAAAAAGTCTAGGGTAGCTTATAACTTTCGCAGTACTTCACGAAAATCGCATATTTTCGATGGCTTTACACCGAACAGGCTTTTTGCAACTAGGATTACCGAGCCCAATCCGCTAAAAAAGCCTTCGGATTTAATCCGAAACATTCCCGAAAAGCCCTGGCAAAGTGACTAGGGTTCGCATACCCGACAGTATTCGCAACTTCCAGAACCGTATACCTGCGGCTGATCAATAACTGACGGGCCCGATCCATTCGGCACTGTCTTAAGTAACCGAAAACAGTTATACCGAACCGATCTCGGAACCCGCGTTTCAATTTGAATTCGTTCAAGGCAAACTTCCGACTTAAGCCGGCAATGGAATGATCCTCATCGAGATTTTGTTCCAAGTAACTGGCTGCTGCTGCGAGGGCTTCTTCATCCCTGCTTCTGTAGCATGGTTCTGACTTTGAAGATCCGGAAATAAATTTTGAGTCACAAACCCGTGACAAAAATTCGAGGGTCATAGACTCGACCAAGATCCGATCGGCGGGTGAAGCGCCCTCATTGCCAAGCAAACTCTTTGACAGGTTTCGCATACGCGCATCTTGAAATCCCTTTGTCAGAATCGCTTCTTCGCGCTGTGAACAGCTATAACAAGCTTTTCTTGCGTGGAGGAGATTATCTTCTTCGCTGACCAAACCTTGCCACAACTCTTTCGAGCATTCAATTACGCCAATCTGAGATTCGCACTCAAACGATGTTGCTCCCGTCCATTCTCCGAGGGAAATCACAAACCATTCCCCTGAACTAGCAGAGGTTGATCCCTCATCAGGCAGGGCTACGGATACGCGGCCCTTGGCCACGAATACGATCTGCAAGAAAGATTCGAAGGGCCACGAGAAGGAGTTCGACGCTTCCGGGATCCGGTAGACGCCAAACGACAATCCCTGACGCTGAGTGAATTGACGACGCCAAACATTTGTATCCCCGAATCGGGCAATCGATTCATGAGGTTGTTGGAAGGGACAGGGAATCATTGCTTAAAGATATTGAATCTCAATAACGAATTCACTGAGACTTGTTTGCAAAAGCTGGTCAATCTTTTTTAGGGCGATAAAGCATTTTTAACGAAGGGGACTACCTGCTTCGCGATGATTCGACGGCATTGTATCTTAAAAGAATTTAATTGTATAAACACCTGATAGAAAGAGTTTTATAATTTTATATGGGTCATATTAAAATGTGGATAAAATAAACGCTGCCGTATAGCTGCCACTAAAAGCATTCTGCCAGCACTCTGATGTTGGTCTTCTGCAACAGCTGATCTTGCTGAAGCGCACCAACGGGGAGGGGGTAGCGGGGGTGGTGCGCATCGCAATTTATATGGATCAACTGCCCCAGAAAAAATTGTCCCTCAAAGGGCGTCTGAAGCTATTCTTAACCCAGCCTCCGCCTAGCAAAGGCTAGAGCCGCTACACCAGCTCCAAGGAGAGCTGCTGTGGACCCTGTGTCGGGGACGGAGGCTGCACGAACGAGAAATGCCCCAATTTGGCTAGAGGAAGATTTCTTTGAACGATCAAAATTGTAGCCCGATTCGGACTCAACAATTCCTTCCTCAATTCCACCCATCGTCGAGTAGCCGAACATTAGAACATTAGCGTCAGACAGCTCGGAACTGTCTACGTAGCCGTATGCGTAGGAACCGACGGGACCCTCTACTACATCGTCAAAAGTTGAACCGAAAAGATTAATCAGAGCTACCATCTCGCTATAGATCGCTGGGTCATTACCCACTTGCGTGTAGGGACTTCCGACTGCAGCATTAATCAATCCGTCAAATTCCGCCGAAGTTGCAAAGCGCCATCCAACGAGGCTTCCCCCAGCAGAAATCTTAGCCAAGGCTTGGTTGTAGGTATTTCCATCCGTGTGATATATATCAAGCCAATCGAGACCTGTTACGGTATCGGTAGTGAAGCCCCCGTTGTCTATCAGTGCGGCTTCGGTCAAGGAAGCTGAGATTAGCAAGCCCATCGTTACTGCGAAGAGCCTAATTTTGAGCAGATTGGCTATAAGTTTCATCGTATTAACCTAAGGCATGTCTCGCGCCATGTGAAGCAAGACTTAACCTGATCGTGTTATCAGGGTTGCTTGCAAAAAGTAATGGCTACCTAAGCTATATCCCAAAAGTGACGCCTACCCTAAGCTCCGCCTAGCAAAGGCTAGAGCCGCTACACTCACTCCAAGAAGAGCTGCTGTAGACCCCGTGTCGGGGACATCGATAATTGCGTTAACCGTGAAAGCACCCCCAGAGGCAATGTCACCAGTAAAATTGACAGTGATGGATTCCTGTGTAAATGAGTTCGCGAAAGATAGTCCCGTAGTGTCATCGGATATCGTAACACCCGTAAGTTGGCCGCCAAGGGATACGTCCAGATCAGAAAATTCAAAATAGGATCCTGAATTGAAAGTTTTGGTTGTAGACCCTGAATAGGTAACTGAAAACAGATCATTGTGAGGATCTATGTTGAAGTAGCCCTGCAGAACGTTGATATTATCCGAAATATCCATCGTAACGTTTGTGCTATAAGACTCTACCGCATCACCCTGGTTGGGAGAAAAAGTTTGCATGTTGATGGTATCTTGGTCGAAGCCAGCCACTCGCTGTAGTAGGTGTAGTGTTGACTCTTTTTGGATATTGTAATCTGACAGCGTCAGCCCGGCTGTTACGTAATTTCCTGCGAAAACTAACCACTGCATGTTAGGGGCTATTCCCTCTTTATCCTGAATTTTAGCCATAACGTTCTCAATCGAATCAGAAGGCTCAACTTCAAGTGTGACTGTTTTTCCAGTAGGTGTCTTCACGAAAATCTGCATTCCATGCGACAGGGAAAGAAGTAAGGAAGATACCACAATGGCCATTAAAAGCTTTTTCACACTACTAGTTTAGCAAATCCTGGCCCTAGTGTCTACCTGTTCAACCTATCAGGATTTCTTGCAAAAAGTAATGACTACCTAAGGTCATTCCGTATCAAAACGCTGCCGGACGTGCCACTTAGTACTTCCTCTGAATGCGGCTTATTCTTAATTAATGCCGCATTATGAAAACAAACACCTTCATCACATTAAGTACAGCAACTGCCAACGTCGGGGTCCTTGTAGGACTGGTATTCCTCATCTTTGAAATTAAACAAAATTCCGCCATCGCTCTTTCTCAAATACGTCAGGAGAGAACCCTTAGCATTATTGATGAGTACTCGGCTATCGCCCAGGATGAAATCTTCAGTGACCTCTTAGCTCGGGCACTGAATGATGGCGACTTTGATTCTGTTACAAACAAAGAGTGGAATCAGCTGGTCCATTATGAACTGGCTCGGTCTGTCCGACTTGAGGATGTCTTTTTCCAATATAAAAAGGGGCTACTTGATGAAAGCGTTTACAGTTTCAGCATCTCTATGGCCGCTAGTCGTCTTCCAATTTGGAAATGATTGAACGTCTCCGAGCCGAATCCAGAATTTGCAGCAGCTATAGATGCATACATGAGTACCGATGACTTTACCCCTTCAGCACTGGCTATTCAATTTGCCGAATGGTCTGCGAATAAGGACAGCCCTAACAAGGGCCTGGGTACGCCAAAAGTGTTTTAGGCACATAGAGAAATCGGAATAAGAATTTGTGCTGAGTAGATGTCTCCATTAATGCGGGAGTCATTATGAAATCCAATTCAGTCCAAATTCTCACTACCGTACTTAGTAACGTCGCCGTTTTAGCTGGCCTTGTTTTCCTTATTATTGAGCTAAGACAAAACTCTGAAGTAGCCACTTCGCAAGCAAGGCAACAACGGAACGTGAATTTGTACCAGGCATCGCTTGCAAATGCTCGCGATGATGAGTTCTCAGAACTGCTCGGTAGAG
>PBZS01000082.1 GCA_002730235.1 Gammaproteobacteria bacterium | reverse complement strand
TCAATACTAGCCAGGGGCAAACCTCGCTCAGCATCACCCACGCTCAACTGGCGGACCAGATGAAAGGCGGTTTAGTCGGACAACTGTTTGGCAACCTCAATGGGCTTGTCCATGAGATGACCTATATCGACGAGCCTGGGTCAGTGCAAAGTTACACGCCTGATCTTTCAGATGGGGCGTGGACCAACGACGATACAGATATCGAATGGGTATACGTCCACGCCATGGAACAATCCGACCGCCTCTTTCTGGCCCCAGAATACATTATGAAGCTTTGGAAAGACCATATCGTGGACCGCACATTCTTTGCCACCGGCTATTCCAAGCGGCTGATGGAAATTGGCATTCAACCTCCGCTTTCCGGCAACCGAGTGCTAAATCCTTTTGCCGAATTCAACATCGCGGGTCACTTCCTGTCAGAGAGCTTCGGAATGATCGCTCCCGGGCTTCCGAAAACAGCGGGGCGTATCGGACTCCATTATACAACCGTCTGTATCGATGGTGAGCCCGCCCAGATGACCCAGTTCTTCACAGCGATATACGCCATGGCATTTTTTGAAACAGACATCGAACAGTTGTTAGATGTGGGCCTGGCCTCGGTGGATCCGACCTCCCGCTTTTATGAGGTCATTCAGACCACACGCCTAATGGTGGCAGAAAATCCAAATGATTGGCGGAAAATGCGTCGCCTTCTGAAGGATCGCTATTCTAAACACAATGGAGAGCTCCGTGACAGGAATGGGTACGAGCTAAACGGAGCCGCTACCGTGGCTGCATTGCTCTATGGCCAGGGTGATCTTTCCGAATCCCTGCGTCTGGCCTTCAACTTCGGATGGGACGCTGATAACTCAGCTGCATCGGTTGGGACGATCCTGGGAATCATGAAAGGGTATCAGTGGATGGAGGATCAAGGCTGGAAAGTGAAAGACGTCTACTACAACATTACCCGATTAAATATGCCCCTTAACGAAACCCTTACCGGCTTTGCCGGTCGCCTGACCCACCTCGCGGTGAAAACGCTCGTGGAGGAAGGAAAAGCCACCGTCCACGAGGGTCGCCAAGGAGCAACTTATACCTACAAACGTGAGGTGCCAGCCAACCTGCTCCCCGTTTATGCGATGGATCGGCAACGGGATTGGATGAAGATA
Organism: Gammaproteobacteria bacterium; assembly: GCA_002730235.1. Taxonomy (GTDB): domain Bacteria; phylum Pseudomonadota; class Gammaproteobacteria; order Pseudomonadales; family Litorivicinaceae; genus HIMB30. The sequence goes on along the minus strand of PBZS01000082.1, from coordinate 15,754 downwards.
CCATTGAATTTTGAAATTGACCGACTCCTCACGAGTCCTGGCAGCAAGGAAGATAAAGCCCGGGCCATCTACTTTGCTATGGCTACCGGAACAGCTATGGACTTCCGTAGGAAATACCCGGATGCCTGGGAGACCGCGGTGCAAGACTTCCGACAATTTCCTCGCTTGGGAGCCCTTATTCTTAGGGCCGAAGAACGCGGTATTGCCGGAGCGACTGCACTTAGAAAAAGCGCAAACGATATGGGTATCGAGTTCGTTGAGTTGCCCCGGATACTAGGCCCTCAGCGTTGGCGCCCTTAATTGTTCATCCGGGAGACCTTTCGGCTTCGAATCCAAATGCCTTGTTTCTTTGGATGCTCCATTTCTGGAGGCTGGATTCTTTCTTTGCAGCCATACGCACGCGATACCTGTTCAGTGTATCTTTGCAAGAAATAGGCAGCAAGCCTGAAATGGGACTAGCTCCTTATTATATAAGTGCATGGACTGCTATAACTTATAAATTTTGAGACAGCGGGATTTAAACCCGCGACACTCTTTTTAGGCACATACTAGATATTTTATAAGTACCTGATAAGCAATAATTTGTAGAAAAATGGCCGAAGTTAAACAGATATGTCTACCAACAGGGACCGAAACAAAAAAGCACTTCTAAAAATCGAAGTGCTTTCTTGCTCTGCTATAAAGCAAACACCCTGCAGGAAGTTTAGAACTTATACCTGAAAGTGAAAACAAATGTCTTTTCAGGCGCTTTCGTTACGAGCGTATTTGCTGCGAAAATTGGAGCGGCTCCTATGAAATATTCTTCGTCTGTAAGATTTTCAACCATTAGCCCAACATCCCAGGTCTCCGTTGAATACTTGCCACCCAAACTCCAAATAAGGGCGTCTGGCAGTACGATTTGTCGATCGAAATCCAAAAAGAATTCTTCTTGAGATCTCACGCCACCTGACATTTCGAACCCGTTCTGGAAATCATATATTCCAAATACCTTAATTATTTCTTCAGGAGGACCAGGGAAAACAAGGTTGGGATTGGCTGGAGGGGTCCCAAAGTTTCTGTCGTAGCGGTCACGTCCGTCGAATCCAGCATTACCGAAAGGATCGTTCAGCTCGCCCCCGTACATCGCCCAATCTTGCTCAGAAAAGGGAATGGTACGAAAGCCCAAAGGCGTTTTTCGGACTACCTCTTGCGAGGTAAAAGATCCAATAAACTTAAGAGAATCCGAAACGATCCAAGTCGCCTCAAACTCAAATCCTTCCCCCTCTAGTGGCTCACTGGACCCAGCCCTTCCGTTAAAGGCACTCTGCTCCCAATTATAAAAAGCTACCGAAGTAAAAAGGCTCCCATCGATAAAACTCGATTTGATCCCTGCCTCAGACATCTCATTCTCGGCAAAATTAGCCTCGCCCACGAGTGCACCACCTTGACTTGGATCCATAGAAGTTCCCTCTTGATAATTTCCATAAAGATAGATCCCTTCGGCCACTTCGTAATTGAGACCTAAGTTCCAGTTAAGGTAATCTGTACTATCAGAGCCAATGCTGGCGTAATCGGCCCTCGTTTCTGCGCTTAAACCCTCAACTTCGCTGGGAACTTTGATATCGAAGTCTGCGTATTCGAAACGAACTGACCCAAGTAAGCTTAATTTGTCATCCATGAGCTTAGATTGACCATTAATGAACGTGGACAATTGCATTAATTCCGATTCCGAATTTCCGCCCACACCAAAGAGACCCCACTGGTTGTTACCCCCTATTGGGAATTGGGCTCCGGAAAGAAGAATTGTATTAGCGCTTATCTCATCCTCGGTTATATCTCGGCGACTAAACGGCTCGTCCCAATAGTCCTGCAGTTGAGTTGCGTCATGGAAGCGCGCCCCGATTCCGTAACTAAAGGAAGTATTCGGTATAAGGCCACGCTCTGTAACATACATTTTAGCACCGAACAGCGTTTGCTCGGAAGCGAATGCGTATCCGTAGGATGAGTTTTTCTCAGTTTCCAGAAATTCCGCGATTCCTTTTATCGTTACTGTTCTCTCTGGATTCGAGTCCAGTACAATGTCAGCAAACAAAACCGTGTCCGTTGAGTCGGCAAAGTCACTTGGATCTGTGAGTACCACATTACCCTCTAGCTGCCTTGTTACCGCACTGCCCCCGTTAGCAAAATAGTCGGATGTGTAGACGTATTTTTCAACGCCATCTGAATCCGTGATAAACTCCATGTCCTCTAGGTTTCCGAAACTTGGAACAAGTTCTTCCGCTACCGAGCGTTCGATCGCAAGCCTAGGATCAGCGGAGATTTCGCGTCGTGCAGCAGTTCCTCTCCATATACCGCTAGTGATGTCTTGAGGCTCACCAATAACATAAGCGCCTGTATCAACTAATTGCTGCGTGGGGCGATTCCACCCAGGATTTTCATTCGACTTATAGTCAAAGTATTCACCTCCCATAAAAACGGATACACCTTTTTTCGGACGAAATTTTATTGATCCGTAAACAGACGTATAATCATTACTCAAATCGTCATAGTAGCTTTCTCCGTCCTGTGAGGTTATTGATAATCGGTACGCGGCTGGGATTTCTCCCGATATTAAAAATGGTGCTCCTAAGTCCGCAGTTGCAGTCTTTCTACCCCAGTTATCGAATTGGAGCTCGATTGAACCTTTCTCCTCATCAAAAAATGGAGTCTTAGGGATCAGATTAACAAATCCTCCTATCAGAGTCGGCGAGAAGTCCGCAGGAGCAGGACCTTTGACGATCTCGATCGCTTCTAGAGAGCCGAAAGACAGTGGCATTTCATTGCGATTGTACGCTCTGAGCATTCCATTCAAGTAAGTTCCGCCTCTAGCTCCTCTTATAGTTGGAGATCCAGGCACCCCATAATAGTTGAAGGCTTGGGTACCTGCACCAACCTTTTCGAGGTCACGCAGACCTTTGATGTTTAGCTGATCCAGTATTTCTGGCGACAGGAGGGTAACGGATCTGGGTATTTCCAATATACTCTTTGCGTCAGAGAAAAGGCCTGAGATTTCGCGCTCAGTTGGCATTATAGTATTGTTAAGTGCGGATGCACTTTCATCGGCTATAAAACTTTCTAGCTCTGGTAATCCCGAATCTTGTCCCGAAAGATTCGAAACGCTGGTCGTAAAACCGATGAGTATTGACAGAATTGTTCTGTGCGATGATTTTATCATAGTGGTGTGGTTGTATTGTTTTTAGTTGTCGTGTGTTAGAACCACGCAAATAAAAGCATCAGCCATGCCACATCTCGTTTAACCGCACTACTCGATCAACTGCTCTATTTTGAGCCTTTTTGATTAATAGCTGAATCATTTTTGAACACTACATGACCCCTTCTGCGCTTTTTTCTGTGACCGCTAAAGAATTCTCCTCCGAGCACTGATGGTCACCTGCACCTAGGAGCTCAATCGAACTGGCATATCAATCCAAATCGATCATCTCTTGCAAATATTCAGGCAGGAAAGAAATGGGTGCGAGATCTCTGGAAAAGACTTTTTTCTCGATGACACCTAGGAGGAAGAGGTCGTCTATCAGTGCTTGCATGCGGTCGGGATCTATTAATCCTGTTTGATCCTCATCCTGATATCCTGATATAAGCTGGTTTTCAATCATGGCGTTTAGCGAATAGCTCAAAAATTCCTCCGTCATTTTGGGATTTCCTTTTGCTATCACCTCATTTGCTTTATCCCTTGGCCCAGCTATATAGCTTTTCCAGCCTTTTACCGAGGCCTCTACGAAAGCTTTGACTACGTCAGTGTTCTTCTGGGCAAAGGTTTTGCTAGTATACATAACTCGGTAGGGGTCGTATCCACTATCCGCGATTAGCAATGTCTTGGGATTTGCTCCCTCCTTTCGAATATAGTATGGTTCACTGGTAATAAAGCACTGCTGAATGAACTCCTTATCAGCAAGAAAACGGCTCATTCCATAGTCGACGGGCATTGTTTCGATTGTGATATCGAAACGTTTTTCCAAATACTTAATCATCGCAGCTCCAGGCGTTGTCATGACAGAACGACCGTCCAAGTCCTCAAAATTGTTCACACTACTTTCTTCGTGCAAGAGAATCGCCTGCGGATCGTGCTGCATGAACGATCCCACGATTAGAATTGGAACGCCATTAGATGCTTGGAGCACAACGTCATCCGCTCGTCCAATCGCGAATTCAACTTTCCCTGTAGCTGTCTTTTGAGCAGCCATAGCATTGGGTCCACCAGGCAAAATAGTTACATCGAGCCCGAAATCTTCGTAATAACCCTCCGCAACAGCTTGATAGAATCCACCATGCTCAGCTTGGGCATACCAATCGGTTTGCAAAGTAACTTTAACAAGGCCATTTGTCGAGGAGACTTGTTCGGTCGGAGCACAACCAGCAAATATAAAAGCTCCGATTAGGAACAGATTAGTGAATACAGCGTTCTTTTTCATACAGGAATAATCTCTAAATTTGGATTGTTGAAATCTTTATTCGATGTCTGTCGCTCTAACTGATTCATGCCAATTCTTCAGGAGCATCCAATGGAGCCAATTGACGCAGCCAACAAAAATGAACCCTAAGAAGCAGGCTACAAACGCTGTAGCAAACAGCTCTGGAACCTTGACTTGGGAATTGTACAAAATCACCATGAAACCGATGCCTCCTACCCCTCCTTGGGAGCTTCCCGCAAAAAGATCGCCAGCTATCGCTCCAATCGGGGCTAACGTACCCGCAATTTTCATACCAGTTAAAAAATAGGGCATCGCATACGGAACTCTAAGATACGCTATTTCCTGTGTTTTGCTAGCATTGCTCATCTCAAAAAGTTCTATTAAATTACGATCCGTTGATATCAAGCCCATGGTAGTGTTGGCGACGACAGGAAAAAACCCAATCATGAAAGTAATAGCTGTTATGCTTGGAAGGCCTTGCCCGATCCACAAAACAAATATGGGTGCAAGGACCACCACGGGAGTCATTTGTAGCACTAAGATCCAAGGGTAAAGCGACCGTTTTACCCATACAGCTGATGCCAGTAACATCGATAATACGTAGCCAAAAGTGACAGCGGCGATGAAGCCAACTAAAGCGGCGAATGCGGTTTGACGAGTGGCGATCCACAATATTGCACGCTCATCCCATAAAGCCTCTACTATTTGATGGGGAAAAGGAATGACAATTCGTTGTACTTCATAACCCTCGTTTTTTGCGTAAACAAATGCGACCGAATACCAAATACCGAGAAGAAGTATTCCTGAAATGAACGGTAGAAAGATCGCTTTTAGCTTGTTCATCAAATAAGAACTTTAATGAGCTTTTCGAATCGATCGAGAAACATTGGCAACCTGCCTGAGATATTCCGATGTTTCTCGTAAATCTGCATCACGAAAAGCGGGCAGTTTTACATTTATCACCTCCGCAATTCTGCCTGGTTTAGCAGATAAAACAATAATTTGGTTTGAAAGAAATACTGCCTCCGCTGCTGAGTGAGTAACAAAAAACGCGGTCCATCCATCTCGAGCCTTAATCCGAAGCAAATCCTCGTTTAATTTATCCCGAGTCATTTCATCAAGAGCTCCGAAAGGCTCGTCCAACAAAAGTAACTTAGGCGACAGAGTGAGAGCCCTCGCAATAGAAACCCTCATTTTCATGCCCCCAGAAAGCTGCCAAGGAAAATGACGCAGTGCATGAGATAGACCAACGAGTTCAAGCACTTCGCGAGCAGTCTCTTGCCTTTTTCTCTTAGACACTCCACGGAGTTGAGATGAGAGTTCGACGTTCGAGAGGACTCGTCTCCAAGGCAGAAGATTTGCGTCCTGAAATATGAAAGCCATCTCTTCACGGGCGTTCTTGGGGTCCAAACCATCGATGGTCACAGATCCTTCGCTGGCAAGGTGAAGGCCAGCAATTAGTTTTAAAAACGTGGATTTCCCGCACCCACTGGGTCCAACTAGGCTAACGAAGTCTCCTTTTTTCGCAGAAAAATTAATCCTATCGAGCACAATTGTATCCCCGAAGCACTTACTAGCGTTTTCGATCTTTACCAAAGGAGTATCTGGGTTAGGAGGAATTAACACGCTTAGCTTGAAAAATAAAAACTTGTTTCACTGGCTTAAAAAAACAATCGGAGCTTCAATTTCGAATACTTCGCTATTTCGCTAGAGCGGAACTACTATTACATTGAGATATTCCGTTAGTGTTCCTATGTAGGTTGAGCTTCGAAAGGATTTTTATGATAACTAATCATTTTGCCTGGATTTAATAGAGCCTTCGGGTCAACAGCGTCCTTCAGAGCCCTTTTCTCCACTATGTCAGGGTGAACCCCGCCTTCTTCTAACTTGTAGGTGTGTGGATTCGCTATGCCTACGCCGATCGATTTACAGAAATCTATTATTTCGTTCAACCTCTCTTCTGTTGTGAATTTTATTAGCGGTATGCCTCCGACTGTTACTCCAGGTTTACCCGCTTCGAACTTTGCGTTTCCTAATGTTAATTCGAGATGTAGTAAAAATTCATCTCCGTACTTATTTTTAAGCTTATCTAAATTCTCGCTAAAATTTTCCCCGAAGCCGCACTGCAAATATGTAATAGACGGGTCCGCTTTTATAGCCCAAAGAGTCGTATGGTTCCATGTGTAGTCTGTGATGAAGGGTGGCTTAGGAGGATTACCAAAAGGGCGAGAATATACGTGTGCAATGCCGGCAGCTTTAGCGGATTCTAAAAGAGCTTCGACGGCAGGCTCATCGACCATCAGGAAAGTAGCCATTTTTTCCTCGGGCAGGAATTTTTTCAATGGCTTGAAGTAGCTGCAAATCTCAGCTTCGAACACTGTGACTAATCTTTTGACGATCTTATCGTCAGTCGCTACCGAGTATGTCCAATCCAGAAGCTCGTGCCAGTTGTCATGGACGAAAATCAATTGTTCCCAATTGAAGGCCTTTCCGAGTCGCATTTCAACCTCGACCATAATCCCAGTTGTCCCGTAGGTATGTAGGGCCTTTATCGCATCTTTTTCCTCGAATTTTATAAATTTCGGTTCCGACTCCATCGTCATAATAGTGACGGACTTCACGTTGTCACCTGAGGAGATACCGCCGTGTAAAATCGAGCCAATTCCGCCAGAACCTCCGCAAAAAAATCCTCCAATTGAACTGATAGCCCACGTAGACGGCATACATCTTAACTCCCAACCGGCTTTTCTTGCTTCGAACTCGATTGCTCGCAGTGTCGCACCAGCCTCGGCACGCACCACCCCATCAACACTGAAAATTTTCGACATACCAGAAAGGTCTAGCACTGCTCCACCATACAGTGGGATGAGCTGACCATAGTTTCCGGACCCACCACCACGAATCACCACAGGAACATCCTTTGAAAAAAACAATGCTGTTATGTCTCTAAGCTCTTCTCTTGTATCGATTCGGATTGCAACCTCAGCCCGCCTATCTTCAAGCAAACGCTTCAAAATCGGGGAATACCAATAGAAGTCTTTCGAAAACTTTTCCGTTTTGCTGCCCGTGAAAATCCGCTCCTTTGGTACGATCGATTGAAGTGTAGAAACTATTTCGGGTGTGATTGTTGGTAAATAAATTGGTTTTGAGGTCATTCCCTGGTGAACTAGCAGGAATGTTGCCATTTCTTATCGCCTCGCTTAATTTAAAAACGCTATGGAATTGGTACGCTCTTTGCTGACCCGTAACCTTATGATGAGTTATGGGAATCCTGTTGAGCAGCGACTATTCGTAATCGGTCATAACTCTGGCCTCACGAACTTCGTAAAGAGATTGAGGCTTTTGATTGTTACCACCTCAGTCCTACTAGCTATTTGTTTATCGAGTTCACACGCGATGCCTGAGTCAGCATCTGATCAGAGATCTCCGATCCCAGTAGTGGTTCAGTTTGATTGGATTTTTAATGCCCAGTTTGCTGGATTTTATCAAGGAATTGAACAAGGCTTTTTTCTCGATCAGGGTCTTCGACTCGAACTACGAGGAGGCGTTACCACCGCAAATACGGTTTCGGCAACAGTTGAGGTTCCAGGCCTCAGTATTGGTTCCACAGAAAGCAATGTTTTAATTGCTGAAGTTGCCGAGGGAGCGGATGTAGTTGCTCTAGGAACAATGTTTCAGGATAGCCCGATGGGTTGGATGTACATCAAAGGAGGAAACATAAGTAAATTTTCGGATCTTGCGGATCGGCGAATAGGAATCCATTCTGATGGTGCTAGAGTGATTGAGCTTCTTTTACGGGAAGCCGGTGCGGACACCTCCGAACTTGACACGTTTAAGGCATCCCACGACCCCCAGCCGTTGTTAGACGGGAAGCTCGACGCCCTTCAATGTTATTACATCGATGAATTTGTAAAGCTGCAGAAAATGGTCGGAGACAGGGCTGGAATATTTTTGGCACGAGATCATGGCTATAAAGCTTACTCGCAGGTCATGTTTACTGAACGGAAGACGGCTTTGGCGAAATCCTCAAACCTCCGCGGATTTCTGAAAGCAGCTAAGCTTGGATGGGCTTACGCCTTTGATAATCCAGAGGAGACGGTCGACTTGATTTTGGAGAAATACAATCCATCACTAGATCGCGATTACCAACTTCGCTCATTGGCAAAGATTAGAGAGCTAATGGAGCCTGAACCCGGCTCACTCTTTCGCCCCATGAGCCCAGACCTTCTAGAAAACGGGCAATCAAGACTTTTAGAGCATGGATTGATATCAGACTCGATTTCAATAAAAGATCTTTTGAGCCAGCAATTTCTTCCGCATGACTAAGACAAGATAACATGCCCGAAACTTTCATACTTCGTAACGCAGCAATTCCAAAATCATTGCTTGCCAATTCAATCGGATCTGAAGGGGCGGCCAGGGAAGCTGAGATTTTAATCCGAGACCTGGAAATTTCGGATAAACTTATAACAGCGATCGCAGCTCCTGGTGTAATCAATGCAACTGATGGTGTTAAAGTTAAAGATCTGAGTAACAGAATCGTTTTACCAGGATTTATAGATTCTCATGTTCACTTGGACAAAGCATTCACATGGGATCGGGCACCCAACGTCAGAGGAGAATTTTGGGATGCTATCGATTTATTGTCTAAAGATAGATTTAACTGGACAACTGAAGACCTCTACCGCCGAGGAGACTTCGCCCTTAGATGTGCTGAATCCCACGGCACGGTTGCCATGCGAACCCATTTAGATGTCGGGCGAGATTTCGGGGAAAATAGCTACGAAGCCATGAGGGCTTTGAGCGAGCGTTGGTCAGGCCGGATTCAACTACAGACTGTCAGTCTATGTGGCATTGAACTTTACATGGAGCCAATCGGACAAGAAATCGCTGAGAAGTCCCTAAATTTTCCCAAAGCATTGTTGGGCGGGATGCCTCAGATGGGGCCAAATTTGGACGCAGAATTGGATTATTTTTTTGATTTGGCTGCCGAGCTGGGATTAGGCGTTGATTTACATGTCGACGAGAATGGGTTGGCAGAAGCTGAATGCGTCCGGCGCATCGCAAAAACCATCCTGAAAAAAGATTTTTCGCTCCCTGTAACCTGCGGCCATGTTTGCAGCTTAGCCATTCAGGATGAAAGCCGAGCGAATTCGACGATAGACCTTATTAAAGAAGCCGGAGTGCAAATCGTATCCTTGCCGATGTGCAATATGTATTTACAAGATAGGCGGGAAGCAAAGGACTCCGCTCGAGCAACTCCTCGGTGGAGAGGCGTGACTTTGTTGCATGAGCTGGAAACCGCGGGAGTTCCACTAGCCTGTGCAAGTGATAACGTTCGAGACGCCTTTTATGCGTGGGGAGATTTCGATATGTTTGAGGTATTGGTTCAAAGCATCCGCATTGCTCATTTAGACATGAAGCTTAATGCAGCGACTAGAATGGTTACTTCGGGGCCAGCAGATATAATGGGGTTAGAAGGTATGGGACGAGTCGAGGAAGGTTCCGATGCCCGCTTGGTAGTTTTTGACAGTAGAAGTTTTAATGAACTGCTCGCTCGCCCTGCACAGAAAAGAGAATTGATAGGTTTCCACTCTGAAGCGAAAGAGACCCCAGACTACGAGGAGCTCCAGCACTAGGATGGCTCGTTTTTGGCAGGAATACTGCTCGCCGAATTTATGCAAATTATAAGATTAACAAAAATCGCTCTGGTTTTTTCTGTAGCGTTACTACTTTTTCTGATCGTTCTCAACAATATCACTGACTACGGCTCAAACCTTCTCTTCGTCGAGAACGTATTGGGAATGACCACCGTATTTGAGGGGAACCAGTTGATGTGGCGTTCCATCGACAGTCCTCTCGTCCACACGATTTTTTATGCGACAATCATATTATGGGAAGGGGCAGCTATGGTCTTTTGCTTCATCGGGGGATATAAACTTTTGAGCCGATTAAAAGCTCCGCAAGCAGTATTCGCAGAAGGAAAGTCACTCGCTATTGCTGGCCTTGTGCTTAGTATGCTTCAATGGTTCGTAGCGTTTATTACAATTGGAGGTGAGTGGTTCACCATGTGGCAATCTGAAATATGGAACGGTCAAGATGCAGCTTTTCGCATGTTCGCTTGCTTCGGAATCATCCTTATATTCGTTTATTTGCCCGAGTTCGGCGAAAATTCGCGGGGACTTTCGGAGGAAGAAAACACCAATTGAGATTCAAAACCCGCTTTATTTTGTGCAAAATTGACCATCTGTGTTGATCAAAAAGAGGATTGCATTCCAGCCCGCCTTTAATTTCTAAACAGATTTCCTAAAGAAAAATCGATGCAGCGTCTAAGAAGTTACGGAAATACGGAACGTGACTTTGTGTCTCCACTTCGGAACAGATTATGCTCGGACTAGTGCATGAGCAAAATCTGTAAGGTTCTTTCACTGACTCTGTTTTTCTATTCCGTCGCAGTTGCTGAGCTTACAACGGATGTCTATCTGATCCGCTCAAATTATATATTAACCATGGCAAAAGGCTCTGCTGAGCCTTTAGATGGTTACATTCAAATTTCAAAAGAAGGCCTAATTATTGATATAGTCGAAGGCGAACCCTCTGAAACGCTAGGTGGGACTCTAATTGATGCCCGCGGTAAAATTATTCTGCCTGGATTTGTTTCTGGTCACAACCACCTTTGGCAAAGTGCTTTCCGTGGATTGGCAAGTGATCAAGAGCTCTACGGATGGCTCAATTCCTTGCACTGGACCTTTGGGGATTTCTTTCAAAATGGAGACATGTATAATTTCACCCTATACGGTGCACTTGATCAGCTTGCCAACGGCATTACCACTACTCTGAACCATTCACAAAATGTGGCACCCACTTATGATCAATATCTTGAACAGTTTGAGGCAGAGATGGCCGCCGGCCAGCACTTCATTTTTTCTTATGTACTTGACGAGAATGAGCCGAGCGCAGCGATCCGAAAATCGAAATTGCTCTCCCTGATAGATGATACTTCTAGGCGCCCTGGCCCTCATGCCTGCTTGGGTTTTGGATTACATGGGACTGGTATTTATCGTGATATGGACTTTCATCGCGAAGAAGTTAATTTGGCAAAGGAACTCGATTTAGATATGCAGATCCACTATCTGGAGGAGAAAGCTGAATCTTTTAGGAATGGGCAGAAAAAGTTCGAGTTAATGGCTGAGAAGGGCGGGCTCTGGGATGGCCTTGTTTACGCCCACTTTATACATGTCACAGATAAAATTTTGGAAACTTCAGCGAAAGCAGGTGCGAAAATGATATGGAATCCCCTCTCGAATGGTCGATTAGCATCAGGGTTGGCTGATATTCCAAGATATCTTTCCGCAGGTCTTGAAATTGGTATGGGAGTCGACGGAAGTGCAAGTGGTGACGTTTGCGACCCTTTTCAAAATATGAGAATGGGGATGTACGCGTTGCGAATGAAAGACTCTAACGCAGCTGTTATGTCATCCATTGATATTTTGCGAATGCACACCCTAAAAACTGCACAGGTCCTCGAGGTTGATGATCGAGTCGGCAGCCTAGAATTGGGCAAATTTGCAGACTTTCTCATAATTCAGCCAGGCTCTCCTGTTTTCGACCCCTACTCGACAGTCGTATTGGCAACAAGTGCTAACGATATAGAAAGCGTTTGGGTGCGAGGCCAAAAAATAGTAGAAAACAGAAGGTTCCCAAATCACGATATGGGGGCAATCAAAAATGAGGTTGCTCGACGAGTTGCTCGCATAGTTTCGGATCAAACTGGCAATAATTAACCTCGGAGGCGACTTGATCCAAACCTTGAAACTCGGTAAAACATAAGGGAATTAGTTGGTAGCCACTCAATTTTTTGCTGGTGTACGCAGGCTCCAAAAAAATCCAGAGCCAACGGAGTAAATCAATACATGCTATAAAAATGCCCTATTATTAGTATCAATAGGCATCAAGTTTGTCCTGATAAAAAATAAAAAGCCCTAAAAATTAATATTAAAGGCCATCCTCGGTGGGAGGCTTAGCATACTCGAAGTCGATCATATCCTGAAGGAACTTCACAGTGCCTTCTACTGCTAGCTCCAGGTACTCAGCCGCAATCTCATCAGTCACGCCGGTTGGATCCCCAAATACTCCTGTCGAAGACCAATCTTCTGTTTTCCATTGTGCGTAGACTTTTCCAGTCAAACCGATTCCGGTAGTCGGGTAGTCAGGGAAGCAAGGTTTTGCTAACTCGTCTTTAACTAGTTCAGGTTCCAGTGCTTTTACTAGAGCCGTCTCTGTAAAACTAGCATGTATTCCATAATCTTTTTCTCTCGAATCCACGCTGGGGGGAAGATCTACCCCGTTAACATAAGAACTCGCCGAACCGAAGAATGTAGTCATCCCAAATTCATCTCGGATATCCCTTGTCACTGAATGTAAGACACCTACATTTCCGCCATGACCATTAAAAAAGCAAAGTTTGCGAAAACCGGATTCGTGCACGCTTCGGCCGATTTCGAAAAGCATGTCATATAGCGTCTTTGCTCCGACCCAAATTGTGCCCGGAAAACCACGGTGTTCATTACTTTTACTGATCGTAATCGGCGGCAAGAGATAGGCAGGCGCGACTTCAGGAAGTCGATCCATAGCCCTTTCAAGTACCCCTGAGCTGATTATTGTATCGGTATATAATGGTAGGTGGTGACCGTGCTGCTCGGTTGCTCCAACTGGAAGCACTGCTAGGGCTTTAGATTTATCTATAGCCTTAACTTCCGGCCAGGTCATGTGAGCTAAAAAGCGCTTGTTTGCCATGCTTGAACAGTCAGCTACTTCCGCGCCGATCCCTAATCCTCAGCGAATATATCGCTATTTTTTCTGCACAAACCTTTACCGGATGTAAGTTTGGCACTTAGCTTGCTTTTGTCTTTTATGCCCAAATTTATTAATCCCGATAACATTCCATCTCCGTTCGCGAACTACAGCCACGCGGTAGAAATTCCAACAAAGTCCCGAATCCTTTTTTGCTCAGGGCAATTGAGCGTTTCACTAAATGAATCAATTCCTGAAGACGCTGAAAGTCAAACAGTACTCATTTTCGAAAACATAAAGGCTGTACTCAAGGAAACAAATATGACACTAGCCAACGTTGTACGCATAAATACTTTTGTAACTAGCAGAGAGCACTTAAAGCCTTTTATGAAAGTTAGAGATGGATTATTTAAATCCCCAGGTCCCGCTTCGACTTTAATTATTGTGTCTGGATTCTCGCGGGAGGAATTTTTGGTAGAAATTGAAGTGGTTGCTGCCGCAACAGACTAGTCCGCTTCCAGAAGGCTCTAAGACCGTAAATTTGATAACGTTCTTGTTAAAAAAACAGGATTGATACTGTCGCAGATGATCGAGGTGAAGTTCTCGATTAGAGTTAAAGATTAGATTTGTGGAAAATTCTTTATTCATCGTGCTCTGAATCGTTCTCTCTTCCCAAAGCAAGGTATCATCCGCTTGCTGGTTAAATTTTCCGGTAATTCGGGAAAATGCAGCGATCCCCACGAATCGTGTTCAGGTGAGGTTTTGGACAAACTGGTCGCGAAAGCTAACGCCACTGGAATCGACGCTCCATTTGGTTAGCCATCTTTATTCGCAAAATCTGTTTCCAAATGGGCCTACCATTCATCGGACAATGACCTGCGTGATGAGAGGCGGTTTCGAACAACCGATAAGGACATTCGGAAACGCCTTGGCAAATAGCCTCTGAGTTTGTCCACGGACTTGATTGCCCTGCCCGCCATGCGTGCAATGGCTTTGCTTAACAGTCATGGAATGAAAGATAAAAGCGGCGGTAAAAAAGGTTTCTTCGAAGTTTACCCCAAAGCAAACCTTCTATCTTGCGGTCTACACGGGCATGGCTACAAAAAGACGTACATTCTCGATACGCGAAAATAAATGCTAGCTGGCATTAGACATAAGTTTCCAAATATCGTGATTCCCGAAAGCTACGACAACCTGGACGCCCTGGTCGCAGCTATCACCGCCCGCCGAAGCCGCCCAACGTAGAACTTCCCTCCAACCGACTCCCAACTCCTAACAGCCCGCCAGGAAGGCTGGATCCACATGCCGCACTAGGTCTTCGAGAACGACAAGAACACAAATTAAATCCTTTTGCCTCGCCCGTTATCGGCCTTCATGAGTGTGCACACCGAATTGAAGGCCCAACTCGGCCACCAAGGGGGGGGAGAAAGGCTAAAAGCCTTGAATTCGATCAAGCATTGGATGACCTCCTCACCGAGGCCAAAGGCTTTATTGAAAGGGTCGCCAATTCCGACGGCCCGTTCTTTCTCTATTTCCCTTTGACGGCACAGCCCAAGTCGAATCCGTTTTCCTTGAGCTGAAAGGCGATCACTGAGTTCAATAAGAATGAATCTTATAATTGTATTTTTTTTCCCATTACTATAGGTATAGAGCTTGTCTCATGCGCATCAGATATTCGCGAAGGAGACAATGCTGACTACCCTTAAGCAGTCGCAACCTTCACGAATCTTATGCGGCTTACTAGCGATCGCTAGACCGACCTTTCGACTCATGAAACACCCTCTATGCCAAAGGAAGCTTGCTCCGTCATTCCAACAACCCAATCTACCTATTATGAAACGTATCCCTTTTCGAACAATCCTAGTCCTGGCTACCCTGATCTCCACCGCTCATGCCCAGCCTTACTTCGGTAACGGGATGAAGATCGGCGAAACCACCGACCATTCGACGCGGGTGTGGGTAAGATTGACGGAGCGAGCGGAGCCCAATTGGGAGGGATTGAAGTGGATTGGAACGAAGGATCGTAATTTCGATGTCGGCGAATTGGGCGAAAGGCAATTTCCCCAAGGAGCAGCGCTATCAGATATGGAGGGAGGCTTAATGGGCGCGAAGGGAAGCGTCCGGATTAGCTGGTGCCCGGAGAATCGGCCAAACTCGAAGTCGCAGACCGATTGGTTGAGCGTCGACCCAAATCGCGACTACACACGGCAGGTGACCCTCGAGAATCTAGAAGCGAATCAACGCTACGAACTAGAGATTGAAAGTCGTTCCGCCAGTGGTAAAACGGGGCAATCCCTCTCCGGTTCCTTTCATACCGCGCTGGGCGCCAAGGCGAGCGAACCGTTTCGCTTTGTCATTTCGACATGTCAAAGCTGGATCACTCGAGACAAAGGGACAGCGGGTCTCCAGATCTACGACCATATGCTGGATCTCGATCCCGCGTTCTTCGCTCACATGGGCGACATCGTCTATTACGACAAGCGAAGCGCCGGTGGGGACGTCGATGCACTCAC
>PBZS01000081.1 GCA_002730235.1 Gammaproteobacteria bacterium | reverse complement strand
GCCTAGCAGGGACTAGAGCAACTACCCCAACTCCAAGAAGTGCTGCTGTGGAGCCTGTATCGGGCCTCTTAGCTCTTCCTCCTAATGCGGCTTATTCTTTTTCAGTGCCGTATTACGAACACAAACACCTTCAACACAATAAGCACGGCAACCGCAAATATCGGGGTCCTTGTAGGACTGGTCCTCCTCATAATTTGGAAAACAGTCAAATTGAACAGATTCTAAGTATGGTATAATAATTGCTTATCTTCGGACTCCAAACTTCCATTCAGATTGAAAACGATTAAACAACAAATACATCTATAACATGCGATCTAAAAGTGCTCTTTTCCACGCCCTCAGTCTTTGTCTTCTTTGCGGGACCGTCACCTTAGGCTTACCAAATGAGGATTTGGAAAAGGTTAAATCTGAGCACCCTTTTGTTTTCCATCTTGTACAGAAGTCGCTTTGGGAAGATGCCGTCGAGAATAACGTGACTTACTTCCCGCCGACGTATCATCAAGATGGGTTCACTCACGCCACAGCTAACGCTATCTACCTAACTACGATTGGAAATCATTTCTACCAAGATGTGATGGGTGATTGGCTATGCCTAAAAATGTCGTTGGCTTCACTTTCGCGAACAGGTGTTGATACTATTTTTGAAGGCACGGCACCCGTTGGCGACAAGGAGGCCAACTTCGAAGGATCTGACAGTGAATTGTTTCCTCACATTCTGGGCGGTATTCATCCGTCAAGCGTGCTTGAGACCCTAGTTGTTAACCGAGATCACGATGGACGGTTTCTGTCCATCGAGGGATTCATTGAAGAGGCCGAGTAAATTCAGGTCAGTCTCCCGGACCTTAACACTTCGAATGACCAATAAAAGATTTTATTCCTGCTAACCTGTATCAACTGCCCCAAGAAAAAATTGCTGCCTCAAGGCCTTCTGAAGCTATTCTTATCCCAGCCTGCGTCTAGCAAAGGCAAGAGCTACTACCCCAGCCGCAAGACGGGCTAAAGTGGAGCCTGCGCCAGGGACCGAACTATATTGCATAACAAGAGGGCAGGTTTCCGTCATCGACGCCTCTATTAGGGATTGAAAAGCTAAGTTAATAGTATATCCGTGACAGCTTCGTACGATCACTCTATCTCGAATACGTCAGGAATGGACGCTAAGTACAATGTCCCAAACTACGTCCTGAGGTCAGCGTTCAATCGATTAAACAAATGGCATAGAATCAGTGCGACTCTCATCTACCCTTGAACATACAATAACCTCTCTTGAATTTTAAATACCTATAAATCCTAGCTACAAAATCTCACCCATGAAAATGATAGATAGGCGATCATTCGTCCAGGAAGCAGCGAAAGTTGCGGGTGGAGGCACCATTATCTTCGGATCAACTTTCAAAGTGTCCTTAGCGAAAAACGCACCAAGTAATCCCGTTTTGGGAGTTAAAGCACTCTTCTTCGACATGTTTGGTACGATATTGGACTGGAGAACAGGGGTCGCTCATTCAGTCGAAAAAATTCTCAAGCCTCTAGGCTATTCTCTCGACTGGTTCGAATTTGCTGATGAATGGCGTTCTCTCTACGGACCGGGAATGGAGGAAGTCCGTTCGGGCCGTACGCCATACGTTAGTTTAGATGCCGTACACAGGCGAATGCTTGATAAGGTAATGGCTCGCTTCGAAATAAGAGGCTTACCTGATAAAGTGATGGAAGATATAAACCTGTCATGGCACCGACTTGACGTTTGGCCAGATGTAGCGAATGCTCTCCCGCGACTGCACTCGAAGTTTCTTTTAGCACCAGTATCGAACGCGAATATCAGTATGATTGCCAATGTGGTACGCCGGAATAACATCAGTTTTGATGCGGTTCTAGGTGCAGATATCGCGAGAGACTTTAAACCCAAAGCGATCGTCTACCAAGCTTCCGCCGAGGCTTTTGCCCTTGAGCCAGAGCAATGCATGCTTGTATCTGCCGCATCCCATAATGTTGACATGAAGGGTGCTGCTTCTGCGGGTTTAAAAGTAGCTGCAATAGAACGACCCGATGAGCACGGAGCTGGTAAAAGTTCAGTAACTCCTAAAGTGCCGGTTGATATGTTAGCCAAGGATTTGAATGATCTGGCAAACCAATTAGGAGTCTAAAAGTGTCTTAGCCAATCTTGCCGGCTACCGACTTGGAAAAGCTGCATGTATAAAGAGTAGCCTGATATAGATTGCGAGTGGTACTTCGTTTATAGGTAAGACCCTATTTTATCTAGAAAAATTTGTGCTTAGCAGGTGTCTCCATTAATGCGGGAGGCATTATGAAATCCAACACAGTCCAAATTCTCACTACAGTGCTTAGTAACGTCACGGTTTCAGCTTGCCAACGTATCGCACGATATGTTCGACAATTTTTTCAGGCTGCTCCACATGCATCGCATGCCCTGCATTCTCTAAATCAATGAGCGTCACACGGCCTTTTAACCTATTCCGGAGATTTCTTCCGTTTCCTGGTGGAGCGATTCTATCGTCTAAACCTTGGATCACAAGCATCTGTGAAGATCCTGCTTCCCACCAATCCTCCAGAGGTGTCGCACGATTGGCTAATTGGACCGCCGCCTGCCCGTCTAGTGAAACTTGTCTTGCATCCAACCAACGATTTATAACTGAAGAGGGAGCCTGAGGCGAGAAGAGTGACGCCCTAGCCAATTTGACTTGTTCGGATCGCGATAAGTTTGGTTCAGAAAGTTGCTCCAATGCAGCCCAAGCCTTTTCCTCCCCAGGAACCTCTCCGCCTGCAGCTAAAAGAATCACTGTTTTGGTTAGATTAGGATAGTCGGTAGAGAAGCAGCGCGCCACGCGGTTACCATATGCGTGTCCTAGAATATGTACTGGGCTTCCGACAAGGTTTTTTACTACTCCTGCTACATCCTCGGCATAGTCATGGAGGTTGATATTATCTAACGGCCCTTTGCTTCCTCCGAATCCTCGCCGATTGATCATCAATACTCTAAAACCTTTTTCCGCAAGCATCGGAGCTAACCCTCCAAACCCGGTTATTGGTCCTGAACCTCCATGCAATAAGACGATAGGCGTACCTTCACCCCACGATTCAACTACGATCGTCGACTTATTTAACTTTATCTCAATTTCACGAGAATAAGAGCGTTGCGCTTGGGCCAAGTGTGGTGTGAGCACACCCAGGAGTAAGGCTATTAGGAAAAAATTCATAGAATACTTTTGTTGCCCCCGTCTTGCACAATCAAGCTCTCATTCTAATCACGAAGCTATTTTTATTCATCCTAGTCCTCTTCGGTCTAATGCAGGTGGCTTCCCCCCACTCAGGCCGCACCTATTCAAAAGGGGGACACTGGGACCGGAAGGCAGGTACGCATCACTACCACAATCAGGGAACCGCGCTAAAACCTCTGTTCCTAGCTCTCCGAAAGCGTATACAGAAAGCTTTTACAAAGAGCAATATCCCAAAAAGCTGGGAGGCAGAACAGAAGTGACTATGCCTGACGGCACTCGCTGCGACATCCTGACAGACACCCACGCCATAGAGGTGGACTTTGCGGACAAATGGGCGGAGGCTATTGGCCAGAGCCTTAAGTACGCTACGCAAACAGGCAAGAAGGCTGGCATTGTTCTGAAGCTTAAAGACAGAGGTGATGAAAAGCACTTGAAAAGGCTAAGGGAGATGGCGAGACACTACTCAATGGACATTGAGATTTTTCTGCACAGAGCGTCCTGAAAGGGCTTCACAAAGAGCTTAAATCTGAGTATCTATTTAAAAACATGAAACACCTCCCATTAATAGCCCTGCTTGTCTCTTTCACTAACCCAGCATTTTCTTCTGACCTGTTGAGCGACCAAACAGAATCGACCGGTCTTGCTAGCGCAGAAGACTTTAGAGATTATTGCAGACTAGCGGTCGGTAAATGGACGGGGCAGGTGTCATCAGTCGCAAGCAGTGGATCAGTAGGTAGTGGAAATGGAAAGCCGCAAACCTACAATTTTGAAGCTAGAATGGCATCAGGGGACCATGCAATGATAAGGGAAGTAGTTGGACCTGACTCAATGTCCACAGCACTCATTTTCTATGACTACTCCGCAAATAAGATTCGGACTGTTTATACCAGCTCAACAGGAGCGATAAGCGTTCACACTATCCACAGGACTGATACTCATTGGGTGAGGCACACCAGCTTAACTGCACCGGATGGATCTAAGAGCGAATTTAACGCAACAATTAGTTTCTCCGAGGATGGCAACACCGAGACGATTGAAATGAGAGGACTCGGTCAAGATGGAAGCCCATGGAGGCAAAAAAACATCTGGTATCGGGTCGATTAAAATCGATTCAGAAACCAAACTCCTCAGAAGCAAACATGGAGTGATGGCAGTACTCTGCAATGAGCAAGGTTCCCGAAAAAAAAGATGAAGGCTGGAATTGGATTGGTGTAATATTCTGTTTGATAGCCTTAGGGGTTGGAGTGGCACTAATCATTGAAACATCCAATTCATTCATTTCCATGATACCAAAATATGGACTAGATGACGGTATTAAAGTTGTTCTTCTTCCCTCTCTAATACTGATATACGGAATATTTTTCTTAATTGGCCTATTTTTCTTTTTAGCAGGCCTCGGCGTTGCCGAAAAGATTCTGGGTCTAATTCCCTACAAATCAGTTTTCCCCGAAAATCGGCTGACCGAATTCCTTGCATGAGCATCTATACCGCTTTTCTTTCTTTACATATCTGTTGTGTCACGCTGTGGCCCATTAATATGGTAAGAAGATGGGGTACTAGGTTGGCTTGATGCTACAATATTAGGGTTAATAAATCTTGCTATAGCTATTGCGCTTGGAGTGGCGTTTTTAAAAGCGGTCGGTGAGATTATTAGCCTATCTCTCCCGTCCGTTCTCTGGCTTTGGCCGATAAACAAAACAACGTGTAGGCCTAGAAAAGGCTAAAAGCTGCACGTGTGTCGGCGGTTATAAAGTAACCTAACCCAGTTGGTTCCTTGACCCAAAGTACCCATCCTCGATAGATTGATCACCTATGAAAAGGTTTATTATCGAGAATTGGTTTTAATTTGGGGTTGTTGGTCTTCTTTCTTTTCAACTCTACTACCTAACCCAGCTACCAATTTCAGGGACTGTCTGGGTAAGGGGTGCTTCCCTCGATGTTAACAATCCTGTCTATGTCCAAGGTACTGTTGATGTTGGAAACGTAGTCCAAGTCTTAGGTTTTGTCGATGTCTTCGGTACTGTCGCCGTTGGTAACACGGTAGATGTCTCATGAACTGTCGATGTCGATAACACGGTAGAGGTCCGGGTGGGTAATGTCCTACCAATCGATGTCTCGGTGGAAAATCTAGTCAGAACCAGCAGTTTATGATACTATTCATGTTCATGCGGGTAACACGGTTGATGTCATGGTGGGAAGCTTTTTGATTAAGGGCATGTCTCAACCCTCGCAAGTCTTTCCCTAGCTTTAGCTAGTATCCCCTCATACTCTTCCTGAGTTACAATATTCCTCGTGTAACTCGTCTCTTTCTTACGCTCCTCAATGCTGTGAGATTGTTGCTATCCCCTCGCCTAGAGACTAATTTTAATCAAGCGATGTTTTTGAGCATGATTGGCACATAATATGCAATCCAGTCTTTCTGAATCATGCCATCGCAAACACATCTCTGAAAAATAGTTAGCGGAAGGATGACCTGGAAACATAAAATAAGGAGAAATGAAATGACACCTAAAGAATTAGTACAAAAAGGATACGATTGTTTTGCATCAGGCGATATGGAAACCTTCGTCGGAATTTTCCATGAGGATTGCACCGTCACTATAAACGGCATGCACAAATTCTCTGGAACTTATAACGGGATAAATGAGTTCATGGACTTGTTAGCAATGATACCATCCCACTATGATAATTTTTCTCTAACCGTCGAGAATATGATTTCTGAAGGAGATCAAGTCGCAACTCAACTGGATGCATCTGCTGATGGATTGGAAGCTAGATTTGGGCATTTTCATAAGATTGAAGGGGGCAAAATAAAAGAGTTTTGGGCATACGATGATAGCCAAAAAATGGCGCATGCAATGAAAGCCGTTTGATTTAATTTATTGGTTAGGCGTTCAGTTCCGGCCAAGACTATAAAAAAGCTTATGAGCTATCCGTCCGCCATCTTCCCCACCCGTTCTCGCACCTTGGCTAGCGTCTTCTGATAGTCTTCTTGAGTGACAACATTCCTAGTGTACCTCGTCTCTTTCTTACGCTTCTCAATTCGGTGAGCTTGTTGCCAGCTCTTCTCCTTAGCCGTTGAGACGTAGTACAAATCGCGGACGGTGGCTTTTAATTTGCCGCATCGCGGACGAGCGTACCATTGCTGAGAATGAAACTGCCTTTGCTGTCTACGATGCTTTTACTGTTACTCCGTTATCTCATACACCTCAACAAGCACCTCACCAACTCCTTCGTCGGCCGATCTTACCTGTACCGTATAAACCCCTACATCGAGAGTTACAAGGGCTGCGGCACTGCTTGTGTCGTCAGTCATAAATGGCCGTCCTTGGAATGTCTCGGCCGGTTCTAGCGGGAAAGCTCCAGCCGAACTCATCGCAGCTACAATTTCCGCGACATTGTCGTTGTCAGCTTTCCAGTCGTCGATGGTAGCTACGACGTCCGGCGGGTTGCCGTCCCATCGAGATTTATAAACCGTCATCTTCGGATTGGGGAGCGGCGACCCCACACCCAAATCCGCAAGCTTCGGCCCAACTGCCCGTATTAGCATCTTCTTCTGCTCGCCTAGAACCACAAAACCTGGAGTGACTATCTCGTCCTCTCCAAGTGCTACACGGGCCGATACATTGACGATGGTGCGTGCAGCTTCGGCAGCAGCACTCAACTGCGCCATTTTAGCCAGCTCGTAAGTTTCAGGCGACGCGGTCACATCCTGTTGGCCCAGTGTCCTGGAAGCAGCTTCAGCCGCACTCAAATCAGATGCCGTGTAGAGATTATAGGATTTAGGGTCAGAGGTAACGTCGGATTGACCGGCAACCCTCGAAGAAGCTTCAGCAGTACTAACATCGGATGCGGTATACAAACTGTAATTGGAAGGATTACTAGTTACGTCACCCTGTCCAGCAGTTCTGGCAGAAGCTTCAGCAGTGCTAACGTCAGACGTTGTATAGAGATTGTAGGATGCTGGGTCAAAAGTGACATCATTTCGGCCTAAGGTTCTGCCCGATTCAAAATTATTAGAGAGCGGTAAATCTCGCGCAGCTGGACTCCCATATAGGAGGACTTGCGAGGATGACAAAGAGAAAGATGTGTAGCTAT
>PBZS01000080.1 GCA_002730235.1 Gammaproteobacteria bacterium | reverse complement strand
TTATAAAGAGGTACAACAACTGAAAGACGAGGCAACGTTTCAGACATGTAAGGTCCGTTTTAAAAGAAGTAAGCTACCGAGTATACCGAAGACCATGGTGAGACTCAGTACGTAAATGTGAAGTTGTATTGTGATCTCTAAGGCAAGGATCGGTGAGAGCCCGATCAACGCCGAGCCCAAAATACCACCCAACTCATAACTTCCTGCTCCCGCCACTCCATGTATCGGAAGGATAGAGGATAGTTCTGCACCTAAGATTGTGGCCATCAGATCGGTCATCGGGATTCCAGATAATGCTGCTAAGAGAATTCCCATACCCACTATCTTTGCGAGCCAAGCAAGAACAGTTAAGCGCCACATCTGCTTCAGACGTCGGCCATTTTGCGCTTCAAAGATCAATTGATCTCGAGCATTTGCAAGGATTTGCGGTAGCCATATATGCCCAATTTTTGGCACCACTACCGCCAGTAACAAAGGTGTTAGGAAGATCAAAGCAGCGACGAGCGCTAACATTATGGACCCCATGGTTGGCAACAAGATAATACAGATACTAATGCCGACCAAGCTGATGAAATCGAGCAGACGGATCCATACAAGGCCTATTAACCCAACAGAAAATTCGACGTCCCCAATCCATCGCGCCATTGCCGGTAGCACCAACTCTCCTAATCGCATGGGCGCAAGATTGTTAGCAGTGTTGTGGACGAAGCTCATTCCGAGTGAATCAAGCAGAGGGACGCCCTCAAATAAAATCCAGGTCCGTAAACCACGCAAAAACCAGCTTGTCGCTCCGAGGAGAAAGACGATAAGTATCGTACGGCCAGGTAGCGATCCGATCGCGGTTAGTAATGCAGTTAAGTCTATGAGACTGCCTACGATCCAGATTGTTGCGAGCAAAAGTAAGACAGCAACTATTAATTTAAGCTGGATCATTTTCAATCTGTTGTTTTCTTTCAAAGGGGCCATAGGTAAAGGCTACGAGTCGCGAGTGAGACTCGGATGGTACAGTGTAATTACCGGCATTGCTGAGTAGCTATCGAAAAAACGGAGACCCCATGATCGATTCATTATCTGGATCCTACCGCGACGTGATCCGAGCAATCGGAGAAGATCCTCAGCGGGAAGGGCTTCTAGATACCCCAAAGCGTGCCGCAAAAGCATTGGAATTTTTAACATCAGGTTATCGCCAAGACTTGAAAACAGTCGTCAACAATGCTGTGTTTGAGTCAGATAACGACGAAATGGTCGTGGTGCGTGACATCGAATTATATTCGATGTGCGAGCATCATATGCTGCCATTCACTGGACGCTGCCACATCGGGTATCTACCGAATGGGAAGGTTCTCGGATTATCAAAGTTCGCTCGAATTACCGACATGTTCGCGAGGCGTCTGCAGATCCAAGAAAATCTGACACGACAAATCGCTCTCGCGATCCAGAAGGTGACCGGGGCGAGGGGAGTTGGAGTTGTGATTGAAGCACACCACTTTTGCATGATGATGCGAGGAGTCGAGAAACAGAATTCGACAATGGCGAGTTCTGTAATGCTCGGTGATTTCAGAGAGCAACAGGCGACTCGGAGCGAGTTCATGCGTCTAATTGGAAAGGGGTGATGACAGATTTTCAGCGCGATCAGATTGCGAAGATAAGAATTCGAGACCTACGGCTCCGGACCTTTATCGGAATTAACGATGAAGAAAAAAAGAATCAGCAGGATGTCGTGATTAACATTCAGATTCACTACTACGCTGAGAAGGCGGTAACATTTAACGCCATCGACGACGCACTGAATTATCGAACGATCACGAAAAAAGTAATAGCGCACGTCGAAAAAAATCGATTTTTATTGCTTGAGCGAATGACTGATGAAGTACTTTCGTTAGTCATGACGCATCCTCAAGTAATGTGGGCAGACGTGACTATTGACAAACCTCATGCCCTACGTTTTTCCGACTCAGTGTCTATCAGTTTATCTGCTCGCCGTGAAGGGGTTTCAGGTAAAGATCTCCCACCCTGACTTGGCTAAAGCGCATCCTCGATTACTCTTGTGAGTCGCGACGGTCCCGTGAAAGGCCCAAAACTCCCAATCAAATTGCCATTTCGGTCAAGGATGTATTTGTGGAAATTCCATGAAGGGTAATCGCCGTCTGCGGCCTCCGCTAATCCTTTAAAGAGAGGATCTGCTTTTCCTTTCTTCGCATTCGTTGTCGCGTACATCGGAAATTGGACTCCATAAGTCAACCGACAAAAATCTGCTGTCTGTTGCTCGGATCCGTACTCTTGATTACCAAAATCCTTCGATGGGAATCCTAAAACCGTAAACCCTCGATCTTTGTACTTACCGTAAAGAGCCTCAAGACCATCAAACTGTGGAGTAAAGCCGCATTTTGAGGCTGTGTTTACAATCATCACCACCTGACCTTGATAAACCTTGCACAGTCGATCAGTTTGGCTTCCGGCTAATTGTCGGGCGGAGTGGTCAAGTAAGGGGGCACAGGTCGCCTTCGCCTTTAAAATTGTCATACCGATCACCACTACTACAGCTTGGAGAATATTTTTTTTGAGGTTCATGGATGTCATCCTCGTCGTTATAGGAGCACATCTGTTGGCCCGTTGTTGCCTCATCCTTGGGGATCAGTTATCTACTAACTTATCCGCGTTGAAAGGTCTCGAGCCTGAAGACGCTGTTGTAATGACAGAGGTTTGGTCAGAGGCCTCATATGTCAAGCACCATAAGCAAAAAATTGCACTTATTTTCAGCGCGATGCGCCATTTTGCGGCTGACCTGCGCGAATCCGGTCGTGAAGTGATTTATACAGAATTGACCGATTCAGAAAACAGTCAGAGTCTAACTAGCGAAGTGCAACGCATACAACTAGGGCATCAGTTTGATGCCTGGTGTGTTACTGAGCCAGGAGAATGGCGCCTGAAGGAGGAGTTCGAGTTACTTGCGTCGAGACTTCCTGTTCCGTTTGAGATTTGTCCAGAAGAACGCTTCATTTGCTCGCATGATGAATTCAATGAATTCTTGGCGGGTCGGAAACAACCACGGATGGAGCACTTTTATAGAAGAATCAGGCAATCGACAGGTCTTTTGATGGACGGTAAAGACCCTGTCGGAGGGCAGTGGAATTTTGACCATGACAATCGTAAAGCGTTGGATCAACGAGAGACTCCCAGCCCACCGACTTGGCCAGTTGATGTGATCACCGAAGAGGTTTTTGAACTGGTCAACACACACTTTTCTGATCATTTTGGTGAGTTGGATAAGCGCAGTTTCCGCTGGCCAGTTACGCGTGAACAAGCATTAGAAATGTTTGATCATTTTATTGAAGAGCGGTTGGAATCATTCGGTGACTTTCAGGATGCTATGATTTTGGGTAAAGACACGTTGTTCCATAGCCTGATCTCAACCAGTTTGAATCTTGGACTATTGAGTCCGCTCGAAATTTGCGTAGCTGCGGAAAATGCATACCGTGACGGGGCAGCCCCAATCAACGCCGTTGAAGGATTCATCCGGCAAATCATTGGTTGGCGTGAATATGTGCGCGGTCTGTATTGGGCGTACATGCCTGAGTACAAGGATCGGAATACCTTAAATGCTTCATGGCCCTTACCATCGTTTTATTGGGACGAAACGAAGACAGATATGGTCTGTCTGTCTGAGGCAATACGTAACACGCGACAGAACGCCTACGCACATCATATTCAGCGACTGATGGTAACAGGTAACTTTGCTCTGATCGCGGGATGTTCTGTTGACGCCGTCTGTGAATGGTATTTGTCGGTTTACGCCGATGCGTATGAGTGGGTCGAGCTTCCGAACACGCTGGGTATGGCTTTATTTGCTGATGACGGTGTGATGGCGTCGAAGCCCTACTGCTCTAGCGGCAAATACATCGACCGGATGAGTAACTACTGCAAGTCATGTCGATATCGCGTGAAAGAGGTAACGACAGAAGATGCCTGTCCATTTAACTACTTGTATTGGGATTTCTTGCACACGCACCGGGTGCGTTTCCAGTCAAATCCTCGTATGGCCATGATCCTAAAAAATATTGATCGATTTGGTGATGAGAAGCTTGAAGCAATCAAAGCCCAGGCTGCAGCTTTTCGAGCCCGCGTAACGCAGAATGGAGGTGATGCTCGTACATTATTCAAAGAGCGGTCGCCATGAAAAGAGGCAAAAAAACAATTAAAAAAAGCGATTTACCGACCAAACTCTGCCCGATTTGTGATCGTTCGTTTTCGTGGCGAAAAAAGTGGGAGCGCGACTGGGATTCGGTCGTATATTGCAGTGAACGTTGCAGTCGGCGGGGAGGGGTGAATCGTGAAGCCTGAGATCGTCGTTTGGTTAGTTCGCGACACATGTCGCTTGTCTGATAATCCTGCTCTTCAGTATGCATCAAAAATGGCAAAATCAGGTGGTGCACAACTGGTGCCGTTGGCTTGTTTGGAACCCAGACGTTGGGCTGATAAGCAATTCGGCTTACCTCGTGTCGGGGAGCATTGGGCTCGTTTTCGCACAGAATGTCTTCAGTCCTTGCGTAACGATCTCTCTACGCGTGGATGTGGGCTCTGGATCAGTGCCGAAGAACCAGTGCGTGCGTTGATACGGGCGCGACAAGCATTTCGGGTATGCACGGTTATCAGTGATGCTCCTCTCGGAACAGAAGAGCGGCTGGAGACAGAGCGAATTCAAGCTGAGGGTTTTCAGTGCGAGGTTGTGAATACCGATGAACTTTTTCGTTTTGAACAATTATCGTTTGACCTAGTTGGGTTACCAGCAACGTTCTCTAAGTTTAGAAGAATCGTCGAAAAAAAACCGGGAATTTCCCCAGATCCGCCACAGTCGATTCCTAAGCTGACCCCATCATTTGACCAACCATGGCCAGATCCAATCGAATGGATCGAGCCTCTAGGAAATCAAATATCGCCTGAGATCGAGGTTCCGACCCGTGGTGGTGAAGCTTCAGCTTTAGAGCATTGGAAGGCATATCTTGATTCGAGAGCGTTGTCCCACTACAAACTAACCAGGAACGCTTTGTGTGGGCCCACACAATCGAGTCACTTGTCGGCTTGGCTCTCGCATGGATGCATCTCTGTACGTCAGGTTTGGTATGACATACTCGATTATGAGCGCAGGGAAGGGGCCAATGAATCGACCTATTGGCTTCGATTTGAGCTTCTATGGCGTGAATTTTTCCACTGGTACTCGAGAGCCTGCGACTGGACCCTGTTTCGACGACGTGGACCAAATGATAAGGACGCGGGGGGTGACCACAATCGTCAACGTTTTGCGATTTGGAGTAAAGGAGACACCGGGTGTGACATCGTTGATGCGGCGATGCGTGAACTAAATCAGACTGGATGGATGAGTAACCGTGCAAGGCAGTTGGTCGCCAGTCATCTGGTCTATGAATCGAATCTCGACTGGCGGTTGGGGGCCGCTTATTTCGAGAGCCAGTTGGTTGATTTCGATGTGGCTAGCAATTGGGGAAACTGGGCCTATATTGCTGGCGTTGGAGCAGACCCAAGGGGTGGACGAATTTTCAATTTAAATGACCAGGCTGATCGGTATGACCCCGATCAAATTTACCGGAGGCGTTGGTTACAATGACTCCAGCAATCGTCGTCTGGTTCAAGCGTGACCTACGGGTCGTTGATCACGAGCCTCTAGATCGGGCTGTAAGGGAAGGGAAAGTACTCCCGCTGTATATCGTCGAACCCGAGTATTGGTCAAAGGACTACACATCGGGCCGTCAGTGGTCATTCCTCAAGGACTCGCTGATCTCTCTGGATCGAGAACTAACTGCATTGGGACAACCACTTTGGACTGTAATTGGCGACGTGGAGAAGGTTCTCGATCATCTCTACAAAGAATTTCGGTTTTGCAGAATAGTTTCTCATCAAGAGACTGGTCCTGGTTGGACCTATGAACGAGACTTGAAGGTGAAACGCTGGTCCGAAGATCATGGCGTTGTCTGGGATGAGTATCGGCAGCATGGTGTCGTCCGTGGGCTCCAGGAACGTCGGGGTTGGGCATCACAGTGGGGTGAGTTGATGGGCCTGCCACAGTTCTCTGTACCTAAGAAAATTCTTGGCGTCGGCTCACCTCCGATCGTGGCGTCTGATGTATTGCAAAGATTCTCATGTTCAAATGAGATTTCGATGTCCAGCCAAGAAGGGGGCCGTAGTAACGCGCTATCGTTGTTAGATAGTTTTCTTGATCGCCGTTGTGAAACCTACCGAAGCGGTATGTCGAGCCCTTCGACTGGAGAAATCGTATGCTCAAGAATATCAACGCATCTATCTGTTGGAACATTGAGCCTCAGAGAGGTCTGGCAGCGTACGCTAGATCGTCGTCAGATTCTCAAGAAGCAAACAGCTAACAGTGTTGCCCTTCGAAGCCTCAAATCATTTCAGTCGAGGCTCCATTGGCATTGTCATTTTATTCAGAAACTAGAGTCTGAGCCGCGGCTTGAATTCGAGGAGTTACATCGTGGTTTTATCGGACTTCGACAAGGAGAGCCAGATCTTGAGATAGAGCGGCTTGACCGATTCTGCCGTGGGGCTCTGGGATGGCCTTTTGTTGATGCCTGTCTGAGGTGTCTCGCTGCGACTGGCTGGTTGAATTTTCGGATGCGAGCGATGCTAGTCTCGATCGCGAGCTACCACTTGTGGGTAGATTGGCAAAAAACTGGGATTCAAATGGCGCGATGGTTCACTGATTTTGAGGCCGGGATTCATTGGTCGCAAATTCAGATGCAGTCTGGCAATACTGGTATTAATGCAAATCGTATCTATTCACCGATCAAGCAGTCAGAGGATCAGGATCCTCAGGGTATTTTTATCAAGCGATGGGTACCAGAGTTGGAATCAGTGCCAATAGAGTGGATCCACCAGCCATGGAGAATGCCTCCTCGTCTGCAACAGAAAATCGGCTGTCGGATCGGTCTCGATTATCCAGAACCGATTGGAGATCCTACTCAACTAGCGCGTGAAGCACGATCTCGGCTGAAATCCTGGATAGAGTCACATGACATGAAGCCTGAAGCAAAGCGGGTTTTGAAGGCGCATGGGAGTCGCCTGAGACAGGTCCGGCCTCGTTATGGTAAAAAAGCGTCTCTTTCACAAATGGCTTTGGATCTGGAATGACGTCGGACGAGCAGGTGCGCGTTGAAACGATTGGCATGCGATTGGGTTATTTGGGCCTAGTGCCCTTCATTCTTGGGGCAGTCATAGCGCTTCTCTCCGAGGAACTCGCATCGCTCGCGATTCAAGCATTTGTCTTATACTCACTCGCAATCTTGTCATTCATGGGGGGCGTGCATTGGGGTTTGGCTCTGATCACTGGGACCCGACAAAGCACACGACTCCTGATATCTGTCGCTCCTGTCATCGTAGCCTGGATTTGTCTGATAACGCTTGCGGCTCCTTTAACGCTGGCGGTACTGGGTGGTGGTTTCATCGCACAGTGGTTCATTGACCGTCCGCTCCTGGCCGAACTTCCGATACCTCCTTGGTATCTCGAAATGCGACCACGTCTCGCCTACGTGGTGGCCGGTTGTCACTTATTCATGCTGTTCCGAATGATGAATTAATCACTGGATCAGCCAACGAATTTCGGGGATAAAAAGGGCTGGATCGACGGAGACGCCGTTTAGAACGACACCGAGATGTAAATGGGGTCCAGTAGACCGCCCAGTAGATCCGACGGTACCGATTAACTCACCTTGAGAAACGACTTGATTCTCTTTGACGTCAACTTGGTCCATGTGGTTGTACATGGTCTTTAAACCCTCTCCATGATCCACTACGACTAGCCGCCCGTTAAAAAAGAAGTCTCCAACAAGACTCACACGCCCCGAAGCAGCAACCTTTATTGGTGTCCCATTCGGTGCGGCAATATCTGTACCAGAATGCGGGCGCCTGGGTTGATCGTTGAAAAAACGCCGCTTTCCGAAGGGGCCAGAAATCGGACCTTCGACCGGGAGAATCATGTGAATAGAATCAAGCTTTCCGTTGAAAGCGTCAAGCGCTCCGCGCTGTTTTTTAGATTCTTTTTTGATGCGATCCAGATCCAGTGAATTGGGTGTCACGTGGCGCTTGTTTTCGAGGTATATTCGCTGCTCAAGATACTTTTTCGGTAAAATTTTGAATGGGATTTTCTTACTGTTGCTTTGCAATGTGTAGTCGCCCGGCACTATTGACAGCCCTAGGCCGATCACTGCAAGTGATTGTCCATTTTCCTGAATTGTAAGTACGGGTTTTCCGTTAAACGTCGGTTGTGCACCTGATTCGACAGGTATGACAGCGACTCCGCCTGGGACCCGCAAGTCTTCAACCGCTTTGGCAGATATTGAAATTAGTGAGGCCAGGAGAGTGAGGTACCAGAATCTCATGATGGGTCCTTTAGAATTTGATCAATAGTTGCATTTAGCGTGCCATCTTTGAGCCGAATTTCGACTGGTGATTGTTCTTCCACGTCGTTAACAGACCCAATGGACCGATGGCTATCGCTATCACTTTTCAACAAGATTCCGTAGCCCCGGCTAAGTGTTGCTAGTGGGCTAAGTGAGTCAAGCTGCGCAGTTAGATGCGTCAGTACTGTCGTAGTCTGTTTGATTCCCTGATCGATAGCACGTGACAGACGTGTTTGCAGGTGGCTAACATCATAACGCTTAAGCCCGATATATTCAGAGGGTGGCAAGAGGTTACGCTCGAGCCGTCGCAAACGGTCTCGCGAACGATTAGTGTGTTGACTAATGCTCATGGAAAGCTTTTGTATTAATAACTCAAGACGTTGCTGTGCGAGCGAAATGAGTGTTTCGGCGCGCGCTAGGACACGGGCCTCAAGTTGTGTTAACCGTCCAAAAATCTCTGGTAAATCTGGGGTTGCGACTTCTGCAGCTTGTGATGGTGTAGCCGCTCGTAAATCTGCAACAAGATCTGTCAGTCCTGAATCGGTCTCGTGGCCAACTGCCGAAATAATCGGGATCGGACATGCTGCAATTGATCGACACAGTTGCTCGTTATTGAATGCACTGAGATCTTCGGATGCCCCACCACCACGACCAATGATCAGAACTTGAACTAATCTTTCTCTGGTAGCTCGTTTGAGCGCAGATACTAGCTCATGCGGCGCGTTGTCCCCCTGCACGGCAGCTGAATATAAACGCACAGAAGCAAGCGGCCATCGCTTATTTAAAATTGTGAGCATATCTCTAACGACAGCTCCTTTCGGCGAGGTAATTAGTCCAATACATCTGGGCACAGCGGGCAGTGATTGTTTGCGTTGAGGATCCGTTAGGCCCTCAGCAATCAACTTGGCTTTGAGAGCTTCTATTTTCGCTTTCTGGTCTCCAATACCCTCTTCAGCCATATGCTTGACAATTAATTGGAGGCGACCGTTGGGTGGATAAAAGTTGACCTCACACCGCACTCGAATCTTGAGACCATCTCGGGCGACCAGGCGGACTAAACGATTTGCGCCTTTGAACATAACTGCGCTCAAGGAGGCATCACCATCCGTCAGAGTAAAGTACCAATGGCCTGATGGATAAGTTTTGAAATTGCTTATTTCTGCATCTAGAGTAACGGATCGTGGAAAAAATTCAGTGATTGCTTGTGCCAGTAGGGCAGAAAGAGCGGAGACCGTCAGTGCATTTTCAGCCTTGTTTACTTGTTCCGACACCCCTTAACTCCTTAAACTACACCCTCGCCCGCCACTCTCGAGGACTTATTCATGTTACGAATTACCGAAGACGCCCTAACCTTTGATGATGTACTACTTATCCCGGGTTATTCAACCGTTGTTCCCTCGAGCGTTAGCCTAAAAACTCAAATAACGCGTAACGTCGAGCTTAACATGCCGTTGTTATCAGCGGCGATGGACACCGTGACAGAGGCGTCATTAGCGATTGCGATGGCCCAAGAGGGTGGTCTTGGTATTTTGCACAAAAACATGACAATCGAGGGGCAGGCGCAAGAAGTCCGCAAAGTCAAAAAATTCGAGACCGGGATTATCCAGGACCCTGTGACTTGTTCACCTAATATCACAGTCCGTGAATTACTGGGCATCACCCGTCATCACAATATCAGTGGTGTCCCTGTTGTTGAGGGCGACAATCTTGTTGGAATCGTGACAGGTCGTGATATTCGATTCATACCAGATCTCGATGTACAGGTTCGCGAGGTCATGACCCCAAAGGAGCGTCTAGTGACGGTGACCGAAGGTGCTGGCCATCAAGAAATCCAAGGTAAGCTTCACAAACACCGTATTGAAAAGGTATTGATGGTGGATGATGACTTCCGACTGAGGGGTCTGGTAACCGTGAAAGATATCATGAAGGCCGAAAGTCATCCGAATGCTGCCAAGGACGTAGCCAAGCGCCTGCTGGCTGCAGCGGCTGTTGGTACCGGGGTCGAGGTCGAAGACCGTATCCGCGCACTAGTGGCAGCAGGAGTAGATATTCTGGTTGTCGATACAGCGCATGGCCACTCGCAAAGCGTATTGGATCGTGTTGCGTGGATAAAGAAAAACTTTCCGCGAGTAGAGGTAATTGGCGGTAATATTGCGACCGGTGAGGCCGCAAAAGCCCTCGTTGAAGTGGGTGTCGATGCTGTTAAGGTCGGCATTGGTCCAGGATCTATCTGTACAACTCGCATTGTGGCTGGGGTCGGTGTACCCCAGGTTTCGGCAATTGCCAATGTCGCGTCAGCGCTCTTAGGGTCAGGAATCCCTTTGATTGCCGATGGAGGCATCCGATATTCAGGTGATATTGCTAAAGCGATTTCGGCTGGAGCATCCACAGTTATGGTTGGTTCACTACTAGCAGGGGCCGACGAAGCTCCTGGTGAAGTCGAATTGTTCCAAGGGCGTGCCTACAAATCATATCGTGGCATGGGTTCACTGGGGGCGATGGCTCAACGCGATGGCTCGTCTGATCGATATTTTCAGGATATCAATTCGGGTACTGAGAAGCTGGTTCCTGAGGGTGTCGAGGGGCGCGTTCCTTGCAAAGGGCCACTTTCCGGCATCCTACATCAGATGATGGGAGGGCTTCGTGCTGCCATGGGATATACCGGGTGCGCAACGATTGAGGAGATGCGCTCAGCCCCGACCTTCGTGAAAATCTCCGGTGCCGGGGTAAAAGAGTCGCACGTACACGATGTGACGATCACAAAAGAAGCACCGAATTACAGAGTGAAATAATTATGAGTCTTCATGATGATCGATTACTGATTCTCGACTTCGGTTCTCAGTACACTCAATTAATTGCGCGTCGTATTCGCGAGCATGGAGTTTATTCGGAAATACTGCCATGTGATGTGGATCCGCAACGGATTGAAATTTTTGCCCCAAAAGGAGTTATTTTATCGGGTGGTCCAGAATCCACTTTAGATGTTGTTGGATGGAAAATTCCGAAGGAAGTGTACGACCTGAATGTTCCTCTTTTAGGCATTTGTTATGGCATGCAGGCTTTGGCTCAAGAGCTCGGCGGTCGCGTCGAATCGAGTGATTTACGAGAGTTTGGGCACGCGGATCTTGTTATTGAAAATATTGAATCGTTACTTGCTGGTTTGTCGGATAAAGGCTCATTGTCTGTATGGATGAGTCACGGTGATCGGGTTACGCATCTCCCTCCAGGATTCAAAGTAATCGGCTCGAGTGATCACGCACCTATCGCCGCCATGGCCGATGAGGAAAGAAAGATCTATGGACTGCAGTTTCATCCGGAGGTAACTCACTCCGAGGGTGGCTCCCAGATACTTGCGAAGTTTGCACATGCCATTTGTGGGTGTGGTCGCGAATGGACCCCTGAAAACATCATTGAGGATGCGATTAAAAAAACCTGTGAACAAGTTGGCGATGGACAGGTTCTTCTTGGCTTATCTGGAGGCGTAGATTCATCGGTGGTTGCGGCGCTGTTGCACCGAGCTATAGGTGATCAGTTGGTATGTGTATTTGTTGACAACGGACTCCTGCGGCTTAATGAAGGCACTCAGGTGATGGAAACATTTGCTCAAAATTTAGGAGTACATGTGATTCGAGCCAACGCCGAAGAGCGATTCTTGAACGCCTTGAAGGATGAAGAGGACCCTGAGCGTAAGAGGAAGATAATTGGCCGGACTTTCATCGAAGTATTCGAAGAACAAGCAGCGCAGTTGAGGGATGTTCGTTTCTTAGCGCAGGGAACAATTTATCCCGATGTTATTGAATCCGCGGGTGCTGCTTCCGGTAAGGCGCATGTGATTAAGAGCCATCATAATGTGGGCGGCTTACCGGATGAGATGCGTATGGCGCTTGTCGAACCTTTACGCGAGCTCTTCAAAGATGAGGTGAGGATTTTGGGCGTGACACTCGGCCTCCCCAAATCAATGGTTTACCGCCATCCGTTCCCGGGTCCTGGCCTTGGGGTTCGGATTTTGGGTGATGTTCATAAACATTCGGCTGATATTCTTCGCAAAGCCGATTATATCTTCATTGAGGAGCTAAGAAAGGCTGATTTATACGATAAGGTATCACAGGCATTTGCTGTTTTTTTACCAGTAAACTCTGTTGGCGTAGTAGGTGATCAGCGTCGATATGCGCCTGTGATTGCATTGCGCGCGGTCGAAACAATTGACTTCATGACGGCACGCTGGGCTCATTTACCTTACGAATTTATCGAACGGGTCTCTGGCAGGATTATTAACGAGATTGAGGACGTCAGTCGGGTTGTGTATGACGTGAGCTCTAAACCACCGGGAACGATCGAGTGGGAATAGCACAACGCGTGTAAGTCATTGATATTATTGTTAAGTAAACTTACACAAAACTTACTCAATTAATCTCGGCCATTGCTCTCATTGACGTTTTTTCGTACTGTTACACAGAAAGTTGCACAAACGTGTGACTACTGAAAACCGTAGTAACGTACGAGGAATATTTGGCACTCAAGAAGCAGCAATACAGCGACGAAGAGATCGCCATCTTCGACGAGGCCGTGATCTACAAGCGCGGCGCGTATTGCCGCATTTGCTCATCCACGGTCCTAAACGAATCACTGCTGTGATTGCCGTTCTGTGATACGGTCGAACGATAATTCTTAATGGCGATTGTTCTCATGCCCGACCTGATTCTTCATCATTATTGGCCATCACCGTTTGCGCACAAAATTCGGTTAGCGCTCGGCTTGGTCGACACATCTTGGAAGTCAGTCGAGATTGCACGTATTCCTCCAAAACCGCTACTGTTGCCGTTAACAGCAGGCTATCGCCGGACGCCCGTTTTGCAGATCGGGGCAGATATCTATTGTGACAGCCAGAACATAATCCGTGCGCTGGAAGAACATGGTTGTCCTAAC
>PBZS01000079.1 GCA_002730235.1 Gammaproteobacteria bacterium | reverse complement strand
TCTTCGTTCTGGTGATCGTATTCAAGAGTCACATATTGTTGGTCAACTTGATGTGTCACGAGGATCAGTCCGAGAGTCATTTAGAGTTCTAGAAAGCAGACGTCTCATCGATGTAGTTCCGAGAAAAGGTGCGGTGGTAACTAGCTTAAGCCCAAGTCGTGTAAAGGATATCACATCGGTCTTGCCGACGATTTTGACCCAGGTAGTCTCGGACCTCGGTTCGTGTTGGATCGATCCACAGTCACAGGCAGTGTATCTCTCAATGGAACGGTCTGAATCCAAGTTTGGGTGTGTGAATCCAATCTGCGTTCTGGAAACATTATGCAAGTTACATTCGAATGCGGTTTATGGGGAATTAATTGAAGATCTCATCCCCACATTCGATCGTGTTTTTTCAAAACTGGTCAGATTGAATCTTCAGGGAGTTCAATCACTTGACGGTTTGGTGAGGATCCAACTGATCCCGGCACTTGAAGCACAAAAAACAGAGGATGCGATTGGACTAGTTACCGAACTTTGCCGAACTCTTGAACGTAAATATCTTGAAACTCTCGAGCGCACTGGATAGCTTTCTGTTACTAGCTTAGTGGAAGTTCGATCATTTGCGTTTAAAAAGTATTAAACTTGCAGGGTTTAAATCGTTTGTTGACCCTACAACAGTTCCATTTCAGTCGAATATGACAGCCATCGTTGGTCCAAACGGGTGCGGCAAGTCAAACGTGATTGACGCAGTGCGCTGGGTGATGGGCGAGTCCAGCGCCAGACATTTGCGTGGCGAATCCATGATAGACGTCATCTTTAACGGTTCGACAAATCGAAAACCTATATCGAGAGCCTCGATAGAATTGTTGTTCGATAATTCTGAGGGACGAGCCGCTGGCGAGTACGCGAAATTTGCAGAAATCTCAGTCAAAAGAGAAGTAACTCGCGAGGGGCAATCGAAGTATTTCTTGAATGGCATAAGTTGCCGTAGACGCGATGTCACAGATTTATTTTTAGGAACAGGTCTTGGACCGCGTTCATACGCGATTATCGAGCAGGGCATGATCGCTCGAATTGTCGAGGCCAAGCCAGAAGAGCTCAGAACCTACGTTGAAGAAGCGGCAGGTGTGTCGAAATATAGAGAGCGCCGCCGAGAAACTGAGAGTCGAATCTCGAGGACCAGGGAGAATCTCGATAGATTAGATGATTTATCAAATGAATTAGGGCGGCAGTTGGATCGGTTGAAGCGACAGGCAGATGCCGCGGAGCGCTACAAAACGCTGAAGGCTGAATCTCGAAATCTCGACTCTTTAATCCTTTGGTATAAGCAGCAAGCCCAGAACGAAAAGCAACGAACGGTATTACTGTCTAAGTCTGAATGCCAGAAGTATTTGGATCAGTTGGCGAGTGCGTTATCGAGTAATGAGCGTGCACGTGTTGATGCCCAAGTTGCCAGCGAAGATGCGAATCAGGCGCTTGATGAGGCTAATACAGCTTTTTATTCTCATGCAGCGACACTTTCCCGTTTAGAGGCCAGTAAAGAGTCGTATCGGCAGCAGATTAGACAGCTCAGTGCTAATCGAGAGCGTATCGACGCCGAAATTAACGATCTTCAACAATTGATCATGACAGACCGTGATGAGGGCATTACAGCTGTGGAAGGACAATCAACACTGTCACCACAGCTGGAAAAGATTGGTATGGATCTGGAGGTGATCGAGGACTCTATCCGCGCCAGTGAAGATGACCTCAATACACTAGACTTGGAGCAGGGCCACCTTTCGAGCGAGCTCGGCCGGGTTAAATCTGATCTCACCCGGCTTGAAGCGGCGAAGCAAGGTTTGGATCGCCAGCAGAGTCTAGAAATAGTGCGATTACAGCAAATTGATCAAGCCCTATCTGGACTTTCGGATACTGATCCGAACTTGATATCCGAAATGCGAGTGAACGTGTCAGAGCTCTCCAGACGAATTGATAAAGAAGGAATAGAGCTTTCTGAACTTAAGCTGACGTTTGATCAAAGCCAAGACCTTGTTTTATATGAGGAAGAATCACTGAGAGAGTTACAGGGACTTTGTCAAACAGCTGGGGCTGAGTTAGACAAGACGCGCCGAATTATCGAGGCTGAAGCGCGGATCGATGATCACGAGATCAGTGCATGGGTGGCCCATCAGACGTCGATAGTTGGACGTGTAGTTGAGCGAATTCAAATACCGGCACAAGATCGTGCCGCATTTGAGGCGGCTTACCCTGAGCTACTGGGAGCATTTGTTTCGGATAATTTCGAGTCACTGCCCCTTGAGAGCATGCCGTCAGGTCTCCGTGTTGTTTCGGATAAATATTTAAATGCTTTACCGCAGCGCATAAAAAAAGTTGACGCATTACAATCCGTCAGTCACGAAGGCTATACGGAATCGGGTCTTCGTTTTGGTCGAGGATGGGTTGAGCGAGTCACTGGCAGAGCGACAGGGATTCTGGATTTGAAAGCTAGAGTACCCGATCTTGAACAGAACCATCTGGAAATTTCGGATCAGGTGACCGATCTAGAGGAACAACTGGGAGAATCCCTCGATGCACGAGATTTGGCTCAGGATCAGTTACGGATACGGTCGGAGCTTCTCCAAGAGCTTGAAAAAAAATCGGTTACATTATCCCATCGTCTTATCGGTCTTGAAGCTCGAGATCAGGAAATTAAGGCGAGCCGTGAAAGGTTGGAGCTAGAGAAGCAAATGCTACTCGATGCGCGTGCGCAGGAGCAGGTAGAGCATTCCGTGCTTGATCGAGAATTATTAGAAGTCACTCAGCTAGAGATATCGATTCAAGAGCAAATTAACCCATTACGTCAATCCCTTGATAACCAAAAAGCGGCACTTGGTAGACTCCGGGACGAGCGTCATAATCTGATGAATATACGCTCAGACCTGCGCGTAGAAATAGAGCGACTGTCTGGAATCAAATCAAGATCTGATAAGCAAATAGAGCGTCTCGAGAACCAGTTATCTGGGCTTCAGAGAGAGCGTGCGGCACTCAGTCAAAATTCAGAAAGGTTGATGCAAAGCCCCGGGATCAGTGACGATGAACTCAAGGCTGTAGTGTCTAAAAGTCAGCAGCTGGAACGAGAACTTCAGTTAGCCCGACAGAAGCTTGGCGACAAAGATCA
This sequence comes from Gammaproteobacteria bacterium, assembly GCA_002730235.1. Classification (GTDB taxonomy): domain Bacteria; phylum Pseudomonadota; class Gammaproteobacteria; order Pseudomonadales; family Litorivicinaceae; genus HIMB30. The sequence goes on along the minus strand of PBZS01000079.1, from coordinate 32,873 downwards.
GATTTTGAGAGATCTCGAGAGTCAGCGTGTATCGATTGAGCATGATAGAGAGTCACGATCGCAGGCGATGAGCGAAATTCGACTGACAGAGCAGGCAATCGTGATTGAGTTAAACCGGTTAAATGGCGAATTGAAATCTCGGGGTGTAGGAGAAATTGATCTGCTTGAAGTTGAAAAGCGATTTAAAGATGGATCTGTCGCAGAAGCTGAGTTATGTCGGATTGAGATGCGTATCGAACGATTGGGTCCAATCAATTTGGTTGCCCTAAGAGAATACCAGAAAGAACTAGAGCGAAAATCTGAGTTGGATCATCAATATGCCGAACTGAGAGAGGCACTCGCAACACTTGAAGATGCTATTCGAAAAATTGATCGAGAGACGCGCTCGCTGTTCAGGAATACGTTTGACGCGATTAACCGATCATTTGGTGAAGTCTTCCCACAATTGTTTGGCGGAGGAGAGGCTTGGTTGATGTTAACCGACGAGGATCTGTTATCAACCGGTGTAACAATTATGGCGCGTCCTCCAGGCAAACGAAATTCAAGTATTTATTTATTAAGTGGGGGCGAGAAAGCACTAACAGCCCTGTCCCTGGTATTTGCTATTTTTCAATTGAATCCAGCACCGTTCTGCTTTCTGGATGAAGTCGACGCCCCATTGGATGATGCAAACGTTGGGCGTTATGCCGCTGCAGTTGCTAAAATGTCTGAATCAGTACAGTTTATTTTTATCACGCACAACAAAATCTCGATGGAACGGGCTGAGCAGCTAATGGGTGTCACGATGTCAGAGCCTGGAGTCTCACGTTTAGTGTCTGTAGATATCGAGCGAGCTGTTGAATTGGCCACCACTGGGTAGAGGGCGCATGGAGTTTGGGTTACGAGAATATCTACTGATATTAGCTACGGTCTTAATTGTTGGAATGTTGGCTGACGGTATTCGTCGTACCCTCAAACATAAACGTGAGGGGCTCAAGCTAGATTTGATGGCAGCACCCCCTGAATCGCCGGTGCGAAGAGACGTCAGTAAGCCGCGGCCGGTGAAGAAAATAACGGCAGAAGAGTTGGAGCCTCACGTGGATGCTGATCCCTTGTTTGAGTCGTCCGATGCTGATCAGCTGAACTTATGGGCGGGCGAGATTAAGCCTGAAGCGATGAAGTCTGCAGACACTCAGAATTTGGTAGGGACGACGGATGTAGATCTGCGGACGGATTCCTTATTTGAAGGGAATGAGCCACCGCTATTGCCTACCGATCCGTCCGATATCGAGTCTAACGAGGAATCTCTTGGTCGTGTTGAGCCGGAATGGAACGAATCATCTGGTGCTGAGATGGAAACTAACCAAGATGAATCTGAGGCTCTTCTAGGGGCTGATAACCATACTGATCATGACGCAGATATGCGGATCCTTGCGGATGGTCCAGTCAGACAACCGATAGACGATGTGAGAGAGAGCAGTCTTCTTGGCTCGACGTTAGGGAGAATTTTCGGTCACTTTAGTGCGCGTGATTCTAGTCTAATCAAGCGACCGAAAGATTCCAAAGTAGAACAGGAGAATGCCGATTTACCGACCAAGACAATAGAAGAGGTATCAGTTGAACCAACCTACGATGCTGCGATGGATGATCTTATTCTCGTGGGCATTAAGTCGGCGAGGTTGCCTCGTTTGGAGGGAGTTGACCTTCACAAAGCCTGTCTTCGTGCCGGGCTACGGCGGACCGAGATGCAGGTTTACCAGCGATTTCCACTGGGTGAGACGGAAAATCCGTTATTTTCTTTGGTGAACGGTGTTGAGCCGGGAACGTTTGAAGATGACGCGAGGGCAATTGATACCCTAATGGTATTTCTCTTTACTGAGCTATCGAAACAGGCTGATCCGGTGTTTGCAGTAAATGAGATGATATCGGGCGCGCGCTCGATTGCTCGAGATATTGGAGGCGATGTCTTTGATCAATCAGGATCGCCAATCTCTAAGGAATGGATTGATTTCGCAAGGGCTCAGGCAAGTCATCAGACGCTGTTACGCTCATGACTTATGATGTCAAAACTCAGATCCGTCAATTAATCCAGGAAATACGCTTACATGATTACAATTATCACGTTCTCGACTCACCGACGATTGGCGATAGTCAATACGATCAGTTACTGCGACAGCTGATAGTTCTAGAAACTGAGTTTCCAGAACATCGAGATTCGAACTCACCAACACAGCGAGTAGGCGCGAAACCAGAATCAGGTTTTGAGGAAGTTACACATCGAGTACCAATGCTATCTTTGGGTAACGTATTTGATGCTGAAGAGTTTCAACAATTTGTAGCCCGACTTCAGGATCGACTTGATAAAGTGGGTGCACCATTGTTGACGGCGGAGCCGAAGCTCGATGGACTAGCGTTGTCAATTCGTTATGAGTACGGAGAGTTGGTTATGGCTGCGACCCGCGGCGATGGCCAGACCGGTGAAAATGTTACGCAAAACGTAAGGACCATCCGTTCGATTCCTTTGACCCTTAAAGGTGAGAGGTTCCCGAGTGTGCTTGAGGTACGTGGCGAAGTAATAATGAAAAAACTAGAGTTTACTGCGATGAATAAACGGCTCCAAGATCTATCTGAAAAGACATTTGTGAATCCACGGAACGCCGCCGCTGGTAGTTTGCGACAACTTGATCCAAAGATTGTGGCAACTCGACCCTTATCATTTTACGCCTATGGGCTTGGGGAAATCTCAGAGCCATTGGGTAGCACCCATTCCGATGTGATGGGAGCCTTGAAGGTTCTTGGTATTCCAGTGAATCCGGGTTTGGTAAAGGCAACCTCGGATCAGATTGAGCGAGCATATTTTGATTTATTAGCAAAACGGGATCAGCTGCCATATGAAATTGACGGTATGGTTGTAAAAGTAGATGGTCTAGATATGCAAGAGATGCTTGGCTTTGTCGCTCGGGCCCCACGCTTTGCGACTGCTTGGAAATTTCCTGCCCAAGAGGCTTCAACTCGCCTTATCGCTATTGATATCCAGGTCGGACGAACGGGAGCTGTTACCCCGGTAGCGAGATTAGAGCCTGTTTTTTTAGGTGGTGTTACGGTATCCAATGCGTCTTTGCATAATTTTGACGAGGTGGTTCGGTTAGATGTTCGCCCTGGAGACCAGGTAATAGTTCGTCGAGCAGGAGATGTTATCCCTCAAATTGTTCGAGTGATGACCGAACATCGGGATTGGCGGATAGATCCAATCCAGCTACCAACAGAATGTCCAGTCTGTCATTCACCGATTAGGCGCAGTGATCGTGAGGCTGTTATACGTTGCTCGGGAGGTTTGATTTGCAAAGCACAACGTTTGGAGCATTTGAAGCATTTCGTATCGCGGCGAGCGATGAATATTGACGGTGTTGGCGAACGTTTGCTTGAGATTTTGATTGAAAAAGAGTGGGTTAAAACTCCGGCTGATTTATATCGGTTGTCGGCTGAGTCACTTGAGGGTTTGGATCGGATGGGTGATAAGTCAGCGCAGAATGTTGTTCAGGCTATTACTTCTTCCAAAGACACCACCTTTGCACGTTTTCTTTATGCCCTCGGAATTCGGGATGTTGGTGAGGCCACTGCAGGTAATCTTGCGCAGACTTTCAATGATATTGCTCAGTTGATTGAGGCACCGCTCCCAAAACTCATGGAGGTTGAGGATGTCGGCCCAGTTGTAGCCTCGCATATCCGCGCATTTTTTGAGGTCAAGCGTAATCGTGAAGTGCTCGCTGATCTCGTTGCGTGTGGAGTACATTGGCCGGTTTTTGAACCTAGTATTGGGTCAAGTTGTTCAGACCTGAGTGGGCAGACGTGGGTGCTTACTGGTACATTAACAACGATGACGAGAGATGAAGCATCTGACAAATTGCGCTCTCTTGGCGCGAAGGTTGTGGGTTCCGTGAGCGCCAAAACAACTGTTTTGGTTGCAGGACCGGGTGCTGGTGGAAAGCTAAAAAACGCTGAAACTTTGGGAGTCGAAATTATCGATGAAATAGCGCTCAAGGAGCTCTTGGGATGTTTTTGATTCGCTCAGGTTTAATCTTAGCAATTGGCATCTTCAGTGGGTGCACGGTCTCGCCGCCAAGAAATATAGAGAATGCTTGCCAATTGTTGGCTGAAAAACCAGGCTGGTATGATGCTGTAAACGATGCTGCCGACTCTTGGGATGTGTCGGAGGGGCTAATCTTGTCATTTATTCGGCAAGAGTCTTCTTTTGTGTCTAACGCGAAGCCACCACGTACCAAAATCCTAGGGATTATTCCGGGCCCGCGAGCGAGTTCAGCATACGGTTATCCTCAAGCAAAAGATGGAACGTGGGGTGACTATCGTCAGGCTACCAATTCATACTTGGCCGTAAGAGATAATTTTCGAGATGCAGCTGATTTTGTTGGTTGGTACGTGGCTCGTGCCCACCGTATCGCCGGTATCTCCAAGTCTGATGCGTATCGTCATTATCTCGCCTATCACGAGGGTGTTGGCGGATTTCAACGTGGAACATTCAAATCAAAGCGTTGGTTGATGGGTGTTGCGAAGAGAGTAAGTCTGACAGCGAAGGCCTACGAAACCCAACTTGATGGCTGTCGTGAAAAAATCAAAAGTGGCTCTTGGTGGAATCCATTTAACTGAGCCCTCGGATGAGTTTCCTACGGAAAAATCGGTCCGGTGATAGTGCGTCCCTGACAGATTCCGAAACTGGTAGGACCTCACCCAAGATTTGGCTAGCAAGAAGCTCTGCCGCAACAGGCGCTGTAAGAGTGCCGCGTGAACCAAGGCCAGCTAGAACATAATGACCACGGATATATGGAAGGGGTTTAGTCGGCTGGAACGTAGCATTGTATTTTAGTTCCTTAAGCAGAGGTTTCCAAATCCTAGACTCAGCGACTTGACCAATCACCGGTGTGTAGTCAGGCGTTGCTGTGCGGATACTGACTCGATTTCCGATCACGTGCCTGTATTTCCAGATTGGCTTGGTCACTAGTGAATTAATAGTATCAATATTTGCGAGATCATCCTCGGATATTGAGGTAAGGTTTTCTGAGTTTGGTGTGTAAGTGGCGCCGCAGGTCATAAAACCATGACTTTGTGGCGCCACGTAAGCGGCGCCACAAATCGGTATCTTTGGATATTTTTTACTTTGAACGTAGGTAACCTGTCCGCGGACAGGTCTCAGTGAGAGAGGCATCGGAATGTGCTCCTGAGCTTCTAGCGCGTTTGTCCAGATAACAACATTACATGGGTGTTGATAAATTCTAAGTGTGTCTCTTTCAAACTCTAGTAATGACAGTTCCTCGATCCGTTTGAACTGACGCACATGTCGATACGGAATAACGGTGATTAATGGATGATCCAACAGCTCCCAAACGCAGCCCCTCGGGTTTAACCAACCCGCATCCGGGAGGAATAATCCCCCATGCGCAAGGGGAAGCTCTGCCAAATTCGACGCCTCTCGCTGGGTAATTGAATGCATGAGTGGGTAGGAATTCGGCAAGGCTTCAACTAGCTTCTTTTGGTGTAGTCGTTCTTTGTCATTCTGTGCGAGCAGGATAACACCGCTTGGGTTCCAATGATCCTCTGAGAATATTTGAAACCAGTTTTTTAAGTGCGCTAAAGATTGCATTTGGAGCAAACTGTTTGGTGTAGCCTCTATACTTAGTTTTGCATAGGTAATACCCTGAGGGTTACCAGAGGCCGCGAATGCTGGAGTTTGTCGTTCAAAGACTACGGAGGGGATTCCGCGTCTCGCAAAGGCATATGCAGTCCAGGCGCCGGCGAGTCCAGCTCCAATAATTGCAATCGAATTTTTTGAATTAATCGAGCTGGTGGGTGTCCAGGGATTTACGGTTTTTTTACCTGTAAATTGCCCCTGGATACGCTCACGCTTTTTGGCAAACCCTTGAACCTTTGTGACCACGAAACCAGCAGACCTTAATCCATCACGTACTTTGCGGGCAGAAGAAAACGTACTGAATGTAGTTTCTTGATGAGATTTTTGCGCGATTGCCTGAAACAACGCGGGCTTCCAAAGCTCTGGGTTTCTGTCAGGTGCAAATCCGTCAAGACACCAAGCATCAACTGTTCCTGAGAGATCGTTAATTACCGCTGTCGAATCGTTAAAATGCAAGTCCAAGATGATGCGGCCATCACCGAAGAAGCGACGATGACATGTGGGGATGGGGTCAGGCCAGGCGCTAATGAGCCCGTCCGCTATCTGTTTCATATCAGCCGTTAATGGCAGTGCTATCATGCTCTTAATTAAGTCAGCAGGTCTGAGTGGGAATTGTTCTGTGGAGATCCATTGCAATCGAGCACCTGCAGCTGCTTCATTTAAAAAATTGATACAGGCAACGATAAATGTCAAGCCTGTCCCAAAGCCTGTTTCTCCAACACGTATAAGGCTTCCGGGCTGTAACGATCTGAAGCGTTTAGGCAGCGAGTTGCCTTCGATGAAGACTGATTGGCGCTCACCAATCGGATCGGAAATGGCAAAGTAGTAATCATTAAATTTTGTGGTTCGGTACGGATCATTCGTGTCAATGGACGCATGGCTTAGGAAAGGATAGCGCCTCACAGATTAGTATCGACCCGAGATTTTCTGATTCGTGGCATCAAGAGGCCAACGAGCCACCCGGCGGCTAGTGTCAGTGCGCCTAATGCGAACCAAGTTTTTGAGGAATCATCACCGACCACTAATTTTTCTGCGCGTAGTGTTTCATTATTTGAAAGCAAAATCTGGCGCTCCGTTTCGAGTGTGAGGAGGCGCTCACGCAATGTGATTGAGTCCCCAGCGGTCGCTAAAAATTCGTTGAACTCAGCTTCTTTTCGGGTAAGTCGTTCTTTGATTTCTTCTACTGTCGCACCGGCAGATTGATTCTGTGAGGTCAATGCATTGACATCTTGACGGAGTCGTCTGATGGTTTTTTTTTGTTCTGTGACCTGTGCTTCGAGTAGATCTGCGATTACAAAGGAGGGAGCCTGATCCACTAAATAACGCCCCAACACAAAACCTTCGCGACCTCTTTCGTCCTTAATTTTTGAGTAGCCGGACTCGTATGTTTTGAGAATCTCGATTTGAGCCCCCGCTTGTAGGTAGCGGATTATTCTATGGTCGCGCGATTCACCCGAGCGAACCGGAATCTCAAGTTTTTCGGTTATATAGGCTGTCTCTGCGAAAGCCAGCAATGGAACAGTTATGATTAAAATCGACATATAGCGATTTGTTACAGACATAAAATTAAGCATCTGTTTTTTCCTGACCTTCGGTCGGTACTTCTGACCCGTATTTGGCTATCCAGACCCCTTGGACAATCAAAAAAATAACGGTCAATCCCAGGAGACCAAATAATTTAAAATTCACCCATGTGTTCTCGGAAAATTGATATGCAACGATTAGATTTAAGATCCCAGAAACTGTAAAAAACAAGATCCAGGCATACGACAACTTCAGCCACTGTCCAGAATCGAGTGTGATCGCTTGGCTGAGGAGCCGCTCAATTATTGGTTTCCGACCTACGAAATGACTACAAAAAAAAGTAGCCGCAAATAACCAATTCACGACTGTGGGCTTCCACATAATGAACCAGCCATCGTTCAAGAGTATTGTTAATCCACCAAGTATGATGACCAACGCTAAGGTGATCAGTGCCATTTTTTCGAGCTTCTTGGTGAGAAGATATACGGCCGTAACCTGAATCACAGTGACTGGGATTAATACGGTAGTGGCTGTGATTAGATTGCCAGTTGCTTTATAAACACCAAAAAAAATTAGAATCGGCAAAAAGTCGAGTAGCAGTTTCATAAGGCTCTTCCATCTATTTCTGGCATCATACCGTTTTTGTGGTAAAGGTTTAGACCAACCGTGTCAAAGTTCTTCGCAATTCATCAAGACACTCCGCAGGGGCATTTGATACAGCAAGCCTCAGATTGCATCCGCCAAGGAGGAGTTATTGTCATTCCAACAGACTCAGGATACGCCCTTGGCTGCGCGTTAGAAAACAAGAGAGGAGTGGATGTTATCCGCCGGATCCGTCGATTGGACGATAAACATAAGTTTACACTGCTTTGCCGCGACTTATCGGAAATCTCCATCTATGCACGTGTCGGAAACCAAGAATATCGACTTTTGAGGGCGCATACGCCAGGTGCTTACACATTTATTCTGGAGGCAACGCGTGAGGTCCCTCGACGTCTGTTGCATCCGAAAAGAAAGCAAATAGGGATTCGTGTCCCTGATAATCGGATTGCATTGGATCTGCTGGGTAATTTTGGTGAACCTCTGATGACGTCTAGTTTGATGCTCCCGAGCGAGGAATTGCCGATGACAGATCCTTACGAGATAATGGAGGTGCTGGGCCACACGCTAGATTTGGTGATTGATGGTGGATTTTGCGGTTTTGAGGGCACGACGGTTGTGGATTTAACTCAGGGATTGCCGACAGTAACACGCCCGGGAGCCGGAGATGCGTCTATTTTTTCTGAACTGGTGTAACTTTGCCATTACCTATTTTTGAGACAAATCGGAGGGGTAACATTTGAGCGGGGTCGATCCGTCCCATCGTGTGCTTTCGGGTATGCGTCCAACCGGCCGGTTGCATTTGGGTCACTACCATGGCGTGCTGAAAAATTGGATTCAATTACAGCATGAGTACGAATGTTTTTTCTTTGTTGCTGATTGGCATGCACTTACAACCCATTATCAGGATACTTTAGGGATTGACCAGGCGATTACTGATATGGTGATCGACTGGTTGGCAGCAGGCGTTAACCCTGGATCTGCTACTTTATTTGTTCAGTCGCAGGTTGTTGCGCACGCCGAGCTCCACCTACTTCTATCTATGATCACTCCACTGGGTTGGCTGGAGCGTGTGCCAACCTACAAGGACCAACAGGAAAAGCTTGCGGATAAAGATCTAACGACCTACGGATTTCTTGGTTATCCTCTTCTTCAAAGCGCGGATATTCTTCTATATCGCGCTGGGCACGTTCCCGTGGGCGCTGATCAGGTCGCTCATGTTGAAATTACTCGCGAAATTGCACGCCGTTTTAATCACATCTATGGGCGGGAACCAGGCTTTGAGGAACTTGCTGAGTCTGCTTGCAACAAGATGGGTAAGAAGGGGGCGAAGCTTTATCGGTCACTGCGCAGAGCATATTTGGAAAATGGCGATCAAGAAAGCCTACAACGCGCTCAAGTACTGGTTAAGGAGCAGCAAAATACAACATTGGCCGATCGCGAGCGATTGATAGGCTACCTAGAGGGCTCGGGTAAAGTCATTTTGCCAGAGCCTCAGGCACTGCTTACCGAGGCGGCCAAGATGCCAGGGCTGGATGGTCAGAAGATGTCGAAATCTTATGGAAATACGATCAGTTTACGTGAGGCCCCAGATTCTGTGACAACCAAAATGAGGCGAATGCCAACAGATCCAGCACGAGTTCGCCTGTCAGATCCCGGCACTCCAGAGAAATGTCCGGTGTGGCAATTTCATGAAGTGTATTCTGATACGACGATCAAGGACTGGGTTCGACAGGGATGCATTTCGGCTGGGATTGGTTGTCTGGAGTGTAAGCAGCCGGTAATTGATGCGGTCATCGCCGAGCAAGATCAGATTATTGCGCGTGCAGCGCCATATGATGAAAACCCTGACATGGTTCGTTCCATTTTGATCGAGGGAGCTGAAAAGGCTGAAGATGACGCCCGCCAGACCCTCAACGAGGTACGTCAAGCAATGGGATTGAGTTACCGGTGATCAATAACGTTCAGGGTGAGCTTCGACTTGCCGTTGTCGAAGGCTCGCCGTTAACCCAGTTGCCAGAAGATCTTTACATACCGCCAGATGCACTTGAAGTGATCCTGGATGCGTTTGAAGGGCCTCTTGATCTGTTATTATATCTGATTCGCCGACAAAATCTTGACATAATAAGAATTGACGTTGCGGAAATTACGCGCCAATACACGCAATATATCGGTTTACTTGAAGCCATGCGATTTGAGCTAGCTGCTGAGTATTTAGTGATGGCCGCAATGCTCGCAGAAATCAAGTCCCGAGCTTTATTACCAAACCCTGTGAGTACTGAGGTTGATGAAGCAGAAGATCCCAGGGCGGAGTTAATTCGTAGACTACTGGAGTATGAAAAAGTCAAAATGTCTGCCGAGGCGCTCGATGTGATTCCACGTGTCGATCGCGATTTTCAAATCGCTTTAGCAAAACAGCCAGATTTTGACGTAGGAGCAGCGCCTCCACAGGTTCACATTTCTGAACTGGTTTTGGCTTTCAGCGAGCTACTCGCGAGGGCTAGGCTATCCTCAGCCCATCAAATTGAATGGGAGGCGTTATCTACGCGTCAGCGAATGACTGAGGTACTTATGAAATTAAAAGAACAACCCGAATTGAAGTTATCAAATTTGTTCTCCCGTGAGGAGGGAAGAGCTGGTCTGGTTGTCTCGTTTCTAGCGATCCTTGAGTTGGTGCGTGAGGGTTTGTGCGCGCTAGTTCAAGCTGCACCCGGTGGTCAGATCTATATTCGTCCGGTGAGACAGGATGTCTGATTTGGATCTAAAGCGAATTCTTGAAGGTGCGCTGTTCGCTAGTCGTGACCCAATGAGTATCTACCAATTGAGGAAGTTGTTTGGAAACCAAAAAGTCCCAACCGAAGGAATGTTGCGAGAGGCGTTAACAAGTCTCGCCGATGACTATCAGTCGCGCGCAGTCCGGCTTATTGAAGTGGCTAGTGGCTTTCGTTTTCAGGTCAGTGACACACTGACCCCTTATCTTGCGAACCTGACCGACGACAAACCAGGTAAGTACTCAAGGGCCACCCTTGAAACGCTTGCAATGATAGCTTATCGACAGCCAGTTACCCGTGGCGAAATTGAGGCTGTTCGTGGCGTTGCAGTGAACACGCACATTGTTCGGACCCTTGAGGAACGTGGCTGGATTACGGTGATTGGTCATAAAGAAGTAGCTGGTCGTCCTGCTTTGCTAGCTACAACGACAGAATTCTTGAATGATTTTGGATTAAAGTCTCTGGACGAGTTGCCAAATGCCGGCGATTTGATTGTTGCACCGACAAAAGATCTTCTTGATCAAATGGGTATTGATAGTGAGTGAAAGACTTCAGAAAGCGCTAGCTCGAGCCGGTTACGGGTCGCGAAGGGCCCTAGAGGAAGCAATCACAGAAAGGCGAGTATCGGTCAATGGTGCGATAGCTGTTTTGGGAACTAAGATCACGAAAGATGATGAAGTATTATTTAACGGAAAGCCGGTGCCGCCAGAGAAGCTATTTGGAAATACTCGGTTAGTGTTGGCCTATCATAAACCTGAGGGTGAAGTTTGTACGCGCAATGATCCAGACGGGCGCACAACAATTTTTGATCGGTTGCCAAAGCTTTCGCAAGGCCGGTGGATAGCAGTTGGTCGTTTGGATATTAGTACATCGGGGCTTATTCTTCTAACTACCGACGGTGAGTTATCAAATCGCCTCATGCACCCTTCTAGTGGCGTTGACCGAGAGTACATGGTGCGCGTCTACGGAAATGTGATCGAGCAGCAGCTCGAACGGTTGGTTGAGGGCGTTATGTTGGATGATGGACCGGCACGATTCACGGACATTGTCCGGCACCCGGAGTCAGATCGAGATCGCATTAATCAGTGGTTTTATGTCACTTTAATGGAAGGGCGAAACCGTGAAGTACGCAGACTTTGGGAAAATCAGGGCCTGCAGGTCAATCGACTGAAGCGTGTACGGTACGGTTGTATCTTTCTGCCTTCGTTTCTTAAGCGCGGCCATTTTGTGGAATTGCGTCAAAAAGAGGTAGATGATTTGTGTAAGCTCGTTGAGCTACCGAGTTTGCCGGTACCCAAAATGACACCGCAGGACTTGAAGGATGTTAAACGTCGACTGTCAAAAAAGTCGTTGTCTCGCAAGGCAAACTTCGCTATCAAGAGGCCCGCCAAGTCCCCAAAGCGTCCATCAGATCACGGGCGTTGACACGCTGCCCGTGTGACGCTTGTGCTTCTTTTGTCAAGCCATATAAGAACGCCTCAGCAACAATATCGCAGGGCGGAAGGGTTTCTGGATTCTCACCAGGCATCGCTTCGGCTCGCATTTTTGTCCGAGTAGCTCCAGGATTAACGATTAACACACGGGTGTTCGAAGTGTTTTCAAGTTCTTTACTGAGCATGCCTACGAACATCTCAAGACCTGCTTTTGAGACAGCATAGGCCCCCCAATAAGCCTCCACGCGTTGCCCCACGCTAGACGTTGTGAAGACAATCCGGCCGGCCTCCGATGTGTTTAGCAAAGGAAGAAGTGCTTGGGTTAATCGAAAAACAGCTGTGAGGTTGACTTTGAGTGTGAGATCCCACTTTGTCGACCGGTGTGACTGGATAGGTTCCCTCCCTCCTAGAACACCAGCGATATGACCCAGACCATCAAGTCTGCCGAAGTTTTCTCGGATGTGTTCAGCGATTTCTTCTGCATTGTCTAGCGAGAGGGCAGCAAGATCGCACGGTATAATTGCGGGGGTAGGACCGCCAACAGTGAGAATTTCATCATAGACCTTATTAAGCTCGTCCTCGTTACGACCCAGAAGGATCGTGGTCGCTCCTCTTTTAGCAAGTTCGAGCGCAAGCGCCCGCCCGATTCCGGATGAAGCGCCGGTCACTAGAATCACTTGTTGGTCGAATCGAGGGTCAGCTTTGAGGGTCGATACCATCGAATCAATGATTGTTGTCATTCCGGCTTCCTCGCTGCAAGCTGATAATTGATGTCAATCTTTGAAGTCGAGCGCGTGAACTGCTGGTATAGCGGTTGATAGACTACTCCCTCAATGCTTTCTACATTTAGGCCTTCTGGGCGCAACCCGGCAGCGATCTCGGATGGTTTTATAAAGCGAGCGTAGTCATGCGTTCCCTTGGGTACCCAATTCAAAACATATTCAGCCATCAGCACGGCACCAAGATACGCTTTCAGAGTCCGATTTATGGTGGAAATAACTAACCAGCCACCGGGTCTGACGAGTTGACATAGCGCTCTTAGAGTCTGCATTGGATCGGGAACATGTTCGATCATTTCAAAGCATGTCACTACATCAAATTCGCAAGCGTGCGTTTTAGCGAAGGCCTCTGCGTGCGACTGCGAGTATGTCACCTTCAGTCCAGACTCCCGCGCGTGTAGCTTCGCTGTTTTTAGCATCTCGGGTGATGCATCGATGCCGGCTACGAGACTTCCTCGTACAGCCATAGCTTCTGTTGCAAGCCCCCCTCCACAGCCGACGTCAAGCGCCTTGGCATTCTGCAATGGGCAATAGGATTCGACGAAGTCGATGCGCAAGGGATTGATTTGATGGATAGCCCTCATGGGCCCTTGCGGATCCCAGTAACTTCTCGCGATGTGATTGAATTTACTGACTTCTTTGGAGTCCACTAGCGTTGTCATACTTGATCCGTCTACATTAAGTTTTGAGTCTTGGGAAAGAGTGAATATACACCATATGGATCGCATCAGAATCCACATACAACGAGACCGTTTTTAGGTAGTTCGTGGTACTATCACTTTCTCAAAAGCTTTCTAGGGACAGCCCGTTATCCATGTCAGATTCGGCACGCGAAATTTTACCCATCAATATCGAAGACGAACTCAAAACAAGCTACCTCGATTACGCGATGAGTGTCATTGTCGGGCGAGCCTTGCCCGATGTGAGAGATGGCCTGAAGCCAGTCCACCGACGGGTCTTGTTTGCCCAGAGCGAATTGAGTAACAATTGGAATGCGGCATATAAGAAATCTGCGCGCGTGGTCGGTGATGTGATTGGTAAATACCACCCACATGGCGACTCTGCAGTGTACGACACTATTGTGCGTCTGGCGCAGCCGTTTTCCATGAGATATCCGTTGATTGATGGCCAAGGGAACTTCGGATCGGTCGACGGAGATCGTGCGGCTGCCATGCGCTACACCGAAATCCGGATGGAGCGCATTGCGCATGAGCTTCTCGCTGATCTGGACAAGGACACTGTGGATTACGTTCCCAATTATGATGGGACTGAGAAAATCCCAGATGTGCTCCCGACAAAAATTCCTAATTTATTAGTTAACGGTTCTGCTGGTATTGCCGTGGGTATGGCCACAAACATCCCGCCGCACAACCTTACGGAAGTGATTGATGGTTGCTTGGCCTATCTCGATGATCCAGATATTTTAATAGACGACCTAATGGCTTTTATTCCTGCACCCGACTTTCCGACGGGTGCGCTGATCAACGGTCTCGAGGGTGTCCGCGAGGCCTATGCTACTGGACGAGGTCGCGTCATTATGCGATCGAATTTCTGTATTGAAGGTGAGGACAAGAAATCTATCGTCTTCACTGAAATTCCCTATCAAGTCAACAAGGCCCGAGTGATCGAAAAAATTGCAGAACTTGTTAAAGATAAAAAGATCGAGGGGATCACTGAGCTTCGTGACGAGTCGGATAAAGAAGGGATGCGCATAGTCGTCGATTTACGTCGTGGTGAGACTCCTGAAGTTATTGTGAATAATCTATTTAGTCAGACGCAGCTACAGGCAAGCTTTGGTATGAATATGGTTGCGCTCGTGGATGGACAACCGAAGACGCTGAACCTGAAGGATATGCTTTCCTGCTTTACTCGTCACCGACGTGAAGTAGTAACTCGACGCACAATTTTTGAGCTAAGAAAAGCTCGTGAGCGTGGTCATATTCTAGAGGGCCAAGCGGTTGCATTAGCCAACATCGATCCGGTAATTGAATTAATCAAAAATTCTTCAAACGCTCAGGTCGCCAAAGAGCGCTTGATGGCGACCGCCTGGATATCAGGATCCGTGACAGACATGCTTGAGCGTGCCGGGACTGGCGGTATTCGTCCAGATGATTTACCGGAGGGTTTTGGATTGGTCCAAGGTAAGTATCATTTGAGTCAGCAGCAGGCGCAGGCGATCTTGGATTTACGTTTGCACCGACTGACAGGCCTCGAAATTGAAAAGCTGCTCCAGGAATATGATTCGATCCTCGAAGATATTGCTGAGCGTGAGGCGATTCTCGCTGATCCCGACAGACTGACCCAAGTGATTCGTGAGGAGCTGAAGGCGGTGAGGAGTCAGTTTGGTGATGTTCGCCGCTCTGTGATTATCGAATCGCACCTATCGCTGTCGACCGAGGATCTCATACCACGGGAAGACATGGTCGTTACGTTTTCAAAGACCGGTTATGCAAAAACGCAGCCGCTTGCGTCATACCAATCACAACGACGTGGTGGTCGTGGTAAGAGTGCCACCAACTTAAAAGATGAAGATGTTGTTGATTTACTTTTAGTGGCTAACTCGCACGATACATTATTATTGTTCACAGATACGGGGCGGCTGCACTGGCTGAAGGTATATGAGATCCCGCAGGCAGGCCGTAATGCTCGCGGTAAGCCTATAGTAAATATGATCGATGCGTTGGAAGGTGGCGGTCGAGTTACAGCCGTATTGCCTTTGGGAGAAGATGATAAAGGCGAGGGGCGTTATGTGTTTATGGCGACTGCCCGTGGAACGGTAAAAAAGGTTCCGCTCGAGCGGTTTGCTCGACCCAGAGCATCGGGCATACGTGCGATTGAATTCAACGACGACGATACCTTAATTGGTGCTTCAATTACTGACGGAGCGCGTGATATCGTTTTAGTGAACTCCAGCGGAAAAGTGGCGCGGTTCGATGAGGCCGAAGTCCGCCCAATGGGTCGGGAAGCCAGAGGTGTTCGAGGTATTCGATTGAAAGAATCCAAGGAATCTGTGGTGACCATGATCGTCGCCGATGATGAGGCGACTCTTCTTCTAGCCTGTGAGAATGGTTACGGTAAGCGAACGCTTATCAGTGAATTCCCTCGAAAGGGCAGAGGGGCAATGGGTGTCATTGGTATTCAAACATCCGAACGAAATGGGGTGGTCGTTGGTGCGGCGCAGGTGATAGACGATGACGATCTATTGTTGATCACCAATGGTGGAACGATGGTGCGTATACCGTGTCAAGATATTTCAGTACTTGGTCGCAATACTCAGGGCGTCACATTAATTAGATTAACGGATGGAGAACAGTTGGTCCGAGTTGATGCGGTATCTGAGCCAGCAGTCAACGAATCGCCTGAAGCAGTGGTTGAAGAAGATAGGGAAAGTACCGGGGGGGCTGGTTTGGAGATAGACGATGAGCCAGTCAATTAACTTTTTTTCCAGCCCGACGATTCCATTATCAACCGTTCTGGTAAACATTCAGACAGACAACAGTGGCTGTATAGAAACGACTAGACAAGAAAATGCGATAAATTTTAGGGTTATTCGACGTGTCATGAATAATTGGAATCGCGTTCTTAACGCCGACG
The DNA here is from genome assembly GCA_002730235.1 of Gammaproteobacteria bacterium. GTDB lineage: Bacteria > Pseudomonadota > Gammaproteobacteria > Pseudomonadales > Litorivicinaceae > HIMB30. The sequence goes on along the minus strand of PBZS01000079.1, from coordinate 16,489 downwards.
TGCAGCCAAATTTTAATGCCACATGTAGGCTTGTATGGGAGTCTAAGAGGACGGCATCATGAGCATCGACCCGGAACTCATCAGAATTCGGGATGAAATTGATGAAATCGATCAGCAAATCCAGACGTTAATCAATGCACGCGCTAGTTGCGCGATGCGTGTTGCCGAAGTAAAGCAAGCTGAGATGGTATCGACTAAAGAGGTGCCAATTTTTTACCGTCCCGAGCGAGAAGCTCAAATTCTTGCGCGTGTGATGGAGCGTAACAAAGGACCGTTACCGAAAGAAGAGATTGCCCGCATCTTTCGCGAGATTATGTCCGGATGTCTCGCGCTCGAACGACCACTAGCGGTCGGCTATTTGGGACCACTTGGAACCTTTACTGAGGTCGCTGCCTTGAAGCACTTTGGTCATGCGGTGGACACACGTCCGTTAACCACTATTTCTGACGTTTTTCGGGACGTCGATGCAGGCAACTTAGATTATGGTGTGGTACCGATTGAGAACTCGACAGAGGGGATGGTAACGCACACATTAGAGTGCTTCTTGGATTCACCACTCTGCATTTGTGGTGAGTTGGAGATGCGCATTCATCAAGCGCTGATGGTCAAGCCAGGGGTAACCATCGATTCACTGAAAACAGTGTGCTCGCACCAACAGAGTCTCGCGCAGTGTCGCTTGTGGCTGGATGCAAACGTACCTTCTGCAGTCCGTCAATCAGTATCGTCAAATGCTGAGGCAGCGCGGATCGTCTCGGAGTCGATCTCATCAGATGGGCTAGCTGCAGTGGCAGGCGAGCGAGCGGCAGAGGCCTACGGGTTGGAAACGATATCTAGTTCTATCGAAGATCGCCCGGACAATACCACCCGTTTTTTGGTTATCGGTAAACAATCGACACAGCCTTCTGGAATGGACAAGACGTCGTTGATTGTCTCTGTAAAAAATGAGCCAGGAGCGTTGTATCGGTTACTCGAGCCCTTTGAGCGTCATGGAATTGATATGACGCGGCTAGAGTCCCGCCCATCGCATTCTGGCATTTGGTCATATCGTTTTTTCATTGATTTCAAAGGTCATGTTGAGGATACGACGGTACAGGTATTTCTTGATGACATTCGCGCTCATTCAGCTGAGTTGAAAATCCTTGGGTCTTACCCGAGAGCTTTGCTATGAGGCGACTCACTGTCATCGGTCTTGGTCTAATTGGTGCATCATGCTGTGCGGCGATCAAAAAGCGTGCGACTGACTGGATGATTTCTGGATACTCGAGGACCGAAGCAACCCGCCAGCAAGCTGTCGCACGGGGCTTGATTGACCACAGTTTCGAATCGGTTGCCGACGCTATTGCCGGTGCTGATTTAGTTTTAGTAGCCGTACCGATGGGGCAGTTCTCATCGATATTTTCTGAGATTTTTCAGTACCGCGAGATACAAACTGTGGTCACAGACGCGGGCTCAACAAAGGAAAGTGTGATTCGTGAGATTGTGGCGCAGTGTGAAAAGATGCCAGAATGGTTTGTGCCCGGACATCCGATAGCGGGGAGCGAGCAAAATGGTGTCGATGCAGCTGATCCAGATTTATATGTCGATCATCAAGTTATCTTGACTCCTTGCTCCAGAGCAAATGCTGATGCCGTTGAATTGGTGACATCATTTTGGGTTCTGCAAGGCGCCTCTGTATCGAAGATGGACGCAAAACGGCATGATGAGGTATTGGCGTTAACCAGTCATTTACCGCATATATTGGCGTTCAACCTCGTGCATGTGTTGTCTGATGATAATGCACACTTAGATATTTTTCGTTTCGCGGCGGGAGGGTTTCGCGACTTTACCCGGATTGCTGCTAGTGATCCAGCGATGTGGCGCGATATCAGCCTCGCGAATCATCAGTCGATATTGGCTGGTATTGATCGATTCGTCGAGCGATTGGAAAAAATGCGTGAGGCGATCGCCGATGCGGACGCTGAATGGATCATGAGTAGCTTCGAGAGGGCACGTGATGCGCGTCGACTATTTTCATCGTTAGCTGATCAAGGAGTTCATCCGGTGACTGATTCCCATCCATCTGTCTTCACGGTCACCGAAGCCCAAAAGGGGATTACCGGGAAAATACGTGTTCCTGGAGACAAATCTATTTCTCACCGTTCAATTATGTTGGGTTCGCTCGCTGATGGCCTGACTACGGTAGAGGGATTCCTCGAAGGCGAGGATGCGATCGCCACTATTAAGGCGTTTCGGGACATGGGTGTTCAGATTGATGGACCGAACGAGGGTTGCGTAACTATCCATGGGGTGGGTCGTGATGGGTTGAAGGCGCCCATCGCACCTCTGTACATGGGTAACTCTGGGACATCGATGCGCCTAATGTGTGGAATTCTGGCCGGTCAATCGTTTGACTCTGAATTAACCGGTGATTCTTCTCTTTCACGCCGTCCGATGCGTCGTATCAGTGAACCGTTGTCACGATTAGGTGCAGAAATTGAGACATCCGTAGGTGGGTCTCCACCAGTAAAAATCAAAGGTGGCCGGACTCTTAAAGGGTGCCACATTTACACACAGGTCGCGAGTGCCCAGGTGAAGTCAGCGATGCTACTAGCTGCCCTGTATGCTGAGGGTAAGACCAGTATTACTGAGCCTGCGCCGACACGCGATCACACCGAGCGAATGCTCCAGGGCTTTGGATATGAGGTCACACGAGATGGTGTCACAGCTTCAATTTTTGGCGGGAGTCGTTTAAAGGCGTGCCATATCAATATTCCGTCAGATATTTCGTCAGCAGCATTTTTTTTAGTCGCAGCCTCGATCGTGCCCGGCTCTGACCTGACGCTTTCTCATGTTGGAATAAATCCGACTCGTGTAGGTATCCTAGAAATCTTAAATCTGATGGGAGCAGATATTGAAATACTTAACCGTCGTGACGTGGGCGGTGAGCCAGTTGCCGATTTACGTGTTCGTTATGGTCCGTTGAAGGGCATAAAAGTTCCAGAAAATTTGGTCCCCTTGGCCATTGATGAATTTCCAATTTTGTTTGTTGCCGCTAGCTGTGCCGAGGGAGAGACTTGTGTTAGCGGTGCTGAGGAGCTGCGTGTGAAAGAATCCGACCGGATTCAGAGTATGGTTGATGGACTATCGATACTCGGTGCAGCCATCGAAGGCACCCCAGACGGTGCATTGATTCACGGTGGCGGCATTGATTTCCGGTTTAGCGGTGGCACTGTTGAAGCGTGTGAAGATCACCGAATCGCAATGGCATTTAGTGTTGCGGGACTTGTGTGTCGCGAGACAATCACTGTCAATGACTGCGCAAATGTTGCGACGAGCTTCCCAAATTTTGTTGGCCTAGCCCGAGAAACGGGATTTCCCCTGATGGTTTCGCCTTGAATATTCCAGTTGTAACAATCGATGGACCGAGTGGTGCAGGGAAAGGTACCGTGGCACGTAATATCGCGTTTGAATTGGATTTTCATTTGCTTGACTCCGGTGCAATCTACCGGATTTTGGGTCTCGCAGCCATGGAGCAAGGAATAGCATTTGATGATATCGATGGTTTGGTTGCGCTCGCAAACTCGCTCGAATTGAGTTTTCCGTATGATCAAGAGCACACAGCCATCATTTTGGACGGTGTCCCACTGGGCCAGAAATTGAGGAATCAGACAGTAGCTGATGCGGCGAGTCAGGTCGCAATAAATCCGTCTGTCCGGAAAGCTCTCATGGATTTACAGCGTTGTCAGGCCAGAGCGCCGGGGCTTGTAGGGGACGGTCGTGATCTCGGGACAATTGTTTTTCCGGACGCTGATTTGAAAATCTTTTTGAATGCCAGCGTGGAGGTGCGAGCGGAGCGTCGATATCTAGAATTAAATGAGTCTGGTCAAATAGTTGAGCGTTCCGTTATACTACGCGACCTCGAAATTCGAGACATTCGAGATCGGACGCGTGAAGTTGCACCTCTGGTGCCAGCCGATGGCGCGCACGTAATCGATAGTTCAGAAAAAACCGTCGCCGAGGTGGTGACGGAAGTACGAGAACTGTGTGAGGCCAAATGCTTGACATAGAACAGGTGAAATTTCGGTGATGACATCAGCAAGCACGCGCACTGATATTAGAAACTTACTCCGTTTGGGCTGATCAGACGGATGGCGTAAAGCCAAAAAAATGGGATATTTGAATGAGCGAAACTTTCGCAGAACTCTTTGAGCAGAGTCTAAACGACATAGATATGACTCCTGGCGCAATAGTTGACGCTATGGTGGTGGCTATCGAACCAGACTTCGTTATTGTTAACGCTGGCCTGAAATCTGAGGGAGCAATCCCCAGATCGCAATTCGCGAATGAATCTGGAGAATTGGCAATAGCAATTGGCGATTCAGTCAAAGTGGCCCTTGATGCTGTTGAAGATGGTTTCGGTGCGACACGTCTGTCGCGCGAGAAAGCGAAGCGTGCAGAGGCGTGGATTGATCTTGAAAAAGCACACGGCGATAATGCGGTGGTCATGGGCGTAATAAATGGCAAGGTCAAAGGTGGCTTCACTGTCGATCTTGCGGGTATCAGAGCGTTTTTACCAGGGTCTTTGGTCGACGTTCGTCCAGTACGTGATGTCGCTCATTTAGAGAGTAAGGATCTCGAATTCAAGGTAATCAAGCTGGATCAACGCCGTAACAACGTCGTCGTCTCACGTCGTGCAGTTCTCGAGCAGGAGAACTCAGAAGAGCGCGAAGCTTTGCTTGAAAATCTAGTTGAAGGCCAGGCAGTTAAGGGTCTCGTGAAGAATCTCACGGACTATGGCGCATTTGTTGACCTCGGTGGCGTTGACGGTCTTTTGCACATCACCGATATGTCATGGAAACGGATTAAGCATCCATCAGAGGTCGTTGCTGTTGGCGACGAAGTAGATGTGAAGGTGTTAAAGTTCGATCGTGAGCGTAATCGTGTATCCCTTGGTCTGAAGCAGCTTGGTGAAGACCCTTGGATCGAAATTAAGAATCGTTACCCGGTCAACACTCGGGTCAACGCGCGTATTACAAATCTCACGGACTATGGTTGCTTCGCCGAGATAGAAGAAGGGGTGGAGGGTCTAGTTCACGTATCAGAAATGGATTGGACGAACAAAAACGTGCATCCGTCGAAGATCGTGTCCTTGGGTGACGAAGTCGAGGTAATGGTTCTCGATATTGATGAAGAGCGTCGCCGTATTTCGCTCGGCATCAAGCAATGCAAGGTGAACCCTTGGGAAGCGTTCTCGCTAACAAATGTTAAGGGCGAGAAAGTCTCTGGGCCAATCAAATCGATCACTGACTTCGGTGTATTTATTGGATTGGATGGTGGCATCGACGGCTTAATACATTTATCAGACTTGTCTTGGTCCGAGCCTGGCGAAGTAGCGGTACGTAACTTCAAAAAAGGAGAGGATCTTGAGGCTGTTATTCTGGCAGTTGATCCAGAACGTGAGCGTATTTCGCTTGGAGTGAAGCAGTTGGAGGAAGATCCAATGGGTGGCTTCCTGTCCGGTAGTGAAAAGGGTGCGGTGGTGAGAGGTACTGTCACAGAAGTTGAGTCCAAACAAGCTACCGTAGACTTGGGTGACGGCGTTTTCGCAACCCTCAAGGCGTCTGATCTGTCTCGTGATCGGGTTGAAGATGCACGTAATGTTTTGAACGCTGGTGATCAAGTTGAGGCAAAGATCACGAACATTGATCGAAAGACGCGTCAGATTTCATTATCCGTTCGTGCGATGGAAGAGGCTGAAGAGAAGGAAGCAATGCGTAATCTGAATGAAGCACCTACTGAGGAAGGCGATGCCGGTCCCACAACGATCGGTGAGCTAATCAAGGCCCAGATGGAGGGCCGCGAGTAAACTGGGAGCTGATGCCGGGAATCGCCCGGCTAGTAAAATCGGAAGATCATATGCCAGGTATTACCAAATCAATGCTTATTGAGCGCATCGCAATACGATACCCAGCCCTACCTCCTAGGGATGTGGAATTAGCGGTGAAAGCCATCTTCGACCGCATGAGTCGGCAATTGGTTGAGGGGGACCGAATCGAGCTACGTGGATTCGGATCTTTCTCTTTGCATAAAAGGCGAGCACGCGTTGGACGGAATCCGAAAACGGGGGAGTCTGTAGTGTTGGATTCGAAAGCAGTTCCCCACTTCAAACCGGGTAAAGAACTCCGCGAAGCGGTTAATAGGACGTTTCTGGATTCCCTCAAAACATGAGGCTATTTAAGCGACTGATCACCTTAGTATGGGCGGTAACCCTTTTAGTGACTGGTTGCGTTTTGTACCTTGTCAACGCTGAAAGTGTAACGGTTGATTTAGTTTGGCTGAGAATTCCTGAAACGAGCCTTTCAATCGTTTTGTTTGTGACTTTTTTTATTGGTGTGATCACCGGAAGCGCCATGTTCTTCGTCGCATCTCTATTCACAACGAGGCCGCAAACACTAAATGACTGAACGGCGCATCATAGTTGCGTTGGATGTTTCCAGTGCCACCGAATTACGTGAGCTTGTTACTCAGATTAAAGATACCGATTGTCGTGTCAAGATTGGTAAGGAGCTGTTCACATCTATCGGACCCTTAGCTATTGAGATATGCCACGACGCAGGTCTCGATGTTTTTCTGGATCTTAAATTCCACGATATCCCAACTACTTGCGCTAGAGCGGTTCGGGCCGCCGCACGGTGGGGCGTGTGGATGACGAATCTTCATTGCTCGGGCGGAGCTGAAATGATGCTAGTGGTTCGTGAGATGCTTGAAGGCGAGAGGCATCGCCCATTTTTGATAGGCGTGACCGTGTTAACCAGTATGTCGCTAGCCGGACTTCGTCAGCTTGGAATTGAGCGAGATCTTGGATCTCAAGTTGATTATTTGGCGGGGCTCGCTCACATTGCCGGGCTGGATGGGATCGTTTGTTCAGGACAGGAAACACAGAGACTTCGTAAATCAATAGGGCAGGATTTTTGTTTAGTGACCCCAGGTATCCGGCCGGTTTGGGCGAATGATAACGATCAGGCACGCATTGTGACGCCTGCTCAGGCCATCGCAAATGGGTCTGATTATCTGGTCGTTGGACGGCCCATTACAGCCTCTGAAAACCCTCAAAATGCGATCGCTCGCATAGTGGCCGAAATGTGACCCTCTTTTTTTAAATTGCTCGACTACATGTTGTTTTGGATTATTCCTCGCTGTGAAGCTTTGGATGAGGTGATTTGTAATTGTATCGCCCGTACTATCTTTTTCTTATTTGGCATCGGTTGCATGACTTTAATTGAACCCAGTAACAGAGGCTGTACCTGTCAAATCTGGAGGTGGGTAAAGAAGTCATATGGTGTAGTTGTTCTCAAAATAATGAATTCGGGTTAGTCGACGCGGTGTCACAAATACTAAGTTACGACATAAGCTATTAACACCAATAAATCAGTACGGAGGTCTTGACGACGTATTGTCTAATCATTACGATTCCGCTCCATCTTGTTTTCCGCGATAGCTCAGTTGGTAGAGCAGAAGACTGTTAATCTTTTGGTCGCAGGTTCGAGTCCTGCTCGCGGAGCCAATATTTCTTTGTAAAGTTCAAATTGCTATGAGGGTAGTAGAGCAGTGAGTCATGACACCACTCACCCGTTCGAAGTCTTTTCAGAGTTCGAGCCAGCAGGAGATCAGCCGATAGCGATTAAGATGCTGATTGAGGGAGTTGAGGCAGGTCTCGCACATCAAACCTTATTAGGAGTGACTGGCTCGGGTAAGACCTTTACGATTGCTAAAGTTGTCGAATCCATAAAGCGCCCAACGATCGTTATGGTTCACAACAAGACTTTAGCTGCACAACTCTACGGCGAATTTAAAGAATTCTTCCCGCACAATGCGGTCGAGTATTTTGTATCATATTACGACTACTATCAGCCAGAGGCATACGTTCCCGCGAGCGATACCTTTATAGAGAAAGATGCCTCAATCAATGATCATATCGAACAAATGCGATTATCCGCGACTAAAGCGTTACTTGAGCGTGAAGACGTAATAATTGTAGCCACAGTATCTTCGATTTATGGTCTTGGGGATCCGGAGGCTTATCATGAAATGGTATTGCACTTGACGCGTGGGATGACGGTTGATCAACGTCAAATTCTTAGACGTCTGGCGGAACTGCAATACAAGCGTAATGATATGGATTTTGGACGTGGGACCTATCGCGTTCGTGGCGACGTAATTGATATCTTTCCGGCCGAGTCAGATCGTGAGGGTGTGCGTGTTGAGTTGTTTGACGATGAGATAGACAAGCTCTCATATTTCGATCCTTTGACTGGCGAAGTACTCCGAAAGGTTCCTCGGTTAACTGTCTATCCGAAGACGCATTACGTCACGAGTAAAGATCGACTCGTGAATACACTCGATGATATTAAAGCCGAGCTTAAAACCCGACTGGAACAGTTTCGAGAACAGGGAAAATTACTCGAAGCGCAACGCTTGGAACAGCGAACTAAATTCGATCTCGAAATGATTGCTGAACTTGGATACTGTCAGGGGATTGAAAACTACTCGCGCTATTTGTCGGGACGCCCACCTGGTGAAGCTCCCCCTACACTTTTCGATTACTTACCTCCAGATGCACTACTGGTGATTGATGAATCACATGTTACCGTGCCCCAGATTGGTGGTATGTATCGCGGTGATCGATCACGAAAGGAGACATTGGTTGAATATGGCTTCCGACTGCCATCAGCACTCGATAATCGTCCGCTGAAGTTTGACGAATGGGAGTCACTAGCCCCTCAGATGATTTTTGTTTCAGCGACTCCTAGTGTTTATGAAAAAGAGCATCAGGCGCAGGTGGCTGAGCAGGTTGTGCGCCCCACAGGATTGATTGATCCAACTCTGGAAGTGCGTTCAGCTGGATCTCAGGTTGATGATTGCTTGAGTGAGATCCATACTGTTGTCGCAGAAAAAGAACGGGTTCTGATCACGGTTCTGACGAAACGTATGGCGGAGGATTTGACAGATTATCTGATGGATCATGGTGTTAGAGTTCGATACCTGCACTCTGATATCGATACGGTTGAGCGAGTTGAGATCATTCGTGATCTACGAAAGGGCGAGTTTGATGTATTGGTGGGTATCAATTTGTTGCGCGAGGGGCTCGATATGCCCGAAGTCTCTTTGGTCGCGATTATGGATGCTGACAAAGAGGGGTTTCTGCGTTCCGACCGTTCATTGATTCAGACCATCGGTCGAGCAGCGCGGAATGTGAATGGTCGAGCGATTTTATATGCAGACAAAGTCACAAATTCTATGCAGCGGGCAATGGATGAAACAGAGCGTCGTAGAAATAAACAAATCAGCTTTAATTCCGAGCATGGGATCGTACCAAAAACGATCAAAAAACGGATCGACGATGTCATGGAAGGCGCACACCGTCATGCACCGGGTTCAAGGGGTCGGAAGGCGAAAGACAAGGCGTCAAAGGTTGCTGCCGACGCATTGATGCCGAAGAATCCGCAAACTCTAACACCTCAGCAACTGGCCAAAGAAATTACGCATCTTGAAGATGAGATGTTCAAGGCCGCGAAATCTCTGGAGTTTGAGCGTGCTGCCGCTATACGCGATTCGCTCGCTGAACTTCAATCACTCGCTTTCAAGTAATAAATTATGATGGTGCAGTCACGATGTTCTGCCTTAACGAGTCGCTCTACGCTAACTTTACGTGTGCTTTGAGGCCGTGAGAAACACACAAAATTGATTGAGATTTCAAATCATAGACTCTTTACTATGCTTGGTTTTCACGTATACTTCGCCGCTCTTCAGGCGCGTAGCTCAGTTGGTTAGAGCGCCACCTTGACATGGTGGAGGTCGTTGGTTCGATTCCAATCGCGCCTACCAAATAGCGAGCACATTGGAAGGCCTTTGGTATGGGTCACCAGATCGGAGTTAAAAATGCCTGTAATCACTCTACCTGACGGATCGAAACGCGAATTTGAGGGATCAGTTTGTGCAATGGACGTTGCCGAGTCGATCGGTTCAGGACTGGCCAAAGCGACCATATGCGCCAGGGTAGACGGGGAGTTAAAAGACGTGTCCGACAGGATCAACGGCGATGTCAATATCTCTCTAATTACGTCAAAGGATCCCGAGGGTGTCGATGTAATCCGTCATTCGTTTGCGCATCTGGTCGGTCATGCAGGGAAGCAGCTGTTTCCTGGGATCAAGATGGCGATCGGTCCAGTTATCGAATACGGGTTCTATTACGACATCGACTATGATCGTCAACTCAATTCGGAGGACGTCGAGGCCCTTGAAAAGCGAATTCAAGAGCTTGTGAAGACTGATTATCCGGTGATGAAACGATGGGCGTCACGCGATGATGCTATTGCAGAGTTTAAAGAGCGTGACGAGCCATATAAGCTCGAGATCATCGATCGAGATATTCCTGATGACGGGGGTAGGATTGGTCTTTATCATCACCAGGAATATATGGATATGTGCAGAGGGCCGCATGTCCCGAATACAAGATTTCTGCGCCATTTTAAGTTGACAAATGTGACAGGAGCATACTGGCGTGGTGATGTAAAAAATAAGCAACTGCAGCGAATTTACGGTATTGCGTTTGCATCCAAACAAGAGCTAGACGGACATCTGAGATTCTTGGAAGAGGCCGCGAAGCGGGACCACCGTAATCTGGCGAAAACATTGGGTTTGTTTCACTTGCAGGAGGAGGCACCGGGCATGGTGTTCTGGCATCCGAATGGTTGGACTGTCTATAGGGTTCTTGAGGATTATATCCGGGACCGTTTAGCGTACGCTGGATATCAAGAGGTCCGAACCCCACAGCTTGTCGATCAGCGGTTGTGGCAAGCGTCAGGACACTGGGATAAGTATCAGGAAAATATGTTCGTGACATCAAGCGAGAGTCGCGATTATGCAGTGAAGCCCATGAACTGTCCTTGCCATGTTCAGATCTACAACAAGAAGATTACGTCATACAAAGAGCTACCAATTCGTTTGGCGGAATTTGGTTCCTGCCACCGTAACGAGCCTTCGGGGTCACTCCACGGTTTGATGCGTGTGCGTAACTTTGTGCAGGATGACGCGCATATCTTCTGTACCGAAGATCAGATCAGTGACGAAGTCAAAACATTTAACCAGTTGTTGACTGAGGTCTATCACGATATGGGCTTTGATGACATCATCGTTCGTATTTCAACCCGTCCGGAAAAACGTGTTGGTGACGATGCGACCTGGGATAAAGCGGAAGTGGCTCTCTCCGATGCACTTGACCAACTAGGGGTCGAGTGGGTCGAGTTACCCGGTGAAGGTGCATTTTATGGTCCAAAGATCGAGTACTCTCTCAAAGACTGTCTTGGTAGAATATGGCAATGCGGTACGATGCAGGTTGATTTCTCGATGCCGGGACGACTTGGTGCCGAATATGTTGCCGAAGATGGTTCGAAGCAAGTACCTGTGATGCTTCATAGGGCGATCCTCGGAAGTTTAGAGCGCTTTGTTGGAATTTTACTAGAAAATACGGCTGGTCTGCTTCCGCCTTGGCTATCTCCATCCCAGGCGGCTGTCCTGACAATAACGGATTCGCAGCACGAATATGCAAAAAAAGTAGAAAAAATGCTTGTTGCTCAAGGTCTTCGAATTAAATCCGATTTGCGCAATGAGAAGATCGGCTATAAAATCCGGCACCACACCTTACAGCGGGTTCCATATTTACTTGTGATCGGCGATAAAGAAGTGGAGAACCAGCAGGTGGCTGTGCGGACCCGTTCCGGTGAAGATCTCGGTGCAATGAGTGTGGAAGCCTTTGCAAACAGGCTTCATGGAGACATTGGGCTACGTGGTCGTTTCGATATTGAATCGGAGAAATAGTAATTAGAAGAGCACAACCCAAGGGTGCGCCGGGTGAGAAGCGCACGCCGATTAATGAAGAAATTCGTGCCCTTAAAGTGCGTTTGATCGGACCAACTGGTGAACAAATCGGTGTTGTTAACACGAATGATGCGCTTGTTGCCGCTCGTGAAAATGATCTTGATCTTGTATTGATAGCGGAGTCTTCAGATCCTCCGGTTGCGAAAATTATGGATTTTGGCAAACGATTGTATGAGGAGAAGAAAGCGAAAGCTGTCGCGAAGAAGAAGCAACACCAACTACAGGTTAAAGAAGTAAAATTTCGTCCGGGAACGGACGTTGGAGACTACCAGGTCAAACTGCGCAACCTGGTGCGTTTCCTGGAGGACGGCGATAAGGCCAAGATAACCATCAGATTCCGCGGCCGCGAAATGGCCCACCAAGAACTTGGCATGCAAATGCTCGAGCGATTGGAGAAGGATCTCGAAGAGTATGGAATTGTTGAGGCGCGCCCCAAGTTAGAGGGTCGTCAGATGGTCATGGTCTTCGCGCCGAAAAAAAAGTAAGAGCAGCACGCTCTAATGCGGAGTAGAAGGGAAATATGCCAAAAATCAAAACTAACTCAGGCGCTCTAAAGCGCTTCAAACCTACTGCGAAGGGCTTTAAGCATAAGCAGTCTTTCCGTAGCCACATATTGACCAAGAAGAGCACGAAGCGTAAACGCCACCTGCGCGGCACGTTGATGGTCGCGGCGTCAGATATCAAGCTGATTCATCGAATGCTCCCAGGATTGCGGTAAAAGGAGAGACCCATGCCACGAGTTAAACGGGGCGTAACTGCACGCGCCAACCACAAGAAGGTTTTGAAGCAGGCCAAAGGATATTATGGTGCTCGTTCCCGAGTGTTTCGTGTTGCCAAGCAAGCCGTTATCAAAGCGGGCCAATATGCGTACCGCGACCGTCGTCAAAAGAAGCGGCAGTTTCGTGCGCTCTGGATCGCTCGTATCAATGCTGGTGCGCGCGAATGCGGCCTGAGTTACAGTCGGTTTATTAATGGCTTAAAGAGGGCCAACATCGAGATGGACCGTCGTGTACTTGCCGATCTCGCGATGCACGAGAAGGTTGCTTTTGCTGCGCTCGCAGAGCAGGCCAAGCAAGCACTCGAGCCGGCGAACGCTTGATCTAGGACCCTTCATCATTGACTGAAGGGAAGGCCGCCTGGACAACCTCCTTGCGGCTTTTTTTGTTGATGGACTCCAAATGGATGATTTAGAAAGTATTAAAGACAACGCGTTGGCGTTAATTGAATCCGCCGGTTCATTAACCCATCTTGATAATGTTCGAGTGAAATTCCTTGGAAAAAAAGGATCGATCAGCGAGCAAATGAAAACGCTCGGTAAATTATCTGCCGAAGAACGGCCCAAAGCGGGCTCGAAGATTAACGCTGTGCGTGATTGTGTTACTGATGCGATTGAGGCGAAGAAGATTACATTAGAGGTAGAAGCCGAAACGCGAAACTTAATGCGTGATGCTATCGACGTAACCATGCCAGGTCGTCCGCAAGAGATCGGGGGTCTGCACCCAGTTACCCGAACGCTGAGCCGTCTAAATTACCTCTTTGCTTCATTGGGTTATACGGTAGCCACTGGCCCTGAAATTGAAGATGACTGGCATAATTTTGAGGCTCTGAATATCCCATCGCATCACCCGGCTCGCGCCATGCATGATACGTTTTATTTTGATGACGGACGAGTTTTGAGAACGCACACGTCTCCTGTACAAATCCGTACGATGGTTAGTGAAGAACCCCCTATTCGTATCGTCGCACCGGGCCGTGTGTATCGTTGTGACAGTGACTTAACACACACGCCGATGTTCCATCAGATTGAGGGGCTGGTCGTGGACAAGGACATCAGTTTTTCTGATTTGAAGGGAACCATTATCACATTCTTGAATAGATTTTTTGAGGCGGACTTGGACGTTCGTTTCAGGCCAAGCTACTTCCCGTTCACTGAACCATCTGCAGAGGTCGATGTACAGTGCGTGATGTGCGAAGGCTCCGGCTGTCGAGTGTGCTCACACACCGGCTGGCTCGAGGTGATGGGTTGCGGAATGGTGCACCCTAAAGTTTTTGAGCATACAGGTGTTGATGACGCCGTTTACACGGGATTTGCATTTGGCATGGGCATTGAGCGATTGGCGATGCTTCGATATGGGATCGGTGACCTTCGTCTGTTCTACGAAAACGATCTGCAGTTTCTCAATCAGTTTCACGGATAGACATGAAAGCAAGTATCTCTTGGCTCAGAAGCTTATGTCCGACTGACCTTTCGGTCGATGAAATTGTCAGCCGCCTAACTATGGCTGGACTTGAAGTTGATGGGGTCGAGAAAGCGGCGAAGCCATTTACAAACGTGGTCGTAGGTGAAATTATCTCGGCGATCCAGCACGCCGACGCTGATAAGTTGAAAGTATGTGAAGTCAGTGATGGCGTCGCCATGCACCAGGTCGTCTGTGGGGCCGCTAATGCCCGACCTGGTCTGAAAGCACCCTTCGCACGCGTCGGCGCTGCCTTAGGCGGTGATTTTGAGATTCAGCGAGCCAATCTTCGTGGCGTTGAATCAAACGGCATGTTGTGTGGCGCCGACGAGCTCGGTGTGTCCGATGAACGTGATGGTTTGATGGAACTGCCTGACTCTGCTCAGCCCGGGGCTGATCTTGCGGAAATCTTAGTGCTTCCCGATGACCTAATTGAGGTCGATCTCACCCCGAATCGCGGCGACTGTCTATCTGTGACCGGCCTTGCACGAGAACTTGGCGTTTTAAGTCAAACACCGGTGCAATTCGTCAGTTGCGAGCCGGTAGATTCTAAGTCTGTTCAAACCCACAATGTGAATTTATGCGCGCCGGAGGGTTGTCCTCGTTACGTCGGTCGCGTGATCGAGAATATTGATGTTTCTAGACCGACGCCACTATGGATGACTGAGCGGCTGCGCCGCTCTGGCATTCGGTCGATTGATGCAATCGTCGATATCACTAATTATGTCATGATTGAACTAGGACAACCGATGCATGCATTTGATCGCGAACAATTAGTTGGCGCGGTCAATGTTCGGATGGCGAGGGATGGTGAAGAGTTAGTCCTGCTCGATGGAAAAAAATTGACGCTGACTGAAGACGTATTAGTGATTGCCGATCAGGAAGCACCGCTGGCTCTTGCCGGAATCATGGGAGGAGAGCGGTCTGGAATATCTGAAGAAACAATATCAGTCTTCCTTGAGAGTGCCTACTTTAATCCAATTACTATCGCTGGAAAGGCGCGTCGTTTCGGTCTCTACACGGACGCATCAGCGCGTTTCGAACGCGGGGTTGATTGGCGATTAGCTGAGCGTGCCTGCGAGCGTGCGACGAGTCTTATTGTTGAGATCTGTGGAGGAATACCCGGGCCAGTCGTCATCACTGATGAGGAACAATTTCTGCCCAAACTACGGGTGGTTGAGCTTTCGAATAAGCGGATCGAGCAGCAGCTTAAGATTTTTCTTCCATCGGAAACGGTTCAACAGATGCTTGAAGCTCTTGGATTCGAGGTAGAGCCGGTTGATGTAGGGTTTCGTTGTGTTGCGCCGAGTTGGCGTTTTGATGTCTCGATTGAGCAGGATTTGATTGAGGAAATCGCTCGTATATACGGATACAATAATTTACCTGTAACGTTACCAGCGCAGGCTTTGAATATGGCTTCTATTCCAGAAGCGGAGACGCCTCTGATGCGTTTGAAGCATTATCTCGTGGACCAAGATATCCAAGAAGTAGTCACATACTCGTTCGTCGATCCTGAGATGCAGGCGATATTAGGCGATGGTACTTGCGGAGTTCGTCTTGCGAATCCGATTGCGGCGAATCTCGCTGAAATGCGCTGTTCTCTGATTCCGGGTCTTATTGAAGCTGTTCGTCACAATGTGAACCGTCAGGCTCCACGAGTGCGATTATTTGAGACTGGGCAGTGTTTTGTTCAGGAGAGTGATCAGCTAGATCAATCAGAGCGGGTCGGTTTGGCCATTTATGGCCAGAGCACTCCCCTGCATTTCAGCATTGATCGATTAGTGGATTTCTTTGACTTGAAAGGAATTGTTAATGGTCTGGGCATGATCAACGGTGGTGGTGAATTGATCTGGTCTCCTTCCGAGCATCAATCGTTTGCGCCAGGCCAAACAGCGAGCGTGAGTTTGAATGGGGAGGTTCTGGGTATCGTAGGTCGATTACACCCGAAATTGGCTCGTCAGTTAGATTTACCGAAGCCTCTGTTCGTGGCAGACTTAACATTAGCTCCTCTTTTGCAGGGACAAGTTTCTGCTTTTAAAGAGATTTCGCGTTATCCTAAAGTGGTTCGCGATTTAGCGGTGGTCGTTGATGGCGCGATTAAGTGGCAGCAGATTGTAGACGCGGTAGCGGCTATACCAGATGGCCGAATCCAGTCCGTCCAGTTATTTGATGTGTATTGTGGACCAGGGGTCCCAGGTGGGCATCAGAGTCTGGCGCTTTCGGTTAGTTTACAGGATCCGCAGGGAACGCTAGATGATGAAGCGATTCAGGAATTGATTGATCAGGTCATTTGCGTTCTCCGAGAGAATGTTGATGCAGAGTTGAGAGGATAAATA
>PBZS01000078.1 GCA_002730235.1 Gammaproteobacteria bacterium | reverse complement strand
TTACGCGTGAGCGGATCCGTCAAATTGAAGCCAAAGCACTCCGCAAACTCAGACACCCAAGCCGTTCCGATCATTTGCGATCATTTCTTGACGAATAATGCCTGACTAGACTTCAGAATTTCTCCCTTAAGCATATCGGCTATTTGCTAGATAGAAGTTCTAAGTTAAAGGTCCCGGAAAATCAAAATAGATTTCATCGATTAGTGGGAAAAAAAGACCCAACGACGATACAAAAAATTCCTAGCAAAAATCATTCTAGCAATAGCGTTTTCCACGCAAGAGCAACATTTGTAAATACCCCACACGCAAAACAGAACGTGGTTTACCACGTCAATTACTCTGATATAACACGATCTGGTGGCGCAACGTTCAAAATCACAAAAATTCACTCGGACAAGGAAATCACGAAATTCGTTTTGTGCTCGGCGGCAGTGGGGTTGAGCTATTGCGAAAGGTAGCTCAAGAAAGCGCAGAAGTGGTAAACCGCGTTGAATCTCTGAGAAACGAGGGTGTAAAAATCAACGTCTATGCCAGCGTCCTAGAAGGAGAAAAAATCGCCTTGGACGATCCCCTTTTTGAGGAAGAAGCCGACATTATTCCTTCCGGTGTTGCGGAAATCTGCAAGCTTCAGCAGAAGAGTTTATCTATCTTAGACCATGAAAAGTAGGCATATGCAGACGTGCTACGCCCTTACGAAAAACTGTCGGCATATTCGTCTCGCAATAGATTTTTCTGGACTTTGCCCATAGTGTTTCGCGGCAGCACCTCAAGCTGAATCCACCGGCGAGGGACTTTAAAGCCTGCTAATTTCTCCCGACAAACGACCTCAAGGGCGCCAGTGTCAAGTGCGCCCTCTCCCACCAGTACAGCAACGATACCTTCACCAAAATCAGAATGTGGAACACCTACGACAGCGCTCTCAACTACACCCTCTTGATCATTCAGTACATCTTCAATTTCTTTGGGATAAATATTTAAACCACCCGAAATAATGAGGTCTTTTTCTCGCCCGACGATCGATATATAACCGTCCTCGGATAGCACAGCCATGTCACCGGTAACAAACCATTCATCATTAAACTCAGCCGCAGTTCTTTCAGGTAGTTTCCAATAGCCTTTGAAAACATGATCCCCTTTCACTTCTAGAGAGCCGATTTCACCTTTCGGTAACTTGGTTTCGTCCTCGCCAACAATTCTTACTTCAACTCCCGGAAGCGGTGGTCCAACAGAGCCAGCTCTGCGTTCACCGCGCAACGGATTAGAGCAACTCATACCAGTCTCAGTCATCCCATAGCGCTCAAGAATCCTTTGCCCTATTCGGTCGAAGAACTCATCTGAGGTCTCAACCAGCAAGGGCGCGGAGCCCGAAATAAATAAGCGCATGTGACCGCCAATATCTTTATTAAAACGTGGATCAGCGAGTAACCGAGTGTAATAGGTAGGGACACCCATCATGATCGTCACGTCCCGTATTACTGAGAGAACAGCATCCAAATCAAATTTCGGCAACATTATGACTCGTCCACCATTTATTAGGGCCAGGTTCAGTGCCACAAAAAGGCCATGTACATGGAATAATGGCAAAGCATGCAACAGCGTATCATCGATGCTGTAAGCCCACGCCTCAGTCAGCATCGCTGCATTTGAAATCAGATTATTATGGGTGATCATGGCGCCCTTCGGCTTTCCCGTTGTTCCCGACGTATAAATTATCGAAGCAAGATCATCCGCCGCACGTGGGGAAATCGCCTCAAGGGAGTTTTTTGCAAGTTTCGCCGCTACAAATAAGTCGAACAAGGTACCGCTTTCGCCATCTAGGGTTAGAACTTCAAGGCCTACCAATCTATTTTTTAAACGCTCGGCATGTCCTGCTCGGTCTATTGAACACACATGCAGCTTTGGCTCAGCATCAGTTAGGAAGTATTCGATCTCTGTATTGGTGTAAGCAGAGTTCAATGGTAAATAGACTGCCCCAGAGCGCAGGACAGCAAGATAGAGAACCACATTCATCTGACCTTTTTCGATCTGTACGGAGACGCGGTCGCCTGGTTCTACGCCCAAATCATGAAGTACCGCAGCCAGAATTGCAGACTGACTATCAAGATCTATTCCACTTAGCTTTGGTCCTTTAGGAATAGTCAAAACGATCTGTTCACCTTGTCGCCTCAGGTTCGATTGGATGAGAGCAAAGACGTTATGCATCAGGATATTCCTTCAGGAGAGATCTACTTTTTTTTTTAATAATTGCTGCACCTCTCTAGAAGTCGCGATTTGTCCAGATTCCATGAGCTGCTCATGATTACTGACAATAAGATCTAGCTCGTAACGATAATTCACCATAAAGCCAAAACTTTGCTCGAAACCGCGCGCACTCAAATCTGCCTCCGCATTGATCCGCTCTAACGTTGCACCGTTTTCCAAATGGAACCGGGCTACAGGATCGTTCATTTTTGGACCATTACCGTCGGTGAGATACTGCGCAACAATCGGCTTTAACTCTTGCTTATCGCCCGATGCCTCGAATTGATCTAGGAACATTTGACCTTCGGACTCAAGCCAACGACGAAGACCGGGAATAGGAGAGAGCGTTACAAAATTGTTCAAGTTCGGATGTTCAGCTCGCAGGACAGATACGACCTGTTTGATAAGGAGATTGCCGAAACTCACTCCAGTCAGGCCGGGCTGGCAATTATTGATTGAATAAAATACCGCGGTGTCTGCGTTAACTGGTGCAACAGGAGGCGTCTCAAGAAGGGGCGCAATCGCATCAGCCATTCCCTGCACAAGGGCGACTTCTACAAAAATCAGAGGCTCATCGGGAATAACGGGATGAAAATACGCAAAACACAACCTGTCTTCCGCAAGCCTTCTCCGTAAATCATCCCAGCCCCGTATTTCATGCACCGATTCATACTGGATCAGTTTCTCCAAGACCGCCGCCGACGTCTGCCAGTTAATCCGTTCCAACTCTAGGAATCCTTTGTTAAACCAGGATGTAAAAAGATGAACGAAGTCTTGATCAATCGGCTTCAATTCTGGATAGTCACCTAATAATTTACGTAACTCTTCTCGCATCAGAATCAGAGTTTGTAGACCATTAGGCGCGGAATTTATGCGCCGAAATAATTCCTGTCGATTTGCCTCGGCAGCCTGATGCAAGTTCATTATTGACGATTCATCGAGTAGATCTTGGTACTCTTCGATAGCATGCTCAAGCCGGTCCCGATCGGGCCCAAATTCATCAATCAATCGCCTAAAAAAGTTCAAATGATCAGCCCTATCCAACGCCTGCCACGACGACACCACAGAGCCTGCTAGGGCGAGACCTGTCGCCTCACCACGCCTCGACAGCAACGCATGGCAATGTGTGATCAAATCATCGAGCAGAATCCCCTCAGATTTCAAATCTAAAAGATCAAGCGCCCTATCGGTTACTTGTTGGATCCACTCTTTGATTCCGCGACTCATCGTCGTTTTGTCACTCAAACAGCGCGCCAAATCCCGGCATATGCGTATCTAAGTCCAGTTCCTTTAGCATTCGATAGCTTGTCGCGACGGATGCGGAGAGGGTTGGTATACCGGTTTTGGCTTGCAGCGCTGAAACTGCAGGTAAAGAGGGCATTTGTACGCACGCTGATGCGATCAGGGTATCAACGTTAGCCAAATTCAACCTGTCAGCTAAGTCAACTGGCGCCATAGGATCTTGCCGTGCGACCTCAAGGTTATCGGGAATCTCTAGGCTGATCGCGTCCAATACCTCAAAACCTTCAGACTCGAGATACTGACAAACCAAATTAGTGAGAGGTTTTCGGTAAGGGGTTATTAAAGCAATCCGCTTTGCATTCAGTATTGATAGACCCTCAACCAACGCTCCCGCAGAGCTAATAACTGAGCAGGGGTGCCCGTTATCAACAGTTACCTGGCGCAGTCGCGCCTGACTTTCCCTATGATATCCAAGCCCCACTGACATTATAGCGACCAGACAGGCGTAGCCGATAACGTCCATAGCTGCATCCGACAATTCAACTGCACATCTGTCACTATCACGGTCCATTAAAGCCAATTCTTCCTTCGTCACCGTTTTCATCCGCATCCGACTCGAATGGAAGGTGAAACGTTCATCGTAATGCCTTTCCCTATCGCGAAATACCGCAGGAATTTCAGTTTCCATCGTCACGTTCGAGCTGGGAACGATCTGACCAACTCTATAATGTCTACTCATGTAACCGCAGCTCCCATTAAAGCGTCAGGTAACCAGGTCGCGATCCCGGGGAATAAGCAAAGGATTAAGATAGCTATAATCATGCACGCTACATAGGGCAATGAGCCTTTTAGGATTGTCTTCAGAGGTATCTCTGGGGCAATCCCGTTAATAACGTAGAGGTTTAAGCCAACTGGCGGAGAAATCAATCCGATCTCCATATTTATTGTGAGTACTACAGCAAACCAATATGGATCAAAACCTGCCCCCAAGATGATCGGCATCAATATGGGTGCCGCCATCAAAATGACAGCTACTGGCGGTAAGAAAAAGCCTGCGATCAAGAGAAAGATATTAATGTAGAGCATCAAAACCCAGCGATTTACTTCAAGCGTTCCAATCCAGGCCGCTATAGACTGAGTAATAAAAAGACTAGACAGCATGTAAGAAAAAACGCCAGCCGCAGCGATAATAAATAAAATCATAACTGATTCTTTGGTGGAATCACGGAGCATGATCCATATGGTCCCCATATCCGTCATCCGATAAATCACTATTGCCAAACCGAGACACAAGAGTGCCCCTACAGCTGCTGTCTCTGACGGGGTGGCTACACCACCATAAAGTGCGTAAAGAACACCCAAAATGACCAAAAGGAAAGGTATAACCCTAGGTAAGACTTCAATCTTCTCTTTCCAGCTAAAAGTCCTGCCGGCTAGGACATCAATCCCTCCCTGTCTCCACGTGGCGAAGATGGACCAAGCCATGAATAGGCTCACGAGCAAGAGCCCAGGTAAAACACCCGCAATAAATAAGCGCCCAATCGAAGTCTCCGTAGCAATTCCGTAAACGATCATAGTTATGGAAGGCGGTATTAGAATTCCGAGCGTCCCTCCAGCCGCGATGGAACCCGCTGCTACACCATCTGGAAAGTTACGTTTACGCATCTCTGGGATGCCCATCTTACCAATAGCAGCACAAGTCGCTGGAGAAGATCCAGACATGGCAGCAAACAAAGCACAGGCACCGAGGTTTGAAACTATCAATCCTCCGGGGACTCTGGTTAACCATCGATCTAATGCCTCATACAAATCGGCGCCAGCACGAGTTGATGCGATTGCGGCACCCATCAAGATGAACATAGGGATCGATAAGAGCGCAAAATTGTCAAGTTTGCCAAACAACACCTCGGGAATTAGCTCCAGAGAACGGAAACCATCGAAGGCCAGTAAAAAGATTGCCGAAACAACCAAAAGACCGTTCGCGACGGAAATTCCTGAAAATAAAATTAGAATCGTGACGGTCGCAACCAAAATTCCAAGCAATAAAGGATCCATCAGTGCGATCCCCCTTCTACGACTATTTCGTCTGCGGGAGTCAACACAACTTCAAACAGATCTGAGGTCAGTTGTAATGCAAATAAACCAAATCCTATCGGCATGGTGAGGTACGGAATCCAAAGCGGTGGCCCCCATACCGTTTCCGAAGTCCATCCTTTGGTAAATGATACATAAACTAAATCGGCTGAATAATAAGTCATGATGGCTAGTACCACTATCGCCGCTATAAAACTAATGATCATGAGAAGTTTTCGCGCAGACGGGGGTAATAGCATCGGGACCAACTCAACATTTACATGGCCTTTCAACTTTTGGACGTAAGGAAGTCCCAATAATGTCGCGGCTAATATCAGATAGACGACGGCCTCCGTGTGCCAATACGTGGAGCCATTCAAGAAATATCTAATAAAAATCATCTGACACGTGATGATGACAGCCACTAGCACCATCATCGCAGCTAACACACCTACCGCGTTAGAGATCCTATTCACGGAGGATATGAAACCCCTCATACATTGAACCTTTTAGAAGAGCTGGGCCCACACCGTGGGCCGAGCCTGATGGGCTAGTCGACTGCTAAAGCGAGGTCAAGAAAACGCTGACCTTCGGGGTAATCAGCAACGAACTTCTTGTACGAAGTCTGTTTGGCTAGATCCTGCCACGCCTTAAATTCTGAGGAGGACATCTCCTTAATCTGAACGCCTGCTTTTTTATACACGCTAACTGAATTAGCATCTTGCTTCTTAGCCTCAGCTAGGTAGTACTCTTCGGCTTTCTTTGCTCCTGAGCGAAGTGCTTTCTTTTGAGCGTCGGTGAGACCGTCGAATGTTGATTTGTTCATCAACAACGGCTGATACATAAACCATAGGGCCTGTGCACCTGCCGGGGTGTAACACTTTACCTGCTCATATATACGATATGAAACGAAGGATGATGAGGACGTATTTGCACCGTCAAGGACACCCGTCTGCATGGCATTGTAGATCTCCGAGGAAGCCATTGACGCAATTGACGCACCCGCTCCTGCGAGTAACTGGTTAAAAGACTTACCAGCCGCCCTCATCTGCAAGCCCTTTACGTCATCAGGATGAGACACACATTTATCCTTACCAACGAATCCACCGGCTAAATAACCATGAACCAGAACCATAACGTCGTCTTCAGCCATCTTTTTCTGGATTTCGTCCATGAACGGTGAGTAGTTCAGACGTGCCGCGTGATCGTGGTTTTTTACCAAGCCCGGCATCAAAGTTAAATTATAAGAAGGCTGCTGACCACCCGCGTAAGACAATGGGAGAACTACCATATCCAGCTGTCCGCGTGATAACGGTTTATATTGTTCTTTAGGTTTGAAAAGAGACTTGGATGGAAATATTTTTATCTCCAATCCAACGTTAGCCTCTTTCACGTGATTAGACACTATTTCGGCCACTTTGTGACGGACATCTTTCGTCGACCACTGATGAGAGAGACGAAGCTCTGCCGCATTTGCGAGCGAACTAACAAACACCGCTGAGACTGCTGTGGTTAAAAGAGTTTTTATTTTCATTACTGGCTCCTGCCGAAGGTGACAAGTTATTAAGACTTGCGCATTTACGAGTTATAACGGCATGCACAATTACATACGAAAGTGAAATTATCGTATACAAAAATAATGTGCAATAACTACCGTGTATGAGTAATCGAGCCGCTACTTAGGTCTTTCAAGGGGGTCGAGGAACAATTATCGTCCGGACAGCTACAAGATCGCAGTTATCCCGGAACCCTATGACAGAAGTGTTCTTGCAACTTGTCGGCTAAGTTTTGCCACCCAAATCCCTAAACGCGGATGGTTTGTGACTAGTAAGAAACCGTCCTGCCTTTCGATGGTTGTGAATAAGAAATGATTTGAAGTCAAGATTGAACCGAAATGTCAGAGTCTACCGCGAAACAATTTTCCTTAATTAATTCCTAGATCGGAAACGACACTCTATTCGACCGGCCAACTAACCATCAGAAATAACTAACACTCCGATGCTCTTAGCAGGATCGCATCGGTAATATTCCATCCGCTACTTAATGCGCACTAACGGCTTTTTGTGTACTATCTCGCGCCTAGGGTGGGCCCATAGCTCAGTTGGTTAGAGCAGGGGACTCATAATCCCTTGGTCGCAGGTTCGAGTCCTGCTGGGCCCACCATTCTCAGCCTCATTGCGACAAGTCAGTCACACCTCAGTCACACAGAGGAGTGAAAAATGGCGACTTTTCGCAAACGTAATAACCTTTGGCAAGCCCAGGTGAGAAGCCGGAAGTACGGCGCAACCTCAAAATCGTTCCATCGTAATGTTCTAAATTTGTTTAATGCGATCTTTCTTCGGATTTATTTGAGGCAACCTTTAAGAATAGACGCCTTTACCACTTCCGCATGGGAGGGCGAGCAAGTTACTATCTTAGAAGAAAAGAATTCAATTCGTTTGAGAGCTATTGGAACAAGAAATGCAGTCGCATTCATCTAACTTGCAACCTATCGACGTAGGTGAGTACCAGCAATCTGAAGAGTACCCAGACTTTAGAGACTGCGGGGAATCTGAAATTACCTTAGAGGGCTATACTCAAGGGGCTCTTTTTTGCGGTATTGGAGGTTTTTGTCAGGGATTCATGTCAAAGGGCGCCAAAAATGTGTTCGCTAATGAATTAGATGGACCTACTGGCCGAGCTTACCTGAACGCAGTTCATTGCGAATCTTTTATACCTAAAAATATTTGTGACTTACGAGCAAATGAGTTACCGAATGTGGACATCCTTCATGGGGGATTCCCATGCCAAAGCTTTTCCATAGCAGGTGCACAGGGTGGCTTTCACGACACTAAAGGTAATGGGAAATTATTTTTTGAAATCATCCGTTTACTTAAAGAATACGGAGAAACGAAACGACCAAAGGTTTTAGTCTTTGAGAATACCGCCAATTTGAGGTATGGCAATGCAGGAAATTGGCTCTACCGCATTCGACACGAGCTGAATAAATTAGACTATTGGTGTAGCGAGGAAAACTGCATCAATCTGAACGTTTTGAAACACACTGGAATTCCGCAAAATCGGGATAGATTGTTCATTTTCGCGATTGATTCGAATATTTATGATTACAACCCATTCATTGCTAAAATGTTCACAGCGCAACCAAGAGACCGTCTTGACGCCTTTCTTTTACTTGACGAGCAAGCCCCGGATAATTTTTATCTCGACCCAAGTAATCGTTATTTCCAGGAAATGTCTGCTTGTAGAGTTACTGAAGAACACGGTGATGATACGCAGTTGTACCACTACCGAAAATATGAAACTCGATTACCTGAACGTGGGATATGCCCCACGCTGACAGCAAATATGGGCCGGGGTGGGCATAACGTGCCCTTTCTATTTGATCAGTGGGGATTGCGTAAACTTACCCCGAGAGAGTGCCTAAATCTTCAAGGTTTTCCGCCAGAGTTCAAATTCCCCGAAGGGATGAGCTACACATCACAATATGCGATGATCGGTAATTCGGTCTCACCGAAAATAGCAAAACTTCTAGCAAGACGGGTAAGTTGGTTTTTTGATAGGTATGGTCATGGACACTAAATGGAACTTTCCGGAAGATCCCGGATGGGATGGTCTTAACTCAACTGGAGACGAGCATTTCACGAAATATAAACTCAGCTCGTTTGTTCGAGAAATGGTTCAAAATAGTCTTGATGCTCCAAAACCACCCGATAATGCTGGCCCTGTGACACTTCACTTCGACTTAATAAAACACCGACTTCAAGATATTCCCGATTTGAGCGGCATCATAAAGAAACTTTGCGAAACGATTGAGCACTACTCAAGCAAACAAAATAAAGAACAAGAAAAAGAGTTCCTAGCCACAGCGAAATTAGAATTTGAAAAACGTTCGATTCAAATATTAAAAGTATCTGAGAGGAACACTGGGGGCATGCCAGGCCCGTTTTCAGATGAGGACTCCCGCTTCTTTGCCTATGTTGAAGGGACTGGACTCAGTTGTGGTGATGATACGCGCAGAGGTTCCTTTGGTATAGGAAAAGCTGCTCCATTTGCACTTTCAAATACCAAGTGCGTATTTGTCAGTACTAACTGGATCAATGATTGGCAAGAGAAACAATTCCATTGCCAAGGGATTATAAAATCATTGACTCATAAGGCTGGCAACAAACGTATTCGCGGACATGGGAAATGGGGTGAAGATGGTGGAAATGCAATTTCGGACATCAACGCAATTCCTCAATGGTTACGTCGTGATGAAGTTGGGACAGATTTCTTCATTGTTAGCCCAGACCTACCGCAAGATTGGGAAGAGCGCATAGTGATTGAAACCCTTAGCAGCTTTTTCAGCGCAATTAATGATAAACAATTAGTCGTAAAAACAACAAAATACGAAGTACAAAGAACTTCAGCTCAACAACTCTTTGATGAAGATAAAGTCCGTACAGCGCTTGATGGAATGGCAGATGACGATCGAAGAGACAAATTCGAGTATGCCAGGCTTTGTAATCAATGTTTGTCGACCTCTGATTTTGAACCTTTATATGTACAAACTACTGATGTTGGGAATATCAAACTAAGCTATAACTCCCGGGAAGGAATAGGCCAAAGGGTGGCATTTGTTCGTGATGGACTTCTCATCGGTTACAACCTTCTACCAAAACTTAAAGTGTGGGGGCCAGCATTCAAAGAATTTATCGCTATCGCGACGTTTGAGAATGAAGATGGAAAAAAAACCATGCGACAGCTCGAGCCCCCAGAGCACAATGATTTCTTTCCAGGAAGACACCCAGAAGGTGAATTAAAGGGCAGCCAAATACTTAAACGAATCGGAGAAAAGATTCGAACGAAACTAAAATCGAGACTTGAAGCAGAAAAAACCGAACTTAATCGGCCGTCTTGGATTGCTGACCTCTTTGGTGCTGAGGAAAAAACTTCCAACCGACCCATGTCGTCAGCCGTAGAAATCGACCCTAACGGTTCGTTCACTTTAGATGAAGTCAAAAAAGGGCTTCGACCCTTTACGTTAACTACAAAGCAGCTAAAAAAACTTTTTGATGAGACTGTTAATGAAGACGATTATGAAGAAGTAGAAACCGAAGAAGATTTGGAACAAGGCGAATTTGTAGACGTTTCAGAGATAATTAGAAACCCACGAATCACAATGCCTACACCGAGCGACCTAATCGTCAATCTCAGTTGCCCGATCCCTGGTAGATATCGATTGGGTTTATCGATCTCAGGAGCCGACTCTAGTGAAGAACAACTAGCGATCAAAAACACCTCTCAAGGAAAACTTGAAGATGGCAAGGTAATTTTAAGGTTCAGCGATCCCAATGAGCGGAGAACAATCAAGGTAAAAACCGACCAGGTAAGCAACACATCTATCAAGGTACACCTGTATCAAGAAAAGTCGGAAGTAAGACAATCATGAGATTCGATACCAATAAATCGTTCGGATACCCTGTCCTCAGGCCGAATAACGATGACTATGTAGAAGCTGCTTTCGAAGCCACTATTGAACCTTCCGAGGATTATGATGGTAAAACCCTATGTAAGTTTGACTATCATTTAAATATCGGCGTCAAAGAAATAAAGAACGCTATACAAGATCAATTAGCACAGATAGTCATCACAGTTTTTTGTCCAAAAACCTTCTACCAGTTTTCACTACCCACTTTTGAGAAATCAGGAAGTTTTGAAATCGACTTGGCACAAATGCGAGGAGCAACCGTTTTCAGTTGTGAGATCACGGTTTGTTGCGATGTCTTTCAACTAAACTCAAAAAAAATTCATCCTGAATTCTCTGAGCTGTCGCCTTTTGAATTAAAACACGGCCATATATTGGCACAGTCTGAGCCCAGGCAACTAAATATAGAGAAGTCTTCCTTTAAATCGACTGTAAGTCTGTTTGATTTCAGCGAAGGTAATGAAATCAGTCCTACCGAATGGACCTACAGCCTCGAAGAGAATCACATCAATATCCTCTTCGGTAGCGCCTTAAATGATATTTGGACAAACGACCTCTCAAACAGCAACTCGCAAGAAATAATCGCCAACTCAATCCTAGTACCCACTCTTGCCGCTGCTATTTCACAGCTTCGATCTAATGGAGATGATTTTGCCGAGAAAGAATGGGCGAAAACGATATTCCAGAAGCTGGAAACATCCGGATTATCCATTGACTCTGGCATCGAGCCATTGAGACTTGCCCAAAGGATATTAAAAAGTCCGTTCAAACTTTTCAAAAATATTGGTGATCGTTAAACATGCTTCGTTATGTCAAGTCAAATGTTCAAAAACGCATTTTAAAGAACATCAGGTCGTACCTTAATAATTTCAGAAACTTTGATCTCAGCGACCTAAATCTCGAATCAGACGAAAATTCATTCGGCTCCGGAGCCCACGGGGTAAACCTTGCCGCACTTGAGACGCTGATAAATCCTAGTTCAGGAGATCTTTTTGAAACCTATAATTCGCTCACGGTTCACGAAGCGTTTGCTGGATTAACCAGATACCAGGCGCACGACCCAAGAATGTGGACTTACTACTCGCTTACGACCGCAATGGAATATAGCGTTGCCAGGTATCGACGAATCCAATCTGATGATGATGAAAAGTGCGCGACGGCCGTAATCAAACATTTGTTTTGTCCAGCAGATAATCGAATGCTCAAACGTAACAATACGCTTGCACGACTTTGGTGGAACGCGGAAATAGCCAAAAGTTTACATCCTCAAAGAAGCCATGACGTTCTCAAAGTAATGCTAATGGATACAGATTTACGGGCAACCATTGTTGAGAGACCCACATTGTTTGCATCAAACGCAGCTAGAGTTTTCGTTGAATATTGCCTAGAAAAATTTGATGAAAATCCAAAACATAAATTTTTTAACGCGCCGCGTGCGCGTTCAGGCCAAGTAGTAACCCATTTTACCTATCGCTCGGCAGCTAGACTTCTCAACCAACTGGGGGGCTACTTCGATTTAACCGTAATGTCTTCGGAAAAAATTCATGATCTTTTAAATGAAAAAGCCTCTACCTATCTTTCTTAAGCTGGCTGACCAACGACTTCAAACGTCTGGCTACATTGGTTTCATCGCATCTGATTTGACATTCCCATAAAATCTGAATTCTCCAACCATCCTTTTTCAAATTCTTAAATATAAGAGCCTCGCGAGCAGCAACCTCCTCATTTTTCTGCTGATACTCAGAGGCACATGAATGGCCATGAAAATAACAACCATGAACGAAAATAATCAGTTGTAATTCATCAATGACAATGTCAGGTGTGCCAACTAATTCGTTAACATTTTTTCGATATGAGATGTCAAGATTTTCTAGAATATGTCGTATGATTAATTCTGGTTTAGTTCCTGCAGATAACAACTTACAAGTTTTCCATATATTTAAAATTGACTTTTCGAGATTTGGAGGATGCCAACCGCGACTGTATTTCGCGGGTTTTATTATATTCTGTTCTATCAACTACAAATTGATACGGCTCCTCCTCTCTCAATCATATAGCAGCATTTAGCTTTTTGATTCCACTTAATAAAAAGCCACCTTTCAAAGTGTTGTCATCATAAAGCACGATTAACGCCCGGGCGAATACCTGAGTCACAACCCAGTCACACACGGTCACACATTTTGGTATAATTCTATAGTGATCAACGCGTCGCAAGTAGCGTAGGCACTGAGCCTTATTGCTTGAGCAGGGGACTCATAATCCCTTGGTCGCAGGTTCGAGTCCTGCTGGGCCCACCAACTCAAACATCAGTCATACAAGGGTTTGAGTTATTT
>PBZS01000077.1 GCA_002730235.1 Gammaproteobacteria bacterium | reverse complement strand
CATGCGAGAGCAACAGGAAGCTAGTCTGGCTTCTGATGTCGAGTTCAAGGCTGGTCAATGGATTCAAGGGACCAGCGCTCTGATTAGCCTTTATTCACGACTTGACGAAATTACCAAAACTACCCCTGCACCGATAGTACGTTTTGTATCAATCTGCGAACAACAGTGTTCCTGTTTCAATATCACTATTAGACATATTGAACTTCCGCACTACATCGTTCTCATCAAACAAAATCACAAGTTCGTTTCGTGTGCCTTCACTTTTCATTCCTGCAAGACCAAGAGTGAGGATGAATGATCCGACAGTTTCGGGTGTAAGTGCTGTCGTATAGTCATACTGGTACTTCCAAATCAAAGCACCACTATCGGTATATGACGTCTCGAAAGGAGAACCAAACATCCCTTGGATTTGAGCTTTGGTAGTTGTTCCTTTTACGATTTTTGCTTGAACTTTTGCTTCGGTTTGCCTTTCATACTTTCATTACCTGTATTGGCACAAGCAGCAAGGATCAATACATGACCAAATATCTGATTTTAAACGGGATAAATGGTGGGTCGTGCAGGATTCGAACCTGCGACCAATTGGTTAAAAGCCAACTGCTCTACCAGCTGAGCTAACGACCCGCAGCCGCGTCAGAGATTATCTAACAGCGCCGGTATGATACCGGCCAAGACAAATTTGGCAAGTGACTTCACTGGGATTTTTTAGATTTTCGGAGAAATCCCTGGCTGATACCGCGTCGGATCAAGAATGCCCGCATCCAAAAAACCTTTTCGACGCAACCGACACGCGTCGCACTCGCCACAGGCCGAACCAGAAGAATCAGCTCGATAGCAAGACACAGTCGGGGCGTAGTCGACGCCCAGGGCATTTCCAACTTTAATAATGTCTGCTTTCGACATCGACATCAACGGCGCCTCGACGACCCATCTTGGGCCTCCGTCAACAGCCGCGGTTGCGACATTTGCGAGGCGCTCAAAATGCTCAATAAAAGTAGGTCGACAATCTGGATAACCCGAATAATCCACAGCATTTGCGCCAATAAATAGGTGTGTAGCACCGATAACCTCCCCGTAGCCGAGCGCGATGGACAGAAACACTGTGTTACGCGCAGGAACATAAGTCACAGGAATGCCACTCTCGGCTACCCCTCCCACTGGC
This sequence comes from Gammaproteobacteria bacterium, assembly GCA_002730235.1. GTDB lineage: Bacteria > Pseudomonadota > Gammaproteobacteria > Pseudomonadales > Litorivicinaceae > HIMB30. Next base: position 39,855 of record PBZS01000077.1, on the reverse strand, counting down.
ACAGAAATCTCATCGCTTGTCAACGCAGAGCCACCAATTGATCCCAAATCAAGCCGAATCACCTTATGAGCATGATCTCCAAGCGCCTCTGTCACGCGATACGCTGCCTTGAGTTCAGAATTGTGTTTCTGGCCATAGTCAAAGCCGATCGTATGGCAATCAAAGCCACGTGATTTTGCAATCGCAAGAACGGTTGCCGAATCGAGCCCTCCAGACAGGAGAATAACCGCCCTCGGCGAATCACTCACCGACCCTGCTCCTGTCCCCAGATCTGCTTGTGTAGTTGCAGTTGCATTCTGAAAGGATGACGTGACCCTATAATAAGATCAGCCAATATCTGTAGATCGATTTCATCATATGACGGCGAAATCCAGACTACGCCCGCCTGAAAAATTGATGGGTGTGTATCGCACAATAATTCGAACCAGCGGAAATCGTCCTCGTCGATCACGACCACCTTGACCTGATCCTTCTCTCTTATCAATTGGAGGTTAGACAGTAAATTCTTAGATGATTCTCTGGAGCCTGGTGTCTTTAGGTCAAGAACAATTGAGACTCTAGGATCTACGGCTGATATGTCGATGGCCCCCGAGGTTTCCAAAGATACCTCAAAGCCCGCATCACACAGAGATGTTAAAAGACTCAAGCAGTTTGGCTGAGCAAGCGGTTCACCGCCGGTAACACAAACTAAATTCGTGCGAGAAGCCTCCGACAAACTGACAAGATCAGGTATTGATCGCTGCTCTCCGCCCTTAAATGCGTAGGCGCTATCGCAATACACACAACGCAATGGGCACCCAGTCAGCCGGATAAATGTAGTCGGCGAGCCGGATGTGAGAGCCTCACCCTGAAGGCTCGTGAACACTTCCGAAATACGGAGGCTCAGAGGCTCATCCATAATCAGCTCAGTTAATCTTCTCGAGCTCGCGAGAAGCTAGCCCCGCCTCAACACTCTCCGGCGATTTTGTAATCACCTCTTGGAGGATCTTACGGCCATTGATAACGTCTTGATTTTTGATCAACAACTTGCCTAACTTCACCTTGACCTGAAGGATCCGTCGATAGTCAGGTGCAGCCAATGTTAGATTTTTAAATGTCTCAATCGCTTCCTGATCACGACCTAATACATCAAAAACCTGCCCACGCCAAAAACGAGCATCCAAGATCAGCTCGCTATTAGGATAGACCTGGACGAACGACTCCATAGCCAACAGGGCTTCATCGAATTTACGCTCCCGAATCATCTCGAACGCTGCATTATAGGCGTCTTGGTCTGATATTTCGGGCACGGGAACCTGAGCTACTAGAGAAGGTTGAAATCCGCCGCGTCCAGCAGAAGGACTAGTTTGCGTTGGCTTAACTGCGACCGCATCTCTCTGAATACGAACTAGTTCACCCAGCCGTTGATCCAAATCCAGGTACCGAGTCTTTTGATCCGCAGACATTTGACTCAACTGATAGGAAAGCTCTTCCATCAACCCCCGAAGGGCTTGGGTTTCTTGGCGAATCTGATCAATTTGCAGCAGCAGTTCAGTCTGGGACTGCCGCAAAAACTCGGAGCCGTATGGCTCTTGGGCATTTGTAACCAAAGACGCCGCGGTCATTGCGACGGCGGCGCCAGCAGTCAAAATAAGTCTCATCGATTACTGATAGACCAGCTCGACACGACGGTTACGTGACCAGCCATTATCATCGCGTGACAGCGACAATGGCCGCTCTTCGCCATAACTCATGGATTCGATCTGAGAGCGATTCACGCCTTGGATCACGAGATATCGAGCCACTGAATTTGCCCGGCGTTCGCCAAGAGCCAGATTGTAGGCGCGAGTACCACGCTCATCAGCGTGCCCTTCGAGGCGGACTTTCGCTGAGCGATCGGCCGCTAAATATTTCGCGTGCGAATCCAAATCATCTAGCGCATCCTGCTTCAAATCAGATCGATCAAACTCAAAGAAAAACAGCGTATCCGCCGCCATCGCACCGTCACGAAGGTCCTCAGCGGTCTTCGCTGCAACATTAACTGCCTCCTGCTTGGCGTTAGCCGCTTCCTGCTTTGCCAAGAACTCAGCTTGGCGTGCCTCGCGAGCCGCGCGCTCTGCGTCAGATTCAACCTTGGACGGCCCCTGAGCCGACTCATTCACTTGACCAGCACAACCTGCAAGCACCACCAGAACCACCGCAATCCCTACAGCCTTCGCCTGCTTCAAAATACTCATTCCTTCACCCCTGTTCGACTTCGATGAAAACTATACTGTTATATCTTTTTTAGTTAAAGAACGGGCTCCATGCGGGTTCCCTAACGCTCTCACTGACGGAAGGTAACCGAACTCGCACCCTCCCGTCCATTGAAACAAGGCCTAAAAGCCCTTTTTCTTCATCTGATGTCGCATAAATTAGCATAGTTCCGTTCGGAGCGACACTTGGTGATTCATCTAAATCAGTTTCAGTTAGGATCCGAATTTCTCGAGTTTTTAGGTTCATCCGAGCGATATGAAAACGCTCATTGGTCCGGTGAACGAACACTATGCTGTCACCGTCAGGAGTAAAGGCACCGTTCGAATTATAATCACCATCAAACGTAACACGTTTCACTGTTTTGTCAGCCAGATTCATCATATACAACTGAGGCTTACCTCCTCGACTTGAGGTGAAGAGGATTGAGCGACCGTCTGGCGACCAAGATGCCTCGGTATCAATCGAAAAATGTTTGGTCATCCGTTCTAGTTCACCGGTTCGCAAATTGGCAACATAGACTTCGGGGTTACCGTCACGAGACAATGTCATAACCAGTTTTCGTCCGTCCGGGCTGAAGGATGGAGCGCTATTCAATCCCGGGAAGTCAGATACTTTCTGCACCTCTCCAGACGCCAATGTCTGCACATAGATACCCGCGCGCTTTCCTTTAAAACTCATGTAAGCCACGCGAGATCCATCTGGCGACCATGCTGGCGATAAAATTGGCTCTGATGACTGGAATATCACCTGTGGCCGACCTCCATCAGCATCCGACAAGATTAACTTGAATGTCTGATCCTTTTCCGACCGACGTTCGGCCGATACGTACAAAAGACGAGTAGAGAAGATGCCCTTGATCCCCGTCAGAGACTCGTAGATCCGATCAGAGATATAATGACCTATGTCTCTCAGAGAATCTGAAGATTCACTAAGCCGCTCAATTGGGAACACTAACTTCTCGCCGTAAACATTATGTAGTCCATATCGCACTAGCAGGCCTTGGTCATCTTGCTCAACGGACCCTACAACGGTGTATTCTGAATCGATCGCTCGCCAATCCCGGTAGAAAATCTGATCGTCGGGACCAGGCAGTGATAGCATAGTGTCACGATCGACCCTTCGAAATTGTCCGCTACGCTCTAAATTCGCTTCAATTAATCGGGCAAGATCAACATCAAACGCGCCCGTACTTTTCACTCGAAACGGGACCACCGCTATTTTTATTGGATTTTCAATGCCTCTTGTAATCTCAATCACAAGTTCTGCGCGCGCCGGCATTGCCATCATGATAGTCATTGCTACCCCGATAAATAATCGCATCAATCCTCCGGTCTGAACTTCACTGTCAGCGATCTGAATTTTTCTTCGAATGTTGCGGCATCAAACTGCTCGACTTCATTAAAAGGTGCGGCCCTTTGTACCGCAGTCAAGGCCGAACGATCAAACAATACATCACCGCTCGACTTAACGACACGAACATCCACCAGTTCTCCATTAGACGCCAACGCCATTCTCAGATAGACCTCGAGGCCACCCGCAAATGCAACGGGCCGACGCCACGCCCGCGTAATTCTAGTAGTCATCGCATCCAATACATTGGCTGCAGCTCGTTCAGCGGCCAACGCATTCAATACAGCGAGCTCAGCCTCCTCTTTCTTTTTCAGTTCCTCGAGCGCTCGTGCCTCGACTTCCGCTTGTTTGAAGGCCTCCTCTAATGCCTTCTCTTCGTTCTCACGCTCTTTCTTAAGTACTGCCTTTCTTTCATCGTCTGTCGCTTTTGCTTTCTCCTCGAGCACTTTAGCCCTGGCCGCCTCATTCGCTTTACGTTTTGCCTCAGCCTCTGCTTTGGCGGCCGCCTGCTTCGCCTCTCTAGCTCTCTTCAATTCAGCCTGAATCTTCGCCTCGGCTTTGTTTTTCGCTTCCACTTCTGCTTTTTTTTTCGCTTCCACTTCTGCTTTCTTTTTCGCTTCCACTTCTGCTTTTTTTTTCGCTTCCAGTTTAGCTTTCTCTAGCTGCTCCTCGCGCTCGGCCTCTGCTTTCCTCTTCGCTTCCTGTTGACGTCTCTTTTGTTCCGCTTCGTGCCTCTTTTTTTCTTCTTCTTCAGCTTTTTGTTTCCTCACACGGGCCTCTGCGGCTGCAGATGGTGCAAACGTCAACTCGGTCGCTTGTATAACAACAACTGATGGCGGTGTAATGGTCTTAGCCTCAGGGGATACAGCAATAAAGAACGTCAAGATCAATAAGATGTGCAGACAAGCAGCCAGCAATAGAGGACGGACGAGGCTCTCACCCCGACGATCCATCAAGGAGTCTCCGCGACTAAGCCAATGGAGGTTACACCCACACCCTGGAGTGTTCCCATTACCTCCATCACTGTTCCATAGTCTAATCCTTGGTCGCCCCGAAGTTGCACCGATGTGCCGGGCTTGGCTGCTAGTACCTTCATGACACGATCTTTCATTACACCAAGGGTCACGGGAGTCGAACCGTCACCGCCAACGTTAATAAATAACTCACCCTGACCATTCATGGAAATCACGAGTGGCTCCTCGTCTGTATCGACTGGTAGGGGCTCTGTCGACGCTTCCGGAAGTTCGATTGGAACACCCGGGGTCAACATTGGCGCAGTGACCATGAAAATCACCAACAAAACCAACATCACGTCGATATATGGGACCACATTGATTTCTGAGACAAGACGCTTTCTATTACGCCGTAACAGCCTCGCCATTACTCACCCCGCTGGTGCACACGACGATGCAAGATTGCGGCGAATTCATCAGCGAAATTCTCATAAGTCATAGCGAGGCTGTCAACTTTTGCGGTGAACCGGTTGTAAGCGATCACCGCCGGTATTGCAGCGAACAACCCGATTGCTGTTGCAACCAAGGCTTCAGAAATGCCTGGCGCAACTGTTGCCAGTGTGGCCTGTTTAACGGTGGCCAGGCCACGGAATGAGTTCATGATGCCCCACACCGTACCGAAAAGACCGATGTATGGGCTTATAGAACCGACTGTCGCGAGGAACGGAAGATGTGCCTCTAGCCGCTCCTCTTCTTTCGCGCGGGCCACACGCATTGCACGGTGCACGCCTTCCATCACAGCGTCCGGGTCTGATTTCACGTCCTGACGAAGACGCGTAAACTCCTGAAATCCCGCCTTAAAAACTGCCTCGAGACCTATTAAGTTTGGTGAATTAACAATCTGCTTATAGAGACCGACGAGTTCTGCACCACTCCAGAATGTATCCTCGAATAGTCGTGCGTGCTTCTGGGCTCGAGATAAAACCCGAGTCCGCTGAAAAATTGCGACCCAAGAAAAGACAGAGGCCAAGACTAGTGTAGCCATAACCAACTGGACGACCGGACCCGCTTGTAAGACGAGGCTTAAAATAGAAAGTTCTTCAGACATCGGTATTCCCAACAGTCATTTGTAATGCGTTTAGTAGTTTTTTTGGCAACGCTCGTGGCTTAAGAGTATCCACACTGACAGCTACAACTTCCACCTCTGCGTTCACAAGATTTGCCCCGTCAGCCGATCGAGCTGCAGACTGCACAAAAATTACCCGCGTCGGACGGATTGTTTTTACAGCGCAAGATACAGATAGGACATCATCAAGTTTTGCCGGTATTTTGTATTCTACTGACAAATGTCGTACGACAAAAATCATGTTAGTACCGATCAATAACGACTGTTCGATTCCAACACTCCGCAAAAAATCAGTCCGAGCTCGCTCAAAAAACCTAAGATAATTTCCGTAGAACACGATACCACCCGCGTCTGTGTCTTCAATGTATACCCGAATAAGAATCTCAAAACCCATCAAGGCTCCTCGAACAAGTCGTCAGCCCCGCCAGACAGGCCGACCACCTGATAACCGGATGGGGTCAGGGTCCTTCCCCGGGGCGTTCGATGCAAATAGCCCTGCTGGATCAGGTATGGTTCGATGACCTCCTCAAGGGTACCGCGTTCCTCACCAAGCGACGTTGCCAGTGACTCAATCCCTACGGGACCTCCATTGAAGTGATTAGCAAGTACAGACAGGAGCTTTCGATCCATCTGATCAAAACCACGCGCATCTACGTGCAAGAGATTCAAGGCGTCATCTGCAACTTGTACAGTGATCACACCATCAGCCCTGACCTCCGCGAAGTCGCGAACACGACGCAAGAGACGGTTAGCGATCCTCGGTGTACCGCGTGACCGTTTTGCGATTTCCAAAGTCCCTTCACTCTCACAATCGATTCCCATCAGATTGGCAGAACGTTCGACGATCTTCGCCAAGTCTCCCTTTGAGTAAAATTCCAGACGTTGAACAATTCCAAACCGATCGCGCAGCGGGCTTGTCAGAAGACCCGCACGTGTCGTTGCCCCCACCAGCGTGAATGGCGGTAAATCTAACTTGATTGATCGGGCCGCCGGTCCCTCCCCAATCATGATATCAAGCTGATAATCTTCCATTGCCGGGTACAACACTTCTTCGACCGACGCAGACAGACGATGAATCTCGTCAATGAAGATCACATCCCCTGCCTCCAGATTAGTCAGAATCGCTGCCAGATCTCCCGCCCGCTCAAGCACAGGGCCCGAGGTCGATTTCAAAGAGCCACCCATCTCATGGGCAACGATATTAGCGAGGGTTGTCTTACCGAGGCCCGGCGGCCCAAAAATCAGCGTATGGTCGAGAGGTTCGGATCGGTTACGCGCGGCATCAACGAACAGTTGCATCTGATCACGGGCCTTAGGCTGACCCTCATATTCAGCGAGTGTTTTGGGCCGCACGGCGCGTTCGATACGCACATCCTCCGGCAATGAGTCGCCCTCTATAATCCGCTCATTCATGGTGTTTTCAGCATCTGTTTAAGGCTCGCTCGTATTAGAACCTCAGGGGTTGCATCTGGGTCTGTTGATACCGTGTCAATAGCCTTGCGCGCCTCCGATTCTTTATAGCCAAGTGCAATTAAACCGAGCACTGCATCTTCTGCCGGCGACTTTGCACTGGTTGCTTGACCACGGCCGCTTGAGCTCATGCGGCCCCTTAATTCAACCAATAATCGTTCGGCAGTTTTCTTACCGATACCGGGAAGCCGGATAAGCGTCGCCAAATCATCACGCTCGACTGCTCTGGCGAGATCATCACCAGACAGTCCCGATAAAATACCTATCGCGAGTTTTGGACCAACACCAGAGATCCTGATCAAAATCCGAAAGGATTCACGATCCTCTTGGGTTAAGAAACCGTAAAGAAGTTGAGCATCTTCGCGGACCACGAAGTGTGTCGACAAGGTAGCCGTTTGACCGACTGGTGGTAACTCACACAGCGTACTGATTGGGCACTCGACCTCGTAACCAACCCCACTGACATCGATCAATGCGGTCTGGTGTTCAATGCCAAGCAATATTCCCTTGATTTGACCAATCAATCTAGCTCTCCTTCAAACGCCAGCGCGTACCCGCGCGAGAACGGGATGACAAACGAAACCGGGCGTCCGCCCCGACACCATCTTTACTATAGCCAGCACAGAGCGCAATACCGAGCGCATCGGCGGCATCTTCGCCAGGGTTTTCAGCTAACCCAAGTATCCGAATCACCATATTCTGCATCTGTGTTTTACTTGCCTGACCTTGACCGCAAATAGCCTGCTTCACGGTTTTCGCCGCGAACTCTCTAACCGGAATAGAAGCCGCACCAGCCGACAATAACGCTACACCGCGTGCCTGACCAAGCTTTAAGACTGACTGGAAGTTCTTCGCAAGAAAAATCTCCTCAACGGCGCACTCGGATGGTTTCAACCGCTCGATCACGTCGCACAGACCACGGTGCAAAATAAGAAGACGGCCCGACATCTCGCCCGTCCCAAGCCGTAAAATCCCTGACTCCAAGTGCGTAAAGCTACCGCCCTCTGCCTCGATCACGCCCCACCCTGTTTTAATGGAGCCAGGATCGATACCGAGGATCCTACGCATCATGTTAGTGACTCAAGAAGCTCGTCGGTAAAATTTGCATTGGTGTAGACATTTTGCACATCATCTAGATCCTCCAACATATCGATGAGCCTCATCACCTTGGGCGCACTGTCTGAGTCCAGTTCAGCTGTGGTTGATGGCACCAAAGCGACCTCGGCCGACAAAATTTCAATACCGACTGCGACAAGCGCATCTTTCACCTCAATCACATCGTTTTGCGTGGTGGCGACGTCGATCGATGAATCATCTTGACCGATCACATCCTCAGCACCTGCCTCAAGCGCTGCCTCCATCACGACATCTTCATCCGCCTTTTCAATCAAAATTTGGCCACGCTTCGTGAACAAATAGGCTACCGACCCGTCAGTCCCAAGATTTCCGCCACACTTACTGAACGCGTGACGTACCTCCGCGACTGTACGGTTTTTGTTATCGGTCATCACTTCGACCAATACAGCGACACCGCCTGGTCCATAACCCTCATAAGTAAGCTCTTCGACATTATCATTATCGCCACCACCCGCGCCTCGGTCGACCGCTCGTTGGATCGTGTCTTTGGTCATATTGGCTGACAGCGCTTTATCTACCGCGGCCCGAAGACGTGGGTTGTCATCCTGCTCGCCGCCACCCATCTTGGCGGCGACGGTGATCTCGCGAATTAGTTTTGTGAAAACCTTGCCACGCTTCGCGTCCTGTGCCGCTTTTTTATGCTTTATGTTGGCCCATTTGCTATGACCTGCCATTAGATCAGCCCCGTTTTGTCCTGACGAATCCGGACACCAGCCTCTTTCAGCTGCTCCGCGCTGACCTCCCCCGGGGCATCGGTCAGCAAGCAGGTCGCCGATTGCGTTTTCGGGAAGGCAATCACGTCACGGATCGAGGTCGCACCCAACATCAGCATGACCAGACGATCAAGACCAAAAGCAAGACCACCGTGCGGTGGTGCCCCGTAACACAGTGCATCCAATAAAAACCCGAACTTCTCTCGCTGCTCATCCGCAGAAATATTCAATACCTCAAAGACAGCATGCTGCGTAACTTGGTCGTGGATACGGATCGATCCGCCACCTAATTCCGTTCCATTTAGCACCATATCGTAGGCACGAGAAAGCGCGTCCAGCGGATCAGCTTTCAATGCACCCGGATCAACGGTTGGGGCAGTAAAGGGATGATGTAACGCAACAATCTGACCCTCGCCAGTCTCCTCAAACATCGGGAAATCTACAACCCAGAGTGGAGCCCACTCATGTGTTAGGAGATTCAAATCGTGCCCTACCTTAACGCGGAGCGAGCCAAGCGCATCTGACACCACGCGCGCTGAATCGGCGCCGAAGAAAAGAATATCTCCGTCATTCGCATCAACACGGCTTATCAGCCTCATAACAACGTCGTCCGGTATAAACTTGAGGATCGGGCTTTGCAGACCTTCGATACCTTCGGCCATCGCGTTGACCTTCACCCAAGCAAGACCTTTAGCACCGTATTGGCTGACAAATTTGGTGTAGTCGTCAATCTCCTTACGGGAAATTGTCGCCCCGCTCGGCACCTTCATAACGGTCACGCGACCATCTGGATCGTTGGCAGGACCGCTGAATACCTTGAAATCAACCGAAGCCATTAAGTCTTTAATATCGATAAGTTCCAGTGGGATTCTGAGATCAGGCTTGTCACTTCCGAAGCGCGCCATCACCTCGGCGTAAGGTATTCTCGGGAACTCACCCAGATCGATATCCATCTCAACCTTAAACAGATCACGAATCATCGCCTCAGTCAGATTCATCACCGCCTCCTCATCGGCGAATGACATCTCAAGGTCAATCTGCGTGAACTCCGGCTGTCGGTCGGCTCGTAGATCTTCATCTCGGAAACACTTTGCGATTTGAAAGTAACGATCTAGGCCCGCAACCATCAGCAGCTGCTTGAACAACTGTGGAGACTGAGGAAGCGCGAAGAATTCCCCCTTATGGACCCGTGACGGGACGAGGTAGTCCCGCGCACCCTCAGGAGTCGCACGGGTCAAAATCGGCGTCTCTGTGTCGACAAAACCATGGTCCGTCAGAAAGTTACGAACAAAAGTCGTCACCCGCGAGCGTAGTATCAGGTTCTCAAGCATCTCCGGACGACGGAGATCCATGTATCGGTGCTTCAGACGGACCTCTTCACCAACCTTCGCATGTTCATCCAATTGGAACGGGGGCGTATCAGCGGTATTCAGGACATTCACTTCCCGTCCCAATACCTCGATTTCACCGGTCGGCATGTCAGCATTCACAGTCCCATCGGGCCGTGTACGAACCAAACCCGTGACCTGCATTACCCACTCAGACCTAGCACGATCGGCTGTGGCAAAAGCCTGCTCGGTATCGGGGTCAACGACAACCTGAAGAAGGCCCTGACGATCACGCAGATCAAGGAATATTACACCGCCATGGTCGCGGCGACGGTGAACCCAACCGCAAACAGTGACAGTATCACCGATGTGCTTGTTATTGAGTTCGCCGCAGTAGTGGGTGCGCATGGGTGTGGATTCCTTCTGCAAATGGCCTAGGCGGCCGATTCCTTTTTCTCTGAGGTTGCCTTTTTCGGTTCCGATTTCTTGTCCGAACCAGATTCTGCAGGCTTTGACTCGGTCGGCTTATCTGCTTCAGAGGGCTTCGTATTGCCCGCTAAATTTTTCTTCTTGTCGCTCTTCTTAAAGTCTGTCTCGTACCAGCCACCACCCGTTAGGCGAAACCCAGCGGCACTGATTTTTTTCTTTAGTTCTGACTTCCCGCAGACCGGACAGTCGACCAGCGGGGCGTCTGATAGTTTCTGTAAAGCATCGTGCGACTCACCACACGCCAAACATTGATATTCGTAAATTGGCATCTTGACCTCGACTGATTCATTGCCAAAAACGTGAGAGTATACCGATCCTCACCCCATCCAAGAACCCGAAATCCAAAAATGGGGCATCAACCTGAAATTAGAGAATACGCTCTCCATCAGAAAGACGCTCAAGCAGCATGCTCAAGGCCGCTTGGACCGAACCCTGACGCACATCCACGCGGCCACCATCAAGTGCCAGCTTTTTGCTGTATACACCATCACAATCGACCACAGAGATCCAAACGGTCCCCACCGGCTTCTCGCACGAACCCCCGTCAGGCCCAGCGACTCCCGTTGTTGAAATTGCCCAATCCGACCCTGTCAGCCGCTTTACACCTGTAGCCATTTCTGACGCGACCTCCTCACTCACCGCGCCAAATGACGTGAGAGACTCTTGCCTCACGCCTAACAAGTCTTCTTTGACCTCATTGGCGTAGGCTTGGACACCCCCTAAAAAGTAGCAAGACGAGCCCGGTAGTTCGGTGAGCGCCGCGCCGAGTAACCCACCGGTGCAACTCTCGGCCACCGAAACCGTCTGATTCATCGCTGTTAAATGAGCGTGCAATGCTTTTAAGACAACCGAAATCTCTGAAGTCATACACCAATCCGAGTCTTTTCTTTAGAATACCATCATGGATCAAACAGCCCCACCGCCTCAGCACACCCCTATGATGCAGCAATACCTTGCGATAAAGGAACAATATCGAACCTCACTGGTATTTTACCGTATGGGTGACTTTTACGAGCTCTTCTTTGATGACGCCAAGATCGCCGCCCAAGTGCTCGACATCACCCTGACAAGTCGCGGCCAGTCAGCCGGTGAACCAATACCAATGGCTGGGGTACCGTATCACGCCGCCGAGAACTACCAAGCACGTCTGCTGAATGCTGGGCTCGCGGTCGTTGTATGCGAACAAGTCGGTATCCCCGGTGAAACCAAGGGTCCCGTCGCGCGCGAGGTGACCCGAATCCTTACCCCCGGAACCGTCACAGACGATGCCTTCATTGAGGCCGGCCAAGAGCCCTCGGTCGCGGCACTGAATACTGACGGGCTGAACTACTCAGTTGTTATCGGGTCAGTGTCCCGAGGTGAGATCTTGATTTATGACCAATTGAGCCTCGAGTCACTATATAGTTTGTTTGCACGTATCGAGCCGAACGAATGTCTAGTCCAATACACAGACCTCGTCACCTCACAGGCTCGGCAAGTCGAAGTGCCGACGTGGCATTACACCCTTGATCAACTGTCCCGAGAGCTCGACCGCACATACCAAGTCAGTGACGTAGCCGGTCTGGGTCTAGGCGAAGTTAGCAAGCAGGGACTCGAGGCCACGGCCGCCTTACTGACCTACCTCAACGATACGCAACGAACAGAACTCATTCATTTCTCTCGACCAAAACATGTGCGTGACGATGACAGGGTTATCCTCGACCAGACCACGCAAAAGAACCTAGAACTCATACGCACCCTTAGGGGTGAACGGGGGCATACATTGCTCTGGGTACTCGATCAGACATCTACGGCCATGGGGAGTCGTGAACTCGCGCGGTGGATCACTGCACCCTACCGCGACGGCAATATTCCCCAACGACGACTCACGAATGTCCGAGAGCTCATCGATTCAGGGCTTACAACTACCATCACCAACCACTTAAAAAAAATCGGGGACCTAGAACGTATAGTCGCCCGTATCGGCCTGCAGTCAGCCCGTCCCCGAGATCTCACGCGCCTGAGGGACAGCCTGAAAGAGCTACCAGAACTGAAAAAACAACTCATCCAATCGAATTACGCATCGGTGAGCTCGCTCGGTAGCGATATTTTGGTGCTAGAAGATATCCAGCAATTACTCGATGAGGCCCTTGAGCCTGAGCCCTCGGTTGTGATCAGTGCCGGCGGTGTGATCCGTATAGGCTACGATGAGCGGCTCGACCAGTTGCGTCGGTTCTCTCGCGATGCATCAAGTCTTCTGACAGAGATGGAAGAGACCGAGCGGACGAGCTCAGGCATCAGTGGCCTGAAGCTCGGGTATAACCGTGTCCATGGCTATTATTTTGAAATCTCAAAGGCCTCACTGGCGACTCAAGAGGCCCCAATTCATTTTCAGAGGCGACAGACCCTTAAGAATGTGGAGCGATTCACGACCCCCGAGCTGAAGACATTTGAGGACAAAGCGCTGTCTGCCGAAAGCCAGGCCCTGGGTCGAGAACGTCATCTATACGAAGCGCTTTTTAAACCACTTAACGAATCAATCAATGACCTTAAAGAACTCACACAATCACTCGCAGCACTCGATGTCCTAGCGAGTCTCGCGACAGTTGCTGCTCAGGAACGCTGGGTCGAGCCCACACTCTCGGATACCATCGAAGTTAACATTGCAGGTGGCCGCCATCCGGTGATCGAGAAAGCGAACACCGACCCTTTCGTGCCGAACGATATGCTCCTTAATACCGCCCGATCCTTATCACTGATCACAGGACCCAACATGGGCGGCAAGTCCACCTACATGCGACAAACCGCGTTGATTACACTCCTTGCTCGGATCGGAAGCTTCGTTCCAGCAGACAGTGCCTCCATTGGTCCAATCGATCGTATCTTCACCCGAATTGGTGCCTCAGATGACCTCGCGGGTGGTCGATCGACGTTCATGGTCGAGATGACGGAGAGCGCGGCCATCTTGTCCGAGGCTACGGAGCGCTCTCTTGTTTTGATGGACGAGGTGGGCCGCGGTACCAGCACCTTTGATGGTCTCGCACTTGCTTGGGCATTCGCAGAAGCTTTGACCAAACGTTCTGCACTGACCTTATTCGCCACCCACTACTTTGAGCTCACAAAACTCCCCGAGAGTGAGCCGGCTGCCTTCAACGTTCACCTGACAGCTCAGGTTACGGGCAACCACATCGTGTTCTTACACCGAGTGATGAACGGTCCGACATCGCAGAGCCACGGCCTGCATGTCGCCAGACGTGCCGGTGTCCCAGATCAAATCATCGGCCGCGCCGCTTCGTACCTTGCCGAACTTGAGTCGCAGCAGGTCGCACCCAACCATCATCGAGCCCCACAGGTAGACCTATTTAATCAGCCACCGGACCCGGTGGTGGGCCTCCTTGCTGGACTCGATCCTGATGACCTTTCCCCGAAGGAGGCCTGGGCGACGCTGGAGACACTTGTTCTAAAAGCTCGTAAGTCACTTGGCGATTCAGACATAAACGACTAGAATTCTGGCCGCGAAGAGGAGAGACGCATGACGTTCGTTGTTGTTGATAACTGTATCCGCTGTAAACATACGGACTGTGTGGAGGTGTGCCCGGTGGATTGTTTCTACGAAGGTCCCAACTTCCTTGTTATCAACCCAGACGAGTGTATCGATTGCGCCCTCTGTGAGCCCGAGTGCCCTATAGACGCGATCCTTTCAGAGGACGAGCTCTCAGAAGATCAGAAGGTCTTCATCGATATCAACGACGAGCTGTCGCGTGTTTGGCCCAACATCACTGAGAGAAAAGATCCGCTCCCTGACGCATACGAGTGGGATGGGGTTCCTAATAAAATCGAGCATTTACAAAGAAGTTAAGATTCACGACCCAAGGGTTACAACCATCGAGTATGGCGCTATCGAAGCAAACCATTGGCTGTTCTTTGAGTTACCAGCTAGGACCTAAGTTTTGGCATCAACGAGACTGGGTCAATCGACTTTCCCTGTTTTCTGATTTCAAAATGTAACTTCACCCGGTCGGTTCCTGTCGATCCCATTTCTGCAATCACCTGACCACGCTGAACAACATCTCCCACTTTGACACCCAGACTCTGATTATGGCCGTAGGCACTTAAAAACTTGCCCTTGTGACTAATAATCACCAGATTCCCGAAGCCTACCAATCCATCACCGGCATAAACCACGCGACCACTGGCCGCGGCTGTCACCGGTGTTCCCGCCTCACCGCCCAACTGTAAGGAACGACCGGACCGTGTTTTCGCTGAATACCGCTTGAGAATCGGCCCTTTGACCGGCCACTGCCACCCCTTCAATTCCGGCACAGGTGGGGCCTTTGGTACGGGCTTCGACTCTTCTCTTTTTAGCGATCGGGGTGCCGGCTTTTCTGCTACCTTAGGCTTTCTTTCGGGCTCCGATTCAGCCCGAATCGTCGGTGGTGTCTTCACTGTCATCTTCGTCTTTGGCTCGGGTTCAGGTTCAGGTGATATCTCGCCCCTGAGCTTCAACGTCTGACCCGGATGAATAAGATCCGAACTCAATTGGTTACGCCGTTTAAGGACATCAGGATCCTGCTCAAAACGCCAGGCAATCGAAAATAGCGTATCGCCTCGTCGAACCACGTAACGAGATCCTGGCTCTTCGGCATCCAGATCTGGAGTATCAATAGTCGTAAGTTCCGTCTTTATCGATTCGATTGATCGACCCAGATTATCAGTCGGCACCTTATACGGGGCAGAGCATCCTGCCAATAAAATGAGTGCAACCCGGAAATATCTCATTGGATCATATACCCGTCACGAGCCGACAATCTCAACGCCAATGACGCCAACACAAAACCAGAAACGCCCAAACCAAGAGGGATCCACAAAACGTCGGTGGTGGGAATCAATAAACTGATCGACCCATCATCACCCTGTCCCTGCCATGGCCACACCCTTACTAGTGCACCGAAAATGACACCCGTCAGAAAACTCAATGCCTCAATGTGGTACCTCGCAAGTAACGCCTTTAGAAAGTGTGCCATCATCAGAATCCCAACAGCACCGCCGCCAATGAATAACGCTAAGATTTTAATATCGAGGGCACTGACTGCAGAAATCAGTGCCGGATATAAGCCCGCCAGCAATAACAAGAAACTCCCCGAGATTCCCGGCAACAGCATCGCAGACAGAGCCATCGCCCCGGCAAAGGGCCACACCCAAAGCGCGGGGCTCGCCGATTGTGGGGTCTGCAATCCGAGGACTAGGGCGGTTATGATACCGACGACCAGCCAAACCCAGTCCTTGGGTCGCATCAAGGCCCTCAAGTCAGACAACATCGCGATACCCATCGCGAAAACGAGCCCCAAGAAAAACCCCCATACCCGCTCAGGAAAAATATCAAGCCAGTCCTTAATCCAATGCGCCAGGGTCATAAGCGACATCAAAATTCCAACCACTAGAGGAATCACGAAACCTCCGTCGAGATGCACCCAGAGTCCTCGGACTCCCTCTCTACGAAAAACTGCCCACAATCCTGGCGTTATCGCGGTCAATACAGCTAACCAGCGCTCGTAGATACCCGTTAAGAACGCTACCGTACCGCCAGATACACCAGGAACAGCATCAGCAGCTCCCATCGCAAGGCCACGCATCCAAATCCCGAGCCAACTCATTCCAGCCCTGCCAACGCGGGAACAAAAAATGCCGTGTCGAGAGGAATCTCTTCGATCGCATCACAATCACGAATGTAGAGGATCAATTGTTGTTTTTGGCCGAGTCCAACCGGGGCAATCAAGCGACCTCCTTCAGCCAACTGATCAAACAGGATCTCCGGAACCGCCTCAGGGCAAGCAGCCAAAATGATGCCATCAAAGGGCGCAAACTCAGGCCAGCCGAGTAGGCCATCACCATGACGGATCACGATATTTTCGAGCTCGAGCGCATCCATCCGCCTTCGAGCTTCTGTTGCCAAAGGTGCTATCCGCTCGATGGCAAATACCTGCTCCGCTAGGTGCGCCAAAAGCCCGGTCTGAAAACCAGACCCTGCGCCTATCTCAAGTACTCGATCCAACTGTCGACCGCCCCGTAAAAGCTCTAGCATACGCGCCACAACCGACGGCTGTGATAATGTCTGTTCATATCCCAGCGGAAGAGTCACGTCTGCGTAAGCAGAATCAGACACAGCGGGATCGACAAACAGATGGCGCGGCACACGACGAAATGCATCCAAAACAAATACATCGTTGATCCCTAGATCACCAAGGGTTTCGACCAGACGACTCAGGCCACGCTCGTGAAGTAGTCTATGCATACAACTCCCGCAGAGTTCCTATTTCATTCAATACAGCTGTCGCAAAGGAGCCCCTAGGCAACCAGAATGATAGATCGAGTGTATTACCTGTAACTTCAGCTTCCAACTTCTTCGGTAAGACTCGAACCGCTCGTCGGTCCTCGTCCCGAAAGATAGCGGTCATCCAATCAAACAACTCAGGATCGGTTTGTAAAGTAGCTGTCTCAAAAGCATTTTGTTCAGACGATGTCTTACTAATCCTGCCAGCCATCGGCGCTGTCGTATCCAACTCACCGGCCATAATCCGTGACTGAATGCTCGATAAATCAGCCTCTGACGCCAAGAAATGACTGCCACGACCCGCCAGTGAGACCGCATCACCAACCGCAACATTTAGCCATCGACCTTCATTTAGTCGTTCGGCGACAATAGCGTTGAAACCGGCCGAGCGAGCGGCTGACGCCGCCATACCATCCCTGGGATGCAATCGCTGATTTCCAACCAGTTGCCGGCGAGCAAGTCGCCTTGCCTTCTCAAGATTGAAACCCGATCGGCCAAATCGCTGAAGACCAAAGTAATTCGGAACACCGATACTGCTGATAGCCTTCAAACGCTCTCCAAGATCGCTAATGACGACACCGTAAAGACGCAATTGAAAATGATTTCCCGCTAACTGCCCGATCTTTAACTTCCGCTGATTACGGCTGAACCGCAACACTTCCAAGGCGGAGTCGATAGGACCTACGTCGATCTGAGCCGAATCAGGGAGGCTTATCCATTGGGTCGAAATCGCGTGAGTATCTTTCTTACCGGCGTAGCCTAGATCCTTTCGCGAAGTTTTCGTAGCCTGACCGAGACGAGAGCATGCTTCTTCACTAGAAATTCCTACCTTTCGTATCAGCGCCCAAATATGTGGTCCACTCCCCCCGGGTTCAAATCCTAAATCTTCCATGACAACGAAATCAGAGGGTTCAGCGCGATATGCTCCCTCAAAAACAGGTACTCCGTGTCCCCTCGGAAGGTGAGACAATTCAATAGACCGATTACCGTAAAAAAGATTGTTCAATGGGCGCGCATCAATACCGAAGCAATCACGGCAATTCCTTCACCACGCCCCAGAAAGCCTAACTTTTCAGTGGTCGTGGCTTTAACAGAAATCTGATCGAGTGGTGTTTCGAGAACGTCAGCTATGCGCTGACGCATCACATCACGAATAGGACCGACTTTAGGCTCCTCGCATAAGATCGTCAGATCAAGATTTGATAGAGAATATCCTTTAACCAGACATGAGCGCCTCACTTCTCGTATCAACTCAGCGGAGTCCGCCCCCTCAAATCTTGAGTCTGTGTCTGGAAAGAGTTGACCTATGTCTCCTAGGGCAAGACTTCCAAGCATCGCATCCATAATGGCGTGCAAAACTATATCACCATCGCTGTGCGCGATGATTTGATACCCACAGGGTATCCAAAGGCCACCTAAAGACATCCCATCGCCTATCTCAACTCTGTGGACATCAAACCCTTGTCCGATTCGTATCATATGGATACCTCCTGACGACCAGCGAGTATTGCCTCGATAAGTTCCAGATCCTCTGGATAGGTAAGCTTAATATTAGATCTGAGTCCACGAACGAGCCACGGAATGGTACCAGTTGCCTCTAGTGCTTGGGCTTCATCTGTGACAAAAAGGCCGGATGCTTTGACTTGATTAAGCGCATCAATTAGCTCGCTTAGCTGAAAAACCTGTGGTGTCATCGCATGCCAGAGGCCTGTACGATCAACAGTCTCGGCAATGCAGATATCAGTTCTCTCCCCATGACCACGTATTTGATCAACCCGTTTTAGCGTATCCGATGCGGGCACTCCTAAAACAACGCCCGGGCAATCCGGTATATCAATTACGCCCAACAACGCGCGTAATTCATCCTGAGTGATAAGTGGTCTTGCCGCATCATGTACAAATACCCAGTCATGTTTACCTGCACCCTGTGCCTGAATCCAATCGAGCCCAGCATACACACTATCAGCCCGCTCAAGCCCGCCAGCTATCGAGACGACTGACTCGTGCTTGGCACCAGCCAACCCATGGAAATTATTGTCCTGTGAGGGCACAGGGACTACAATTGATTCGAACACGTCTAGGGTCAGAAACGCGTCTAATACGTGTTCCAGAACCGCTAATCCTGCAACCGTAATATACTGCTTCGGGATCTTAGAACCATAGCGAAGACCTGCACCCCCAGCCGGTATCACGGCCCAAAGTTTAGTCACGCGAGGGCCCTCCCTTCGGCAGCAACCGTACAAAAGTTTCACCCTCTTTTATATAACCAAAACGCGACCGGAGAAGTTCTTCGATGGCCTCAGAATCTATTTTTAAGGCATTGACCTCGGATACAAGTTCATCATTCCGGGAACTCAAGCGTTGATTCTCAGCCTCCTGTTTCTCAAGTTCGTCAGTCAACCTCTGAAACTCAGAAATTGAGCCTGTTCCGGACCATAACTGGAATTGAGAAAGCGCCAGCAGAATCGTAAGACCGATAAGAACGAGCTTACCCGTCATGACTGCCCAAAAATGGCTCCACGGCCTGCATATTTAGCTTGAGAACCCATGGCTTGTTCTACACGCAGCAATTGATTGTATTTAGCGACACGATCTGACCGGCAGAGTGAGCCTGTTTTAATCTGACCCGCCGAGGTGCCAACTGCCAAATCTGCGATTGTTGTGTCCTCCGTCTCACCAGAACGATGTGAAATCACTGTCGTGTACCCGCCCTTCTGCGCCATTTTAATGGCATCGAGGGTTTCCGAGAGTGTTCCAATTTGATTAAACTTAATCAAGATCGAATTACCAACCCCCTGCTCGATGCCGCGACTTAAAATATTGGTATTAGTTACGAACAGGTCGTCACCCACCAACTGACATCGCGAACCCAGACTCTTGGTCAGGTACGCCCAGCCATCCCAGTCGCTTTCATCCAAACCATCTTCGATTGAGACTATTGGATAGCTATCACACAAACCACTCAAGTAATCTGCAAAACCCTTCGCATCAAAAGTACGGCTTTCGCCAGCGAGCTCGTAGTGACAGTTGGAATAAAACTCACTCGCGGCACAATCAAGTGCAAGTGTGATATCGTCCCCGAGCCTATAACCCGCATTGGCGACAGCTTCCGCGATTACAGTAAGAGCTGCTTCATTCGAGGGTAAGTTCGGTGCAAAACCACCCTCATCACCGACAGCTGTATTCATATCGCGAGCGACCAACACTTTTTTCAAGTGATGAAAGACCTCGGAACCCATACGAAGGGCCTCTGCGAAACTTTCCGCAGACACTGGCTGAATCATAAATTCCTGAATATCGATGTTATTGTCCGCATGCTCACCACCATTTATTATATTCATCATCGGCACAGGAAGAATCAGTGGACCTGCGGTTCCGTGCAGATTTGCAATGTGTTGATATAACGGCACGCTTTGGTCTTTTGCATGTGCGTGTGCCGTTGCTAGGGATACAGCTAACATCGCATTAGCGCCGAGTTTTGACTTATTATCGGTATCATCAAGCGCAATCATCGCATCATCAAGACCGCGCTGATCCTCAGCATCGCGGCCAACAACTGCCTCTGTAATCGAGCCGTTTACATTTTGAACTGCTCTTAAGACTCCTTTACCGAGATAGCGACTGCCATCTTGATCGCGCAGTTCGAGGGCTTCGCGAGAGCCAGTTGATGCGCCGGATGGCGCGGAAGCACGACCAACTACGCCTGATGCTAAAATAATATCGGCCTCAACCGTCGGATTACCGCGTGAGTCCATTATTTCGCGGCCAATTACTTTGACAATCACTGTCATTACTTGTTCGTCTCCAAACTATCAAATGATTTAACAAGATCATCAACGGCCTTTAATTGTGATAAAAACGGTTCCAGCTTATCGAGTGGTAGAGCAGATGGACCGTCGCATTTGGCTTTCGATGGGTCTGGGTGTGATTCCAGAAATAACCCAGCAAGGCCAAGCGCCACGCCTGCTCGCGCAAATTCAGTCACCTGCTCGCGGCGACCACCCGCTGAGTCTATCTGCTTGCCCGGCTTTTGAAGCGCGTGGGTCACATCAAAAATCACGGGGACATGCATCTGTTTCATGATTCCAAAGCCAAGCATGTCAACCACGAGGTTGTTGTAACCAAAGCTTGATCCTCGCTCACATAAAATCACTTGATCGTTACCGGCTTCGACGCATTTATCAATTATGTGCTTCATTTCGTAAGGGGCAAGGAACTGTGCTTTTTTCACATTAATGATGGCCCCGGTCTCCGCTATCGCAACAACCAGATCAGTCTGCCGCGATAAAAAGGCGGGTAACTGAATGACTTCGCAAACTTCAGCAGCTACCTTCGCCTGATCTGGCTCATGTACGTCTGTAATCAGCGGTACATTAAAATGAGACTTTATGTCAGACAGCCAAGTAAGCCCTTGCTCAAGCCCGGGACCCCGGAAACTTCTGATACTGGATCGGTTTGCCTTATCAAAGCTCGCCTTGAAAACAAAAGGTATCTGAAGTTTCCGACAGATCTCTACGTAGACTTCAGCTATCTCAAACGCCAGTTCTCTGGATTCCAAAACGTTCATGCCACCGAAGAGCATCAGGGGGTGTGTGTTTGAACAGGGCATTCCACCGATTAGGATCACAGACTTCATGAAAATAAAGTTTCCTTCTCACCCGTTTTCGAATAGGTGATTGCTGCTTCAACAAAGCTCGTAAACAGCGGATGTCCATCCCGTGGTGTTGACGTAAATTCGGGGTGAAACTGACAACCGACAAACCATGGGTGATCATCAACCTCCACCACTTCGACCAAAGTGTCGTCGATTGAGCGACCAGCAACCCTGAGTCCAGCGTTCGAGAGATGAGTCAAATAATCATTATTGAACTCCCAGCGATGACGATGACGCTCAGTAACTACGTCCGTACCATAAATCCTCGCAACTTTTGAGCCCGGCGTGAGACAACATTCCTCAGCACCTAGACGCATTGTACCGCCTAAATCACTCTCTTCAGTGCGATGTTCGCGGGTACCATCTGCTCGCGTCCACTCTGTGATGAGGGCGATTACCGGATGCTCTGCGGATGGTTCAAACTCACTTGAAGTAGCACCGTCGATACCTGCAACATGGCGAGCGAATTCGATGACAGCCGCCTGCATACCCAGACAAATACCCAAATAAGGAATTTTATTTTCACGCGCATGACAAACAGCAGCGATTTTACCCTCTATACCGCGCTCGCCGAACCCGCCCGGAACCAAGATTGCATCCACACCATCCATCAAATCAAGACCGCGTTCCTCAATGTCTTCAGAATCTATATAACGAAAATTTATCCGCGTACGCGTCTGAATGCCCGCATGGATCATAGCCTCAATCAATGACTTATAGGCGTCTAGTAAATCCATATACTTACCGACCATGGCAATCTCTACTGATTTTAGTGGGTTAAGATGTGCGTCTACGACACTGACCCACTCACGTAAATCAGCTTCTCGACACTCAAGGCTAAGCTTATCAACGATTAGTTGATCAAGATCCTGTTCATGCAACATGCTAGGGATTTGATAAATAGTGTCGGTATCATACAATGGAATTACCGCACGCTCTTCCACATTGGTAAATAACGCAATTTTCTTTCGGCTGGAGATATCTATTTCATGATCCGAGCGACAGATAAGAACATCAGGTTGTAACCCTATCGAGCGAAGTTCTTTCACCGAATGTTGTGTTGGCTTAGTCTTAGTTTCACCCGCAGTTGCGATGTAAGGGACTAAGGTTAAATGCATCAACAAAGCACGTGAGGAACCGAGTTCTTGGCGTAACTGACGTACCGCCTCCAAAAATGGTAGTGACTCAATGTCACCGACCGTTCCACCTATTTCAACGATCGCAACATCGGCACCTTCCGTGCCAGCAACAATCTTGTGCTTAATTTCGTCGGTGATGTGCGGAATGACCTGAACTGTCCCACCAAGATAATCACCATGACGTTCCTTTCTCAATACATCCTCATACACGCGCCCTGCCGTGAAATTATTCTTTCGCGACATACGAGTGCGGATGAAACGTTCATAGTGACCGAGATCCAAATCAGTCTCAGCACCGTCATCAGTAACAAACACCTCACCATGCTGAAACGGACTCATAGTGCCTGGATCCACGTTAATGTAGGGATCAAGCTTCAACATGGTAGTCTTAAGACCACGGGCCTCGAGAATAGC
Organism: Gammaproteobacteria bacterium; assembly: GCA_002730235.1. Lineage (GTDB taxonomy): Bacteria > Pseudomonadota > Gammaproteobacteria > Pseudomonadales > Litorivicinaceae > HIMB30. Next base: position 16,537 of record PBZS01000077.1, on the reverse strand, counting down.
GCCAAGGGAGGCCGCTGTTATTCCTTTACCAAGCGAGGACACCACCCCGCCGGTCACAAACACGAATCGATTCATGTTGGCCTACAATCCTTTTATTAATCCCGCCGACAATATGGCGAGAACGTTGTATTAGGATGGTAGATCAGGATACAGAGGAATCGGCTCCATTCCTAGAGACAAAGCGCCATCCCCAATGCAAAGAGTGCGGGATCAATCCGTGCTCTCTGCAATCAATATCACCCCAACCGACAATTTCATCTGAAATCGCAACCAACGGGGTTCGTTTGCGTAACCATGGTGGTACGCCAAACGTCTGTGCAAGTTGCTTGAGGCTCTGCAGTGGGCGGTTCCTACCCCGGCGGAAGCTTCGACCTTCAATCCCCCAAAATATAGAAACGTTTTCAGACGTGGTTCTAGTTCTCAGAGTTAAAATCCCGTTTGGAAAACGGAGCTCAACGAGCTGTTTTGGTGCCAACTTCTCAAATCGCACTATTTCGTTTTCTGCTTCTTCACCAAGCTTTTCACTATCGATCCAGTAGAGCTTTTCACTCCATCTGCGAATAATCACATTTGGGCCAACTGATACTTCAGGTAATCGGTCATCAGCTGCCTCAAGACACTGACGAGCAAACTCTGAAATCTGTAACGTGGACGGTGCATAACAAGCTTGCATTTGTGCGAAGAAACGCACCTGCCATGCAATTAATATCTCGGTTGAAGCCATGTCTACATATTCGATACCTGAGACAGGTAAACGTTTACCCAAGCGCGCAGCTGCCTGTTTAGTACGCCTTGTCGCTGACTTTGACAATTCTAGTAATTTCTCACCTATTCCCGGTGCCACGCGGGCCAATTCAGGTAAAAATTGAAGTCTTATAAAATTTCTAAGATAGACGGAGTCCTGATTCGATGGATCATCTATATATTCCAAACTGCGGACTGTTAAGACTTGCCTCAACTGCTTACGGGATACTGATAACAGCGGCCTTACCAAAAGGCCTAGTCCAAATGTGCGTGAAATCGGGATCCCGGCTAAACCAATCAGACCCGATCCTTGTGATAGGCGTATCAGAAGCGTTTCAATTTGATCATCACGATGATGCGCTGTTAGTACAACCTCATCGGCTGTCACTTCACTCATTACCTTCTCATAACGCAACTCACGAGCTCTTGCCTCAAACTCAGGACCCAGATGGAGTCTGAGATGATGTACTCGAAAAACAAACCCTCTGCGCTCAGCTTCGGACTGAACAAAGCTGCTCCAATCATCCGCCTCAGCGGCCACGCCGTGATGGCAGTGATGAACGACCACCGTGCGAGGAATAACTTTTGAAAAATCGCCGACCAAGGCGAGCAAGGCCATAGAGTCAGAGCCACCACTAACCATCAAATGCACGCGATGCTCGACTTCTGGCCAGTGTGGGCTAAGTAATCCTTTAGCTGCGACCAACACCGAATTGCATCAATCTCTGATAACGAGATTCAAGTAGTTGCTGGTCTGACAAACTACTCAAAATATCGAGCTGTGTTTCTATTGCATCACCAAGAAGTCTGGCTACCAGTTCTGGCGCTCGATGTGCACCGCCCAGAGGCTCACGCACCAAATGATCAACCAGACCTAATGAGAACAGTCTATCCGCAGTAATCCCCATCGCTTCAGCAGCTTCAGGTGCATGCGTCGCGCTTTTCCATAAAATCGATGCACAACCCTCTGGTGAAATGACTGAGTAGGTCGAGAACTCCAACATCAACAATTTGTCACACACGCCAATTGCAAGGGCCCCGCCCGAACCACCTTCACCAATGACCGACGTTACAATCGGAGTCTTGAGACGCGACATTACAGCGAGGCTTCTAGCAATCGCTTCACTCTGGCCGCGCTCTTCCGCGTCAATTCCGGGATAAGCGCCAGGGGTGTCGATAAATGTAAGTACTGGCACCTTAAAACGCTCGGCCATCTTCATCAAACGCTGGCCTTTCCGATAGCCTTCGGGTCGTGGCATTCCAAAATTACGTGCGACCTTCTCTTTAACACTTCGGCCCTTTTCGTGGCCAATCACCATCACTGGACGACCACGAAATTCACCAAGACCGCCCACAAGCGCTTGATCGTCGCCGAACAAGCGGTCCCCATGCAACTCATCAAATCCTACGATCAAATTCTTTACGTAATCAGAGGTATAAGGACGCTTCGGATGTCGAGCCAGCTGGACTTTTTGCCATATCGATAAATCTGAAAAAATTTTTTCTGTCTGTATCTTTGATTTCGCCTGCAATCTTGCAACTTCTTCTGCGATATTGATTCCAGACTCCGTCGACAGATGTCTCAACTCATCGATCTTGGAATCAAGATCTGCGATAGGTTGTTCAAAATCTAGGTAATTTGGATTCATGCGAGCCGCTGTGTCCTTGCAGAGAAGTCGAGATGCACACGGTCTCGCCCGAGCAGCTCCTGTAATTCGAGTAATAGCGAATCATTGGGGTGAACCAAGTAATGCTCGCCCAAAATAATCTCGCCACTAGCTCTTGCGGTATTATACTCGATTATCACTGGGCACTCACCGCCCAAATATGGCTGAATTGTTGAAATTAGGGTATCGGCAAATTCAGGAGGCCGATTTTCCAAGTGAATCTTTAGGCTTGAGGCCGAAAGCTTTCTCGCGTCTTCGAGTGTCTCAACCTTTCTCGCCCGCATCTTCAACCCATTTGTAAATTCATCGAAACTAACATTACCCTCGATCACTAACAGCGAGTCATCGAGCAATTTTTCACGGCTATCAGCAAACAAGTTTGCAAAGATAGTAACATCCATCCGTGCGGTTCGATCATCAATAGTTACAATCCCAAACGAATCACCCCGCTTATTTCGAATCACGCGAAGGTCAACAAGCAGTCCAACCACTCTAACTGTATTCTTGGAACGTTCCAGATTTTCAAGAGGCGTAGCCCCCAATCCTTTCAGATCGTCTGCATACCAATCTATGGGATGGCCCGTTAGGTATAGTCCCAGTGTTTCTTTCTCGCCACGCAACACGTCACGTTCAGACCAGCCAATGGTACTACGATGATGCTGATAGGGATCAGCGACACCATTAGGATCAGATCCACTGCCCAACCCGAACATATCTTCAATTCCAACAGCGTCATTTCGAGCCTCCTGATCAGCCTGGCCGATCGCATCCTCTAGCGAGGATAGTAATACCCAGCGCGGTTCATCGAGAGAATCGAACGCACCAGCCCGGATTAGCGCTTCAAGTGCACGACGATTCACCTTGCTAGCGCCAATGCGACGACAGAAATCAAAAAGATTCATGAAGGCTCCACCAAGTTTACGTGATCCGACTAATTCACCAGTTGGGCCCTCCCCTAAACCCTTAATGGCTCCAAGTCCATAAATCACTTCGCCGTCTTTCACCGAGAATCTAAACGCGCCGATATTCACGTCGGGTGGCCTGACGGTAAGGCCCATCCGCCGGCATTCCTCGATCAGAGGAACCACTTTATCCGTGTTATCCATATCAGACGAAAGCACGGCCGCCATAAATTCTGCCGGATAATGGGCCTTCAAAAATGCTGTTTGGTAAGATACTAAGGCATAGGCGGCGGAGTGCGATTTGTTAAATCCGTAACCCGCAAATTTCTCCATCAAGTCAAAAATTGAACCGGCGAGGATCGGATTGATCTCTCGCTCATCTGTTCCGTTCAGGAAAATCTCCCGTTGCTTCTCCATTTCTTCGGGCTTTTTCTTACCCATAGCTCGGCGTAATAAATCCGCACCACCAAGTGAGTAATTCGCAAGTACCTGTGCGATCTGCATAACCTGTTCTTGATAAAGAATCACTCCATAAGTATTTTTCAGGATTGGTTCTAGATCTGGATGTGGATATTCAACCTTGGCGCGACCATGCTTTCGGTTAACAAAGTCATCCACCATGCCTGACTGCAAGGGACCAGGCCGAAATAACGCTACCAGTGCCACGATGTCTTCAAAAGAGTTTGGTTTAAGTCTACGGATGAGCTCTTTCATCCCACGTGACTCAAGCTGAAATACCGCAGTCGTATCTCCACGACACAGTAATTGGAACACCTCTAGATCGTCCATCGGAATGCGCTCAATAACTGGGGCCTTACCTCTCGTCTCGCGAATCAAATCGAGGGCCCAATCAATGATCGTTAAGGTCCGCAAACCTAAGAAATCAAACTTTACGAGCCCCGCAGCTTCGACATCATCTTTATCTAGCTGAGTAACTAGGCTTGTACCATCCTCAGATGACAGAAGTGCCGTAAAGTCAGTAAGTTTTCCGGGTGCAATCACAACACCACCGGCATGTTTACCGGTATTACGAGATAAACCTTCGAGTTTCAGGGCCATATCCCAAACTTCACGAACTTCGTCGTCATCCTCAATAAGTTTCTTAAGCTGAGGTTCAGCCTCAAATGCCTTATCCAAAGTCACGCCAACCTCGAATGGAATAAGCTTGGCGAGTCTGTCACCGAGGCTATATGGCTTGCCCTGAACACGCGTAACGTCGCGCACCACCGCCTTAGCAGCCATTGAGCCAAAGGTCACAATCTGACCAACGGAATAGCGTCCATAACGCTCAGCAACATAATCGATCACGCGATCGCGCCCTTCCATACAGAAGTCGACGTCAAAATCAGGCATTGACACCCGCTCTGGATTTAGGAAGCGTTCAAAGAGCAATTCATGTTCGATGGGATCAAGATCCGTAATCTTTAGAGCCCAGGCAACAATCGATCCAGCACCAGAGCCCCGTCCCGGACCAACTGGAATCGCATGATCCTTAGCCCATTGGATAAAGTCCGCGACAATGAGGAAATATCCGGGAAATCCCATGTGCAGGATTACTCCAACTTCAAAATCCAGACGATCACGATAAACCGCCTCATCAAGTACCTGGCCATCAGGTTTGGTGGCGTCTAAGCGATCAGTCAGACCGTCGTGTGAACACTTGAGGAAAAATTCATCTAGCGTCATTCCATCAGGTACCGGGTATTCAGGTAAGAAATGGGTACCAAGGGTCAATTCAACACCACAACGTTTGGCAATTTGCTCGGTATTGGTTATGGCATCTGGTAGATCGGAAAATAAATCGATCATCGTTTCTTGCGACTTCAGCCACTGTTCTGGCGTGTGCCGATGAACGCGCCTCTGATCGTCCAACGTCACACTATCGTGGATACAGACCCGAGTTTCATGAGCCTCAAAATCATCAACTTGCCCGAAACAGACCACATTTGTCGCAACCAATGGAATTTGTAGGCGATCAGCAGCCACTACACCAAACTGTGCGAGCGCTGTCTCACCTGGCAATCCGACTCGTGTCAATTCGAAATAGAGTCGATCAGCGAAAACTGAATGATATTTCTCTAAAACAGTGCCAGCCTTATCCTGCTGCCCGGCAGACACCAGTCGGCCAATCTCTCCTTCTGTCGCCCCCGTAAGACAAATCAATCCAGCAGCATGATCGACCACCCACTCCCAGTCCAGAAGAGCGTAATCGCCGTCTTGACCTTTAAGCCAGCCCAAAGATAAGAGCTCCAAGAGATTTTTGTAACCGTCTTGATTCATTGCAATAAGTGTCAACCGGCCAAAGCTAACAACTCCTTTTACCCAACAATCGGCACCGATGATTGGCTGAATACCGCGCGACAAGCATGCTCGATAAAACTTTACCGATGCGAATAAATTTGAATCGTCAGTGAGAGCAACAGCCGGCATTCCATAATCAGCCACTTGACCAGCGAGTTCCTTCACCCGGAATAAGCCATCAACCAGAGAATATTCAGAATGTGTCCTTAAGTGGACGAACTGTGTCATGCCCCCTCCAACATACGCCTGACTGGACCAAAAGAGCGTCGATGAATTGGTGTAACCCCCAATATCTCCAACGCTTCGATATGTAATTTAGTTGGATAACCTAAGTGTGCTTCAAGGCCATAGCCTGGGTAGATCTCAGACAATGCGACCATCTCCTCGTCACGCGCGACTTTCGCTAGAATCGATGCGGCGGAGATAGCAGACACTAATCCATCACCGCCAATTACCGCCTCGGCACGTCCTCTGAGACTATCGGGGATCCGATTACCATCAATTTGAATCTTTTCATCTAAGTCACCCAGCCCATGAACTGCGCGCTCCATTGCAAGCATGGTCGCCTGCAAAATATTAAGCGCATCAATCTCTTCGACCTCCGCACGTCCATAGCTAATCTTAAGTGCTTTTTTTCGGATCAACGGGACCAATGCTTCGCGTCGCTTCGCGGATAGTTTTTTCGAGTCATCTAACTGGCTAATACACTGATCATCTGGCCACAGCACCGCACAGGTAATAACAGGCCCAGCAAGGGGGCCTCGTCCAACTTCATCAACTCCGATAATAAAGCTCAAGATAACTGTTCCAAAATTGCCTCTGCGGCTCGACCAGATACGTCACCAGACAAAGAATCATAAATCTTTTGAGCCTCTGTTAAAAACCGATTATCTGTACCTTCTTTAAGCATGGGGTGAATAGCATTAACAATCGATTCTAAGCACGCTTTTTCTTGAATCAGTTCGGGAATTAGCGCTTGATTCGCAAGAAAATTCGGAAGCGTTACAAATTCTGTTTGCACCTTGCTTTTAACTAATCGGTAGGTCCATGGATTCATTTTATAGGCTGCGACTGTCGGCCGACCCGTCAACACCGACTCTAGTGCCGCAGTCCCGGATGCAACTAACACGGCCTTAGATGCAGCAATCACCTCTCGAGACTTACCAAGGACTATTCGCATCGGACGGGAACCGACCATCGAATAAATCAATTCATATAAATCGTCACTGGCCGCAGGAATAACACCAATTAGATCTTTATCCTCAGCTACTAGGCGATCAAACGCTGATAAAAACAAGGGTAGTAATTTTTTCACTTCGGACTCCCGACTACCGGGCAATATGCCAAGAATCAGCCCATTCACTGGAAGGTTCAACGCTTTAGCCGAGACCACAGGATCTGGGTTAAAGCTTATTTGAGTGGCCAATGGGTGGCCTATAAATTCGCATCGAAGACCAGTCCCCTTGTAGAGTGCAGGCTCAAATGGAAATACGCATAACAAGAGATCTAGTTGGCGAGCAATCTTTGGGATCCTAGAATGACGCCATGCCCAAACCGAAGGGCTGACCACATGAATCGCCGGAATCTCAAGCGATTTCGCAAAAGCACAAAGCGACAAATTGAAATCAGGCGCATCACATGTAATCAATGCGCGTGGCTGCGAAGTCTCTAAATAATTCTTCATCTGTCGACGTATCGATAAAAGTTTGGGAAGCCGCGGAGCGACCTCCATGATTCCCATCACAGATAAGTCATTCATCGAAAAAAGCGGATACGTTCCTGCCTCGACCATCTGGGGTCCACCAATACCGCTATAAACCACTGGGGTTATCTGAGAAACGCGAGAAATTATGGGAGCAAGAATCTGGTCACCGGAGACCTCTCCGGCCGCAACACAGATCTGCATCAGCGGACGATTCCTCGCTGGGTGGATTTTAAACTCTCGAGAAAAACGCTAACCTCATTACACCCGCTGCTATCTTGATCAAGCTTTGCAATAGCTTGATCCAAGGTCAGTCCACGACGATATACTGTTTTATAAGCTTCTCTAAGACGGTTAATGACATCAGTATCCACGCCCCGGCGACGCATTCCCTCAACATTCATACCGTGTGCCTCGGCGCGATTACCTGAGCACGTCACGAATGCAGGAATATCCTGCAACACAACAGTTCCGGCAGCTGTCATTGCGTACCGACCAATGCGACAGAACTGATGTACGAGCGTACCACCACCAAGAATTGCGCCATCACCGACATTTACATGACCAGCAATCGCTGTGTTATTTGCCATGATGACCTCATCACCTATAACGCAGTCGTGAGCAACGTGGACATAACACATAAACAAGTTATGCGAACCGATACGAGTAACCGAACGATCTTGGGCCGTTCCACGATGCAATGTCACACCTTCGCGAATAACGTTACCGTCACCGACAATCAATTCGGTACGCTCACCTCTATATTTTTTATCTTGGCAATCTTCACCCACAGAGGCGAATTGAAAAATACGATTGCCTGCTCCAAGTGTGGTAATCCCTTTGACGATGGCATGGGGACCGACTATCGTTCCTGCACCAATAGTTACCCCAGATCCGATTATGGCAAAGGGACCAATCTCGACGTCTTCAGCTAGTTCTGCCTTTGGATCTACTATTGCCTGTGGATGAATATTCGTCAAACCTTCCTGTCCGCGCACAAAATGGTGGCCGTGCAGACTGTCTGGCCGTCAACACTAGCGTGACAACCAAACTTCCAAACGCCTGCTCGGACGCGCAAGACTTCGGCTTCTAGAAGTAGTTGATCGCCGGGGATTACTTGGCGTTTAAATCGAACATCGTCAGCCCCGACAAACAAATAAATTGAACCCTCTGATGGCTTTTTATCCATCGTCTTGAAACCTAGTACGCCAGCAGCCTGCGCCAATGCCTCAATGATTAACACTCCTGGCATCACGGGATGGTCTGGGAAATGACCGTTAAAGAAGTCTTCGTTACAAGTAACGTTTTTAACCGCCTTAACGCGCTTTTCGATCTCAAGTTCTATCACGCGGTCGACAAGCAAGAATGGATAACGATGCGGGAGGTATTCACGAATCTCCTTGGTTTCCAGAAGCATTACAAATCCTTCCTCTTCTCAGTATCAAGATACTTTTCAAGCGTATTTAAGCGGCGCGCTATTGCGTCCAGTTGCCGAAAACGAACCGCATTTTTTCGCCAATCCTCGGCTTTCATAACACTTCCAGAACCACCAAGATAGGATCCAGGAACAGTTATCGATTGTGTAACAAGTGCGTTCGCACCAATATGTACTTTATCACAAACAGACAAATGTCCTGTAAACCCTGTCATACCGCCCACCGTGACGTCACTCCCAATCACAGTCCCGCCCGCAAGTGCGACATAACCAGCTATTGCAGTACGAGCACCGATATAACAACCATGGGCAATATGAACCTGATTATCCAATTTCACTCCATCATCAATCACTGTGTCGTCAAGCGCCCCTCGATCAATGGTGCACCCAGCTCCAATTTCTACGTCATCGCCAATCACAACACCACCCAACTGCCGGATTTTGACCCAACCATTTTCCGATCTGGCAAAGCCAAATCCATCATAGCCGATTACGGTAGATGCCCCGACAAGACAATCCAGGCCAATTTGCGTTTTTGGATAAACCGTAACATTTGGGCCAATCACTGAGCCTGCACCAACGACTGCGTCAGCGCCAATCACGACACCTGGACCAATGGACACATTATCAGCAATAACAGCAGTTGAATCGATCTCAGAAGTTATGTGGATACCTCCTGCGAATGGAATACCTTCCGTGTCAAATAACACCGAAAGCTCCGCATAGGTCTGATAAGGGTCCCTTGATATCAGGCCACGCTTGAGGTCACTGGCCACTGCTTTAGAGACAACCACAGCACCCGCCTTGGTATTGGCCAATTCAGCTCGGCGTGCATCATTGGATAAAAAACTTAAGCTGCTTTCAGAGGCGCTCTTTAGCGAAGTTAATTCGTTAACCTCAAAGGACCCATCTCCAACTAACTCAGTTCCTGTCAACCGAGCAAGCTCAGCTAATGCATAACCCATTAAAAAGTAGAGCCAATCGAGAATTGAAAGCTTTCGGTTTGGTCGCTAGCCTGAGTGTTCAAGGCCGAAACATAGGTAAATGACAGCGGTCCTATCGGCGTCATCCAAGCCAATGCTGCGCCTGCTGAGTATCGTAGATCATCGATTTTGATACTATCATCATAGACTTGTCCAGTATCAGTAAACAACGATAACCGCGCCTGATCGGTCTCCTTAACACCTGGCATCGGAAACTGTAGAGCTGCTGTACCAGTAACTAGAACATTACCACCAACTCGCTCCCCATTACTGTCAACGGGCCCAAGGCTGTTATAAGAGTAGCCACGAACAGTACGAATACCGCCAGCGAAAAAGTTTCTCAGAAACGGTAGCCCATCCGAATCGCCGATACCATCACCGTAATTAAGTCGCGTCTTGAATTTTAGGCTCATATCTCGTTCGGAGACGACCGGGATATAAGTTTCTCCAAGATAACTCGCAGTATAGTACTCAAGATCAGACCCTGGAATCGATAGATCGAAGCCAATTCGGTGGCGCGTTCCGTCGGTTGGCAAGAATGCCTTATTTAAAGTAGTGAATCGATAAGCCACACCAGTCTTGTATTCACTAAAATCAGCACTGGTTGCGCTACTATTTAAGCCTTCGCTGGCGAAGAATGAATCGATATAAGTTGCCCGAGATCCGCTTGCTTTCGCATCGAGGGTTGTATTTTGTAGAGCAAAGCTCAAACTGATTCGAGAATCCCTACTAATTGGGTAGCCAAAGTTTAAACCCAGCCCTGTCTCGTCAGTTGAATAATCTGCGGTCCCTTTGTCATCAAAATCGGTCTTAGCATAGTACAGGTCAATACCGCGGCTCACACCATCGATTGTGTAGTAAGGATCTGTAAATGAAAATTTTGCCTCCTTAGTCGAATCTGAGCTCTGCAAATTGAACGATAACGCATTACCTGTACCTAAAAAGTTCTTTTGACTCAATGAAGCTCCGAGTAGCAAACCCTCACCCTGACTGAAACCAATGCTTGCAGCCAACGACCCAGATGCTTGCTCATTTACATCATAGATCACATCAACCTGATCGGGCTGATCTGGTACTGGTCGTGTGGATACTCGCACCAAGCTGAAAAAGCCTAAGCGTTGTAGATTGATCTTACCTTTTTCGATCGCCGCGGTTGAGCTTACAGTTGCTTCAAGCTGTGGTATTTCGCGACGCAATACAACATCTGAGGTGTCAGTATTTCCACGGAATTCAACCCTACGGACATAGACCGGAGGACCAGGTGTTACCACGAGCGTGACATCAACCGTTTGCGTCTCGTTATCAATTTCAGGAACCGCTCGGACTTGCGCTCGCGCATAACCAGCGTTTCCGAGCTCATTAGTCATGGTCTTAACGGCGTCGTTGACTAGTCGGCGACTGAACAACTCACCTGTTTGAAGTGTCATTTCCTCGATAGCTCCAGAGAGATCAATTGGTCGCTCACCACCTACGTTGACGGCACCTACTCGAAATTCTTCGCCCTCACCTACTGTGATTGTAATGAATACATTTTCCAGATTTTCAGAAAGCTCGACTTGGGGCTCCGAGACCTCAACATTGACGTAACCTCGGTTTAAATAAAACGAGCGAATCGCTTCAATATCAGCCTTAAGTTTCTCTGCCTCGAAGTTATTAGACCCAGAAAACCAAGTGAATAAACCGGCTTCGGTTACGGACATTTCGTTGAGTAATGTATCGTCGTCAAAGGCTGTATTACCGATAATCGCGATCCGTGAAACCGTAGCTACCGAACCCTCAAAAATCGAAATTTTCAAGCCAACCCGATTTCGATCCTGTTCAATAATTTCAGAACTGGTACTCGCGTCATATCGACCCCGACTCGTATACTGGCGTTGAATAGCCTGCTCTAGCTGATCGAGCGTAGCACGCTTAAAAACCTCACCTTCAACAATCCCCGCGTTGCGGAGGCTGTCCAGCAAGTCCTCTGTCTTAATTGCTTTGTTACCCTCGATCTCTATCCGGGACACGGCAGGCCTTTCGGTTACCTGGATAACAAGAACGTTGCCGTCCGCACTAACTTCCACCTGATCGAAAAACCCTGTCTCAAAGAGAGCGCGAGTTGCGAGAGAAATTTCTGCGTTCGTGACTAAGTCACCCGGCTGAATTGTCAGTGCATCGAATACGGACCCAGATGAAACTCGCTTTAGTCCATCAATTCGAATGTCAGACGCTTTAAATGGCTCTGCAGCTTGAGCTGAGAACGTGATAGCGAGTGCAAAAATGCTCAGCAATAGAGTACGACACATGTATGAATTTCCCGGTTTGACGGCCTACAACCGCATCAAATCATTGTAAAAGGCAAAGAACATAAGCCCCATCAATAAAGCCATACCGATTCGAATGCCTTGTATCTGCACTTGTTCTGGGACTGGTTTACCGATTAACCATTCGAATACAAAAAATACCAAATGCCCGCCATCAAGCACAGGAATTGGCAAGAGATTCAAAACACCGAGGCTCACACTCAAGTAGGCGATAAAACTTAAATAAGCATACCAGCCAGAATTAGCAGAATCCCCCGCCACTCTAGCGATAGTAAGTGGGCCGCTCAAGTTTTCTGGCGACAAGGCGCCAGAAATCATTTTCCCGATTGACTCAATAGTCAACCAGCTCATCTCAATGGTCCGTTCCACACCCACTAACAAGGCTTTCACTGGGCTCTCCTGAATGGTTCGCACCAACTCAGGTGGAAGTGGCTCAATAACCGGGGCCACTCCTAAAAAGCCATATGGGCCATTAGGCCCTTGACGTGTCTCAGGAATAACAGTGATGGTCCGAGTAACGCCAGCCCGCTGAACCGTTAGGGCTGTCGACAAGCCATAGGCGCCCTTAATCGCGCTAACGAATTCTGCCCAATCAGCAACAGGTTGGGCGTTCACTGCGAGCACTCGATCGCCGATCAAAAGCCCTGCCGCTTCACCAACGCCACCAGTGATGATGCGAGCAAATTTAGCCTCAATTGGTGGAGACCAAGGCTTGATGCCAAATGCGACTAAGGGACTTTCGTCTGTGATTAACTTTTTTGGCACCGGGATGGTGACCTTGTCCACAACGTTTGAATTCAATGGCCGGAGTCCAACTTGCACTGAGGTCTTGTCAGCAATAACGTCAACCATAGCGATCGAAATACGTTCCCAAGACATCATCTGCCGGCCGTCAAACGACACAATTTCAGCAGGTAAGCGTGTTTTGACGGCTGTTTGCGACGGCAACTCACCCACGACAGGGATAGCCTTCTGTACTCCGATAATACTAATCAGGGCGTAGACAACCGCCGCAAAAATAAAATTGATTCCTGGCCCGGCCGCTACAATGGCAAATCGTTGACCCACTGTTTTTTGGTCAAAGGCCTCTGATCGCTCTGCGGCCGTTAGATGCTGTTCGCGGCCATCGAGCATTTTCACATAACCACCCAGTGGAATCGCAGCCACACAAAATTCCGTCCCCGATTTATCCTTCCGAGTATAGAGCGGACGCCCAAAGCCGACTGAGAACCGCAGTACTCGTACGCCACAACGTTTAGCGACCCAATAGTGGCCGAACTCGTGAACTGTCACCAACACACCTAACGCAACTATAGTAGCGATGATCGTCGTTATCATTTACGCTCCATGATCAATCCATTAACAATCTTTCGACACATCTTATCAAGTGACAGCACATCATTAATAGAGTAGACAGACTGTTTGGCTATCTGGTTTAAACAATCGGCCGTAATTTCAGTGACTTCAGTAAAACTGATCTGATCATTTAGAAACGCTGCCACCGCGACCTCGTTTGCTGCGTTGAGAATTATTGGCCGATCATCGCCTTCCGCACACGCTTTACGTGCTAGTTCTAGAGCCGGGAAGACATCGTGTCTAACTGCCTCAAAATGTAATCCAGAAAGCTCTGTCAAAGCTAATCGCTTAACATCAACCCTAAGACGCTCTGGAAAACCCAACGCATGCGCGATAGGTATTCGCATATCTGGACTGGCAAGTTGCGCAAGAATCGAACCATCAATAAATTCAACAAACGAGTGAATAATAGATTCGGGGTGAATTACGACATCGATGATACTTTCATTTACACCAAAAAGATGTGTGGCCTCGATCAGTTCCAGCCCCTTATTCATGAGTGTAGCTGAATCCACAGAAATCTTTCGGCCCATCGACCAATTTGGGTGAGCCACCGCCTGCTTAGGAGTTATTCTTGCCAAATCATCGATACTCCAATCCAAAAAAGGACCACCCGAGCACGTCAGAATTAATTGTTGCAGACCCTCTATATGCTCTCCAACCAGATAGGATTCTGGCAAACATTGAAACATCGCATTATGCTCTGAGTCGATAGGCAACAGAACTGCACCGCTTTTTTTTGCCTCAGCTATAATGAGTTCACCGGCCATGACCAATGCCTCTTTGTTTGCAAGACAAACACGCTTTCCCGCACTTACGGCAGCATAGGTCGAGCGCAAGCCGGCCCCGCCAACAATAGCGGCCATAACCACATCGACTTCCGTTGCATTAGCTGCTTCAACAAGCGAGCTCTCACCAAAAGCCAATGATCCTTTGAATTTCCTGGGTAACCTTTCCATCAAAGCACTTTCTTGTAATGGATCGGTAAGGATTACGTGTGCTGGCTCAAAACACTCAATAATTCTTATCAGTTTATCGATAGAACTATGGGCACTAACAACCTCTAAATGAAAGCGGTCAGGGTGCGTTTTAATGACGGAAAGAGTCGACTTACCTATCGACCCTGTTGCACCAAAAACAGCCACACCAATCGTCATAGAACAGGCCAGCCAGTCACAAACACACTAAAAGCAAATATCGGCGCTGCAGCAGTCAAAGAGTCTATACGGTCCATCACACCGCCATGTCCCGGTAGGAGGGAACTCGAATCTTTCACGCCCTGTTCTCGCTTGATTAAGCTCTCAAAAAGATCACCCAATACTGAAAATACTACTGTCATCGCAATGATCGCTATTAAGATGGACCATGCGATTGGGGAAAAGAATTGACCGGCTGGCTGAACAATCAACACACAGATCATTCCAACTATCAGCGCAACAACCATACCTCCAACTAAACCTGCCCAACTTTTTCCAGGGCTCACATGCGGAGCCAGTTTGGTTATACCGAACTGTCGTCCAACGAAATATGCACCTACATCAGCTGCCCATATTATCGTCACTAGCAATGCGATTAGCAGCATATGCGCTTCGTGTCTGCGGAGATATAAGAGCGCCACATACGCAGGGATCAGCACGAGCAATCCAAATCCAATTTTCATCCGTCTCCCGCCCAGCTGCTTTTTACTCCTCGGGTAAATAATAACTAATGCCGCGGCGCCTATCCAAAAAATACAACCGATAGACAAGAGCACGGATACATGAATCAGGGGTAGATAATACGACCAAACCAAAGTACCTGCTAAAATGATTAATAGGTTTAGTGTCACAAGTCGATTGACAACACCAGACAACCGAATCCACTCCCAGGCGCCTATCAACACAATTAACCCAACACTAAATGCAAATGCATCTTCAGGAAAAACAAAAAGAACCAAGAGTGCGATTGGCAAGAGTACTCCCGCCGTCAGCACGCGCGCTCGTAGCATTAAAAAATTCTCACCTGCTCGGAAGTTTTACCAAACCGCCTTTCACGACCAGCATACTCTAACAAGCAAGTTTCAAGCGCCTTGCCGTCGAAATCAGGCCAAAGAATGTCAGTGAAAATGAGCTCGGCATAGGCCGACTGCCACAAAAGGAAATTAGAAATTCGGCGCTCACCACCGGTTCGGATCAATAAATCCACGCTAGGCTGCCCAGCAAGATTATGACAATCGTCAAACAGATACTCATCAATGGCTTCTAGTGGCAATTGACCGCTTAGGACCTCTGCGGCCAAGCGCTTTGCCGTTTCGGCAATATCCCAGCGTCCCCCGTAATTAGCGAGGATATTAAGCTTTAAACGATTACACTTCGCAGTAGCAACTTCGGCACGTTCGATTGCATCTTTTAACGACGAAACAAAACGCGAACGATCACCAATAACTTCCACGGAAATATCGTTTTCAATCAAGTCAGGAAGTTCATCAATCAATGACCTCTCAAACAACCGCATCAAACCATCGACTTCAAGTTTAGGTCGATTCCAGTTTTCGCTCGAAAACGCGAATATAGACAAAGTGTAAACACCACGCTCAACACACTTACGGGTCACACTACGAAGGGAATCAGCACCTGCAGCGTGACCCGCAAGTTTTCTTTTCCCGCGCACTTTAGCCCATCGATTATTGCCATCCATAATAATACCGATATGCTGTGGGATGTGATGCTCAGTCATAACCTTCAGACTTCCATCAAGTCTGCTTCTTTTTCTCGCAATAACCGATCGATACTCTGGACCATATCGTCGGTAAGCTTTTGAATCTCGTCACCGACGCGACGATCCTCATCTTCACTGATCTCCTTTTCTTTAAGCAAATCTTTCACATCAGCTAAGGCATCACGACGGATGTTACGCACTGCGATTCTAGACTGTTCGGCCTCAGAACGCGCCTGCTTGGTGTAGCCTTTGCGTGTCTCCTCAGTCAGCGGCGGCATCGGCACACGAATTACTTCTCCAGCGGTCACTGGATTTAATCCCAGATCTGATTTCATAATCGCTTTCTCAATTTCAGCGACCATGCTTTTTTCCCAAGGCGTAACAGCCAAAGTTCTAGCATCTTCTACTGAAATATTTGCTACTTGGCTCACAGGAATTTCAGAT
>PBZS01000076.1 GCA_002730235.1 Gammaproteobacteria bacterium | reverse complement strand
ACGGGCAACTCAGAGTTGAACCTAGAGAGACGCGCGGCTGAGAAGCGAATTTTCCCAGCTATCAATATCCGGAAATCTGGTACGCGCCGCGAAGATCTTCTTACAACGGAAGAAGAGTTACAGCGTATGTGGATTTTACGGAAACTTTTGGATTCGATGGAGGATCTCCAAGCCATTGAATTTTTGGTCGATCGCATAAGAACCACGACAACTAACGAAGAATTCTTCCAGTCAATGAAGAAGCGTTAAATCACTTCTTCAATCAACCGGCGTCTAAGATCTTCGAGCGCCTGTGTCCTGCCGCACTCGAGCTCGGCACGTAGCAACAAAACCAAGAAGTTTTCCGAGTCCAATTGAGTAGCGCGTTCAACGTGATGTTTTGCCTCGGCATCCAGTCCAGCTAAAAACGCGAGTCGCGCCTGAACAATTTCTAGAGCAAGAGAGTTAGTATACTTTTTTACTAATGGATTCAGAACAGCCAGGCGAGATAGTGCATCGTCGTCACCAACCGCCTCGAGGCCAAGTGCCCAATCTTCACGCCACTCCTTTTTCAGAGACTTTATGAGTGGCCTGAGCTCAGTAGGCTTCATATCACGTTCGATAGCCTTTGGAATACTAGCCATCAAAAGCTCCGCTGATTTTAGATAACGTTGTGATTCATCCATTTTTTCAAGTCGCCGAGCTGCCTCTGACGCTAACAACCAGTGTAGTGCTGGTAACGACTCGGACCTTGCATCCTTCTGCAGCACTGAGAGAGCCTGTGCTGGCTCGTCCCGGCGTAACCACAGTGCACCTTCAATTAAACGTAAATCCGCTTTTCTATGTTGCATCCGAGCCCAAGCCCTAAGGATATTAGTTGGGAATCGTCCGAGCACACCCCCTAGGCCAAAAACAATCCAAAAAACAACGGTAATTACAACGAATATAATCACAAATACCCACAGAGACATTTCTACAGCATATTCGCCATAGGCGAAGAGAACGTAGCCGGGATCGGTTTTGACTCGATCGCCTAGATAGAACCCGAGTGCAAGTAAGGCACCAAGAACCACAACCCAAATTGAGGTTCTAAGGAAACTACTCACTGTTTCACCGCTGCGGTAGACAAGCGCTCTTGCGTCAAAACATCCCGATACGCCTTGAGCGCCCTAAGACCTTGAGCTGCGTCCGGTATTTTCCAAGCGACCTGAGTGCCCTCAAGCGCACTCAAAACCGTCATCACCGTCAATCCAGCACCCTCTGTCACATCAAAGAAATGGCGTGATAATCGCTTAGCTTGAGTGAGGCCTGCGTCAAAAAGCTTCTGATCTTCACGAACCAAGGCCACTTTGATTTGCTCGAGACTTAGCCGAAGTACCTCTCTCGCGCGCCCTGCATCCGATGCAGATACAAGCGGCGTAATCGGAGCATTCACTTCTCGAATCCGAATAAATACAGAGAGATCGTCTAAAAATTTCTGAACATCTCCCTCGGGCTGAGAATCACTCTCTAAGCTAAGTCTCCGTATTGGTAGTTTCAGCTCATTGAGTACAGGATCAAGTGCTAAAAGTTCCGCCTGAATTCCCCATACGTCAACGTTAGGAATTGCTGAAAGCAAGTGTAAATCTTCTGCAAGTTGCTCTCTTACGAACAACAATCGGCCATCCTCTAATTGTGCCAACAACGCCTGCACTGTGCGCATTAAGTTCACCACAGTTTCAGGATTACGCTCAATCAAAAGCCTTTGATCGGCAATTTTCAATAAATACTCGGCCTCAGCCAAGACATAACTACTTCTGGTATCGACCTGTGTCTTGGCCAGCTCCTCAGCCACAGTTTCTACGCGGTTAATAACCGACTGATTACGTTCATCTGCTCTGACAATTCCAGATTCAAGCCGTTCCACCTGACTCTCAAGATCGCGAGTGATTTCCTGCAGACTGGTAATTTGAACGATCTGCGAGTTAATGGACTGAATCACCTCATCCACAGACTCCATCGAACGTTTCACTGTCTGAACCTCTGTCCACACAAACCAGATTCCCCACCCAACCGCTGTAAATGCGATAACATTAAGTAGTATGGCAATCCAAGAATTCGATCTTGGCGCTTCGGATGTATTGAGAAATTCTTTAGCTTCCAGTACTTTTTCAGAATCTGACTCTTCTTCAACGACTGTTTTTTTGATGACCTCAGCCGATTCATTTTCAGTCTTTGACACACTCCTCTCCTTGCATCGCCAGTTTAACCGCGTCAGGTGTCGGTGAATTGATTTGATGATACCGGCATCCTGACGGTAACTGTGCTTTTGCATCAAAACTCGTTACAAAATGAGTGTATTGCATGACGTTCAATTGATTTTCGCTCGCGATATGTATAAACGCCTGTGCCAAAACCGTCGATCCATGAACAACCGCCACAATGTCGTCCAGATTCTGATTTCCCGGTTCAAACACAGCCATTAACTCAAAAAGCTCAAGGTATGAAACTGGATCTGACAGACTATGATCCAATTGCTCAAACTGACGCCCAGAATTACGTCCAGTGACAATGAGTAGTCTACTTTCGGGACGAATCTCTGACTGCATAACTTGAATGAGTGACGCAGAACCTGGATCAGGTGCTGTTATAACGCCATTCACCTCTTCCTCAAGAATATCTGCTGTTCCAGATCCAACAGCCCAAAATCGCTGCGTAATCGGCCACTGTGCCCAACGTGATTTGATAACGTCAATCAATACTCGGGCTGACTCAGGAGACGTCACAACCACGTCGCTAAATCGATCAAAATCGACAATTGCTGGATCAAGAGAAACATCCAATAAGCGGGACTGGAGACAGGGAAGTGCTATTGGGTCAAACCCAGCTCGACGAAATGAATCGGCAACTCTAGGAAATGCTGAGGGAAGTCGATTTAACCAGATCTTCATTTACAAACCCACTTGGGCGAGAAGCTTTCTGGCTCCTTGGGCTATCAAATTTTCGGCCACACGAATTCCAAGTGCTTCCGCTTCCCGCAATGAACCAACATCTTCTGCCTTCAGAAGTATTCCACAGTCCGGTGAGCCCACCAAAGCTCGCAGCCACAGGTTCCCGCTACGTACTACTGCGTAGGCAGCAATTGGCACTTGACAGCCACCGTTCAGATGACGATTAAGTGCGCGCTCAGCGCGACCAGTGATTTCGCCATAGTCATCTCGTAACATCATCACCATATCACGTGTTGCTTGATCATCCTCACGGATCTCGATCCCAAGAATACCCTGTCCACAAGCAGGTAAAATGTCCTCAGGTTTTGTCTCAAAGGCGATTCGATCAATAACCCCAAGCCGCTTCAATCCAGCTGATGCCAATACCAATCCATCGAACTCACCTAAATCCAACTTTTCTAAACGCGTTCCTAGGTTGCCCCGCACAGGCGATAGCTTTAAGTCGGGCCGCAATGCCCGGATCTGAGCAATCCGTCGCAAGCTCGAGGTCCCCAAGTGTGTGCCGTATGGGATATCAGAGAAATCGGTCCAGGCTTCCGTTCCAATACGATGTACCAATGCGTCTGTTGGTGTATCGCGAGCAGTCAGACAACATAGATCCAGACCGTCTGGTAGCTCCATTGGTACGTCCTTTAAAGAGTGCACAGCCAGATCCGCGCGCTTATCATACAGCGCTGTCTCCAACTCTTTCACAAAAACACCCTTCCCACCGATTTTGGTGAGCGATACATCAAGGCGTTGATCACCTTGTGTTGAAATTTCCAGAAGCCTAATGGCGGTCCCTGGATAACTTGCTTGGAGCCGATCTCTCACATGACAAGCCTGCCAGAGAGCCAGTGGACTCCTCCGCGTCGCGATTATTAATGTTTTTTGCATGTGTGGTCCTTTGTTACACGAAGTATACTGGATGCTGATAAAAGGAGTCTCTATGAGTCACGAAACGCCCAAAGCTTTATGGGGCGGTCGCTTTACGGAATCGACCGATGCGTTCGTCCAAGCATTCACTGCATCCGTGGAATTCGACCAACGTATGGCCCGGGAGGATATTAACGGATCGATCGCCCACGCAACCATGCTTGCTGAACAGGGAATCCTGACTGAAATCGAAGCTCACAACATCATCGATGGGCTTCGCCAGATCGAAGGTGAAATTGAGGCGGGTAAATTCTCTTGGTCAATCACGCGGGAAGATGTTCACATGAACGTCGAATCGAGGCTTATCGACCTAATAGGCGATACTGGCAAGAAGCTCCACACTGGTCGTTCTCGAAATGATCAGGTAGCCACAGACATTCGACTATGGCTGAGAAACGCGATAGATCATGCGCTCGGCGAACTGGCCCGATTACAATCAGGCTTAATTGGTATCGCTGAGCGTGAAGCAGATACGATCATGCCCGGTTTTACTCACCTTCAAGCCGCTCAACCCGTGACTTTTGGGCATCACATGCTTGCTTGGAATGAAATGCTAGAACGTGACGCAGAGCGCCTTATTGATTGTAGACGACGGATGAATCAATGCCCCCTAGGGGCAGCGGCTCTGGCTGGAACTAGCTATCCGATCAATCGTGAGCGAACCGCAGAACTTCTTGGCTTCGATAAACCAACCGAAAACAGCCTAGACTCTGTCTCCGACCGAGATTTCGGTATCGAGTTTTTGAGTGTCGCTAGCATTATCATGATGCATCTTTCACGGTTTTCAGAAGAACTCATCAACTGGAATTCGACGGCATGGCAGTTTGTTGATTTACCCGACCGATTTTGCACAGGTAGCTCAATAATGCCGCAGAAAAAGAACCCCGATGTACCTGAACTAGTTCGTGGTAAATCAGGGCGAATGTTTGGTCACCTGATAAGTCTGCTTACTTTAATGAAAGGACAGCCACTCGCCTACAACAAGGATAATCAAGAAGACAAAGAGCCTTTATATGACGCGGCAGATACGTTGCTTGGATCACTTCGTGCCTTTGCCGATATGATGCCGTCATTAGTTGTAAACAAAGAGATACTCAAGGAATCAGCAGTTTGTGGACATTCCACCGCGACCGACCTCGCGGACTATCTGGTCCGTAAAGGACTTCCATTCCGTGAGGCTCACGAAGTGGTTGGCCAATTAGTTGCCCTTGGAGTTCAAACCAAACGTGAACTTTCTGAAATGGACCTTGCAGAGCTCCAAGCGTTAAGTGGTTTAATCGGAGCTGATGTATTTACAGTGCTGACCGTTGAAGGATCAGTCAATGCACGGAATCATATTGGTGGAACAGCGCCCATCCAAGTCAAAGCAGCTGCTACCCGCGCCAAAGCAAGAATCGCTAATCGGTAGCAAGTGTCGCTAAGATTGCTTGAGCCTGAAGCTCAGTCGAGCCTCGATTCGCAGTAACCCAAGCCCGGGCCGCTTGTCCCAGCTTTTTAGCTTCCAAAAGCGCCGCTTCAATGGCCTCTGAAATCTGATCAGCATCGGCTCTAATCAGCCCGCCTGCAGCCTCTAGACTAACACTGATTGCTTGGAAGTTATGCATCGATGGTCCAGCAACCAAAGCTTTACTTAGTAAAGCAGGTTCGATCGGGTTTTGTCCGCCCTTCCCAGAAAAGCTTCCGCCAATCACAACCACATCAGATTGCGATAGATAAGTACCCATATCTCCGAACGTATCTCCAATGAGAATCTGAGCTGAACGGTCGATTTCGAGGGATGACTGGCATGCGCTCAGACCCTTATTGGTTGCCATCGTCTTGATCTCGGATCCTCGAACCGGATGGCGAGGCACAATTAATAAATTCAAATCTGTATTCCGGCGAGCCCAGCTCAGCAATAGTGCATCATCATCGGGATGGCTACTCATCAGGCAAACTAAAACACGGGCATTCTTCCATGCGCTAATGCGGTTGGCTTGATCCCCCAAAACCTGCGGTGTCGGCTGATCAAGCTTGATAGAGCCAACCGTTGAAATCGCATGGGTAGGGACCCCGAGGAGATGTGCATTATGAGCATCACCATCGAACTGCATAAGCGCACGTGAGACCCTTGACCACATCGGCTTCGACAACCAACCGCAACGTTGGTAACCACGAACTGATTGATTACTCAGTCGTCCATTGGCAAGAATCACGGGAATACCCTCGCCATCGCATGCTGCCACTAGATTGGGCCAAAGCTCAGTCTCGACGATCACCAGCGCTTTAGGGCTTAACTTGGATAGCCACCGAGACCATACCCAGCGAAAGTCCCAAGGAAAAACATGACTCGTAAATTCACTTTGAGCTAGGAAATTGAGACCAGCTGGAGTGGTGGCCGTCATCAAAATTCGTAACGATGGAGTTTTTTTTATGAGTGCTCGCGCCAGCTCTACCCCCACCTTGGATTCGCCTAGGCTGCAGGCATGAATCCAAATACAACCGGACATACTCTGGGGAATATAAAAGCCAAGTCTCTTGGCAACCATCGGATCTTGATTTTCGCGACGATATTTACAAACCACGTGCGTAATCAACAATGGCGCGCAAAACAGTAAAAGCAGTGAATACAGATGTCGTCCCATAATTGAAGATGCTAGCATGCCTGCATGAAAATCATCGTCGGCGGCGGAATTTCAGGCCTCTGGTTAGCAGCTGAACTGAAATCTCGCGATATTCCATGCTGTGTTATCGAGAAAAATGCACTTGGCCAAGGCCAAACCCTTGCAAGTCAGGGAATGATTCATGGTGGGACTAAGTATGCACTGGATGGGCGGCTATCCAAAGCAGCAAATGAAATTAGAGCGATGCCTTCACGCTGGAAAAAAGCGCTGAAAGGCGAGGGCAGCGTGGATCTCAGATCTGTTCAATTGGCGCGAGAGGATCAGTTATTGTGGTCTGTCGAGTCAGTCGCAGCCAAACTAATGGGTTTCTTTGCAAGCAAGAACATGCGTTCACGCATGGAACGTATCGACCCTAGAAATGAAGCCGCATTTAACCACCCTGAATTCAAGGGCCATCTCTATCGTCTTTCAGAACCAGTTTTAAGACTTGATACCCTCATCGAGGCCTTTACAGAACTATTGGACGGCCAGCTTTTCCACGCAAAAGTCACAGGGTTTTTAACGCGAAATGGTAGTGTTATTGGTATCAAAACTTCAGCTGGACAAATGCTCGGCGACGTCATCATGACGGCAGGCGAAGGCACTGGGTCCTTGCTATCAACCCTCGATGGACGATGTCCGCAGATGCAGTTGCGTCCTCTCGCAATGGCTGTCTGCAAGCTCGCTCGTCCCATCCCACAAGTATTTGGCCACCAACTCGGTGTTGGCAGTACGCCCAAGCTTTCAGTGTCGACACATGAATTTGAAGGGGCGCAATATCTCTATCTAGGAGGGCAGCTCGCTGAGGAAGGCGTGCACCTAGACGATCACAATTTGCGTCATCGAGCCGTATGCGCATTATCAGAGGCTCTCCGTTGGCTTGAGCCAGCTATTGAAACAACACGTATCTTTCGTATAAACCGAGCAGAACCAAGTACTGATGAGGGAAATCGACCTGACACCGCCTTTGTCACCAAGTGCAATAATTTAATAGTGACATGGCCTACTAAACTTGCGCTCGCGCCCGCTCTCGCGGACCAAGTCCTGCCGATGCTGGGAATAACCTCTGATAGTCCAAGCCATCCTCATTGGCCGATCGCCCCAAAAGGAATCTACCCATGGGCATGATTCGACGCCAGCTGGGTCGAACTGGCCTTGAACTGAGCCCTATTGGTCTAGGTACAGTCAAAATCGGACGTAATACCGACCTCAAATATCCGTCCGGATTTAATTTGCCCACTGACCAAGAAGTTATTGATCTTCTGACGGTAGCATCACAACTGGGTATCAATTGTCTTGATACAGCGCCTGCATATGGCGAATCGGAGAGACGGCTCGGTGAACTATTGCCGGAGAGCCCGGACAAGTTTCATATCATAACAAAGGTCGGTGAAACCTACAGCGCGGAAGTCGGTAGTCACTATGACTTCTCTGAAAAGGCCATTATGAGAAGTGTAGAACGAAGCCTCAGGCGCTTAAAGCGCGATTGCCTCGATGTGGTATTACTACACTCAGACGGCCAAGATACCGAACACCTGAAACATGGTGCTTTGAGAACGCTAATCAAAGCTCGAGAGCAGGGCCTGATCCATGCTGTAGGATTGTCTGGCAAAACAGTTGAAGGGGGAAGTTTAGCGCTTAATCAGGGTGCAGATTGTCTGATGATCACACTAAACCCTGAGCAGTCAGAGGAAAAACCCTTGATTGATGAGGCCAAAAACAACGGCGCTGGATTGCTTATTAAAAAAGCTCTAGGAAGCGGACATCTGACGGCATCAATTTCTATGATTTTTAAAGATCTTTTTGCACACCCTAGTATTACTTCCGCTATCATTGGTACTACCAATCCTATGCATTTGCGCAATAACTGTCTTGCACTCCCAACAGAGGTCCAGCGATGAGTCTAGAGACAATCAAAGCTAGTTTTCAAGCGAGCATCGACGCCAAGCAAGCCCTCATTAATGACGCCGCACGCCTAGAAGAACTCCTCAAAGTTGCAAAAGTGGCGTCATCAACGATTAAAGTCGGTAAAAAGATCATGCTCTGCGGTAATGGTGGATCTGCAGCCGATAGTCAGCATATTGCAGCTGAGTTTATTGGTCGTTTTGAAAAGGACCGTAAATCAATGGCTGCAATCGCACTCACCACAGATACATCTGCACTTACGGCAATCGGAAATGATTATGGCTATGAAGAGGTGTTTTCCCGTCAAGTCGAAGGTCTCGGCCTATCTGGTGACTTACTAATTGGAATCTCAACCAGCGGTAACTCGAAAAATATAATCAAAGCGCTGGAGGTCGCAAAAAAGAGGGGCATCCTTACTGTTGCTCTAGTTGGCGATAAGCCAAACGGCTCAATGCAAGCGATCGCTGACTATGTTTTGGCCGCACCATGTACAAATACCGCCCGCATCCAAGAATGCCACATTCTAATGATGCACACGCTTTGTCAGTTAGTTGAATCTGAGTCTGTTTGACGAATTTTAGCAATCAAGTGGCTGGTCGATAAAGCGCCCACTTCACCTAACACCTTAACGTCTCCCCCGTAGCCCAAAACACGCTCGTAACCTACCACCTCCTCAATAGATTTATAGTCACCTCCTTTCACAAGAATGTCAGGCCGTACAATATCGATCAAAGGGATTGGCGTGTCATCCTCAAATGCGATGACAGCATCAACTGCCTCGAGCCCAGCAAGGACCTGAAGACGTCTCTCGACCGTATTCAGAGGACGCTCAGGTCCTTTCAGTCTGGCAACCGAAGCATCTGAATTGACCGCAACAATCAAACGATCTCCAAGCGATGCTGCCTCTCTCAAATAAGCGACATGACCTGCATGCAAGATATCGAAGCAACCGTTGGTTAACACAACTTTTTCCCCCTTAGCCCGGCATTTTTCGGCCCATACGGCGATATCTGCCACCGAATGAAAAATGCCATAATCGACCGATAATGCGCTCTCAAGCTCGCGACCACTGACAGTTGCAGTACCCGACTTCGATACAACGATTCCCGCAGCGTGATTGGCCAATTCAGCTGACGCAGCCAAACTCATTCCAGCACCAAGGCCCGCGGCTACCGCCGCAATTACTGTATCGCCAGCGCCGGTGACATCAGCAACCTCACGCGCCATTGTCGCAAGTTGATGTGCAGAGCCATCTCGCTCAATTAACGTCATTCCCTGTTCAGAGCGAGTGACTAAGATTGCCTCAATATCTAGGCCATTGATCAGCGCTAGTGCTTTACGTACCAACTCTAGATCGTTTGTCCATGATCCACAAACGGCCTCAAATTCTGCACGGTTAGGCGTCAATAGTGTGGCTCCATGATACTTCTCGAAATCCGTTCCTTTTGGATCAACAACCACTGGTATTTTAGAAGCACGCGCCTTTTGGATTAATGACCGAGGCTCAAGACTACCCTTTGCGTAATCACTCAAAACAATTGCTGTCATTCCATCAAGCGATACTGAATCGGCTAATGCTTTAGCACTTGATGCGTCAAAAGGAGTTTCAAAATCTAGTCGAATCATCTGATGCGCCTGGCTTAAAACGCGCAATTTAGTGATAGTTCGTTGTTCAACACGCATGAATAACGGATTCACATTATGATTATTGAGCATTTGCTCCAAAAGATCCGCATCAGCATCATGACCCACAATTCCTGCACACCCGACGTCCACACCAAGCGATGACACATTCAGAGCGACGTTGGCAGCGCCGCCGGGTCGGATCTCATCGTGCGTCACGCGCACGACTGGAACAGGAGCCTCTGGAGAGATCCGTCCTGCATCACCGTGCCAGTACCGATCCAACATGACATCGCCAACGACCATAACTCGCGATGCAGAAAACATATGTGACACAGAAGATCTCTCTAATGATTCGAAGCTTGTTATAGTACCCAGCTTCATCAACGAACCCAACCGGATTACACATGGGCTTTTCATTCATTCCGCTGGGAATTAGCTTTATCAGACTACTGGCTGCGATGCCTCCCTCACTCGGAGTAGCTATGGGGCGCCTCTTGGGAACTCTACTATTTTATACTGCAAAGGGCCGCCGGCTGGTATGTGAGCGGAATATCTCTGTTAGCTTTCCCGAATTAACCCCGAGCGAACAGAAGAAGCTGGTCAAAGAATGTTTCACCCAGAACGGAATTGGATTGATCGAAACCGCCTGGTCTTGGCACCGTCCGATCGGTTTTATCGACAATAAAGTACTCGTTTCTGGCCAAGAACTCCTTCATACTGCAAAACAAAAGCAAACAGGAATTCTGTTGTTGTGTCCCCACTACAGTATGTTGGATTTGGTCGCTCCACTCATGCATTCTGTTGCTGGGCGTTTTGTAATCAGCTACCGCCCAAATGACAATCCTATACTTGATCAGGCAGTCCGTCGTGGGCGAACACGTTATGCAGATCTAGTCGATGTTCGAGCATTACGGGACATAGCAAAACACTTAAAACAAGGTGAAATTGTTTGGTTTGGCCCCGATCAAGATATGGGGCCAAAAGGTTCAGTCTTCGCCCCCTTTTTTGGTCACCCAGCATGCACTGTGACAACCCCATCTCGATTGGCTCGGATTTCCGGGGCAGCTTGTATTTTTCTCGACCTACATCGAGATGCCAGAGGCGTTTACCGGCTCTCTTTTGTTGCAATGCCCGATAATTATCCCTGTGATGACGAAGTTAAAAATGCGCACCAATTAAATCAATGCATAGAAAAGACTCTTCGAAATCATCCATCTCAGTATATGTGGATGCACAAACGATTTAAGACCAATCCAGATCTTACGAGACAGACGCTCTACCAACCCGACTAATCCATTCCATAACCGCCGCAGCAGTTATATCAGCCATATCATCTGTTGGACTTTTCAAAATTTGTGACCTCTCACCAACCGGTCCAACTAGTTGGGGCTTGGTCGGACCGTACAATGCCAACATTTCTATGCCAAGGGCATCAGCCACGTGAGCAAGCCCAGTGTCAACAGACACTACCGCTCGCGCGCCCAAGATTTCAAATGCCACATCATCTAGCGAGACTTGATTCAGTATGCGGACCGGTAACCCCTCAGTCATATCTGACACAAGTTCATAATCGGTCTGGCTCCCGACGGGCAAGACAATATCAGAAAATCGAGGAACTGCATCCTCAATCACCGCTCTCCATCTGTCACTGATCCAGCACTTTGCCTGCTGACTTGCCTGTGTTACGAGTACTAATCGGTCAGCTAATTCCTGTGGTCGACCTAAATCAATCGATGCGTCTGGATCTGTCTCTGGTAAAGAATATCCGAGTGATTTTGCAAATAATTCGCGTGTTCGTAATATCGCGTGTTTTGAGCGAGCGACACGATGTTTCACATCGTAAACACCCGCGGCCATGCCTTCCTTAGCTGATCGTCGATCAAAGCCATGCTTTGGGCCATCTGTAAATCGTGTAATTAAGAATGCGCTTTTCAATAACCCCTGAGCATCAATCACAGCGTCATATCGTTCTGCACAGAGCACTTGCTTAAATGCCGCGAGGTCATGGGAAAACATAAGCTGAAGCAACTGCCCTTTCCAACGTCTTAGGGGAATCGCCAAGAAATTACCAACCGATGGATGCCAACGAGGAATGTCCGAAAAAGCAGGCTCGCAAACCCAATCAAATCTTATGTCGCCGCATGCGTTGGTTGCATCTGTCAATGCTGGCAAGGTATGGATTAAATCACCCATGGATGA
The DNA here is from genome assembly GCA_002730235.1 of Gammaproteobacteria bacterium. Classification (GTDB taxonomy): domain Bacteria; phylum Pseudomonadota; class Gammaproteobacteria; order Pseudomonadales; family Litorivicinaceae; genus HIMB30. Next base: position 15,093 of record PBZS01000076.1, on the reverse strand, counting down.
CGTTTTGACAACTAATACACGCACTAGATATTTAGCTGCATTTGACTACTCAGTTCATCAAACACTTCATCTACTGAAATATCGGAAATATCACCCGATGAGCTATCCAAAACAACCGCTGTCTTACTCAAAGGTGGTGTATGGAGGGGCGAAGTAGGCCCAAATAACGCAACCAACGGTCGTTCCGTAGCCGCCGCCACATGCATGAGGCCCGAATCATTTGTTACGACGGCCTGTGCCAAGGCGATTATATCTATGACCTCCGGAATAGATGTCAAGCCAGTTAGTAACTTCAAATCACCACGCAATGCAACAGGAACTTTTTGAATAATTATCTCAGCATCGGCTTCGTCATTAGGTGATCCAAGCAGAGCTACCTGTTGCCCACCTTCAAGCAACCGACTCACAAGCATAGAATAATTGTCCAACGGCCATTTTTTTGAAGGGCCAAACTCGGCCCCGGGGCAGATCGCGATCAGCCGTCGCGTATTTAGTCCATGATACTCTGCCAATCGCGCCTGAGATTCTTTATCCGTCAGTAGTTTCGGACAGCCGGGTACTTCAGGTAGTTGATTCGCAGCCAACGCTATATTCGGGGGAAATCCAAGCGCCATATATCGGTCAATCATTCGTGGAAAACGTGAATCACGAAGGATGCGTAGATCTGTCAGTAACTTGTATCGGTATTCGCCACGCCAACCAATTCGACGAGGAATTCCTGCCATCGCAGGTATCAAAGCTGATTTTAGGGAATTGGGAAGAACAAACGCGCGATGATAACACGAGACCTTCAAACGCCTAGCGAAAGCCCAGCGTTCTTTAAGCTTGAGTTCACCATGATCAAAGGGAAGTTCGATCACATGATCGATTTCAGCCATACGGCGAGCCACATTAAGGCTCCAAGCCGGGGCCAGCATATGTATTGGATCGTCAGGCCGTTTCGCTTTCAAATAAGATATAAGCCCATGCGCCATTATCATATCGCCGACCCAGCTGGGCCCAACCACTAAGGTCGGCATCGATCAGTCCTTAACGAGTGTGACCCACTCGCTGAATTTTTCACGACGGCCGTGCACAACATCGAAATAATCTGCTTGCAGCATTTCGGTAACTGTTCCACGAGTTCCCTCACCGATTGGGCGTGAATCAAGCTCACGAATCGGTGTCACTTCAGCGGCGGTTCCCGTAAAGAAAGCCTCATCCGCGATCAATACTTCATCGCGCGTGATTCGTTTTTCAATAACATTCAAACCATGCTCTTTAGCCAGCGTTAAAATCGTCTTGCGTGTAATGCCATCAAGACAGCTGGTTAATTCAGGAGTGTAGATCACGCCATCTCGGACGATAAAGAAATTTTCACCTGACCCTTCAGCAACATAGCCCTCAGGATCCAATAACAAGGCCTCATCAGCTCCGCCTGTCAGCGCTTCTTGCAAAGCGAGCATAGAATTCATGTAGTTCCCATTGGCTTTGGCTTTGGTCATAGTGATGTTGACATGGTGCCGGGTATAGCTTGAGGTCCGCACCTTAATTCCACGCTTCATATTTTCTTCACCCATGTAGGAGCCCCAAGCCCAGGCTGCAACAATCACATGCACTTTTAATCCATCAGCACGAAGACCCATTCCTTCTGAACCGTAAAAGACCATCGGTCTCAGGTAGGCATGGTCTAAATCGTTCGACGCAACCGCCGCTTTTTGGGCCGCGTTGATGTCTTCCACCGAAAACGGAATTTGCATCCCGAGGATTTTGGCAGAATCAAACAACCGTCGTGTGTGATCATGCATCCTGAAAATCGCTGCGCCATCGTCAGTTTGATAGGCACGAATACCCTCAAAACATCCAAGACCATAGTGCAAAGTATGCGTAAGAACATGTGTCTGACAATCACGCCAGGGTCTCAGTTCGCCATCGAACCAAATCAAACCATCTCGGTCAGCAAAATTCGGCTGCATTTTTTATTTCCAATTAAGTTAAAAAGACATCCACTTCGTCCAAATGGCTTCTACCTGTCGTCGTTCGGTTTCAATCACATCGACGCTCACCTGGCCTTCTCGATCAGCCAGAATTGCCTCATGACTCAACGCTCGATAACGGACATAAGCCCTCTTAAGCATACCTGCATCCGCAATTGAAATGCATCCAGACTCAGAGAGTCCATCGAGCTGTCGAATATTATCGGTGTATGTTGCAAGCTCGGAATACGCTTCTGCGTGCGCCAGAACTTGATATTGCACCATAAATTCGATATCAACGATACCTCCTCGGTCATGCTTTAAATCGAAAAATGTTTCGTTGACACCAGAACCAAAGTAGCAGCGCATTTTCTCACGCATGTCGACAACATCACGTAATAATATATTAAGCATTCTCGGTTGACGGAGAATCTCCATCCTCAGAATCTCCAGCTTGTTACTTAGTAATGCGTCTCCAGCAACAGGCCTTGCCCGAACAAATGCTTGTAACTCCCATGTCCAGGCTGATTCGTCCAGGTATTTCTTCAGCGCATCAATGCTAACAACCATCAACCCCGAGCGCCCCGAGGGTCGTAGTCGTGTATCAATATCGTATAGTCGACCAAATCGTGTATTGGTCTCAAGTAGCGCAATCACTCGACGTACGACCCTATTTACGAACAAGCCACCTTCAATTGGTATTGCACCATCTGTTGGTTCATCAGGCTCTATACCATGCACAAAGACCAAATCCAGATCTGAGTCATAACTCATCTCGAGCCCGCCAAGCTTCCCATATCCGAGTATCGATAATCCCAAAGCGTCTCCACGATCGACTCCAATGCGGACGGGTTGTCCGTGCTTGGTTGCGATTTCGCTATACGCATATTGCAAAACCTCGCTAATGACCGCTTCTGCAATCCAGGTCAGTTGATCTGAGACTTGCATCAGTGGGATTTCGGCTCGTACCTCGAAAACGGCCGCTCGGAACGCCAGACCCCGAGCAAACTGCACCATGACCTCCGTCAAACACTCTGAATCATCTGGATCAACTCGCAGCAATCGCATCTTCAATTCTTGACTGATCATTTCACGTGATAAGACGGCCTCACTCACATCAAGCGTAAGTAACTCATCTAGTAGTGCCGGCATTTCAATCAGACGTTCACTAATCCACGGAGAGCGATTCAGGATGTCCAGCATCCGTGCACGTGTCGCCGGATTTTCCGAAAGTAACGACAGATAAACGGTTCGCCGTATGCAGGTCCCAATAAACCGCAGCATACGATCAGTCACCAAAATAGGATAAGCACTTAATTCGGACCCAAGTTGATTCACTAGTGTGGTTAAACGACTACGTGCAATCGGCTCTAATCGCTCACAAAGAGGGTCATCGCTAAAATTTTCCAGTCGTTGCCTCACTTCATCGTTGACTTCGATGCAACTGCTTTGTGTCGGCAGTTTCACGTGCAAAAAAGCCTTAAAAGCTTGATGGACCCGATCTGTAACTGCTCGTCGATGACTCTCAAACTGATCAGCTGTTGCAAAACCCAACATTGTTGCGAGCTGGCCACAATCTGACGGTAACTCCTGAGTCTGTTGATCATTTTCCGCTTGTATAACGTGTTCCACGTGGCGCAACCATAAGTAGTCGTCACGCAACTGTTGCCCATCTTCTAGGCTCAATATCGCTGCATCAACCAGGGCCTGCAAGGCATCCAAAAATCCCGTTACCTGGAGCTTGGGGACCTGCCCGCCCCTCAACAACTGAAGGGACTGCACGATAAACTCGATCTCACGGATTCCGCCACGACCAACTTTGACGTTCGTTTCACGACCATTACGGCGAACCTCTGATTCAATCTTTGATTTCAGATCACGGATCGACTCAAAGACACCGAAATCTAGGTATTTTCGATATATAAAGGGTTTCAAGGTCTGTAGCAGCTCGGCGCCCAAATTAATGTCGCCAGCGACAGGTCTCGCTTTCAAAAGCGCAAAACGCTCCCATTCTCGGCCATGAATTTCGTAATAATCTTCGCAAGCAATCATAGGAATCGCCAACTGACCAGCTGAACCCCAAGGCCGCAAACGTTGATCAACTCGTGCCACGATACCGTCGGCCGTTTGCGCACCGAGAGACTTAGCCAATTGCTGAGTTAGTCGAGTGAAATAGTCTCCATTATCACGAACACACGGGCCTGCAGTCTCACCATCCTCAGCAAAAATACAAAAAATATCGATGTCGGATGATAGGTTAAGTTCGCTACCACCAAGCTTACCCATACCCAAAATCGAAAACGCTGGATTAGAAGGTTCACCAAACGCTTGCTCGAGGATTTTGCGATGATGTTGTAACGTCGCATTCAAGGCAGATTGCGCTATTTGAGTGGTGATCCTGACGGTGTCCGCAAACGAGTCCGTGCCAGCAAGTAACCGGTAAATCAGACCTGCCTGTGTTTGATTCCTGAGTCGCCGAGCTTCACGATCAAACTCGGGAGTGCTCAATGTGACTAGATGTTGCCAACTCGCTTGAATCTCTTTCTCTTGGGGAGAGGTTGCTCCAGTGCCTAGCAGCCAAGCCTGCTCTGGATCAAACTTCTGAACCCAATGATATAAAAATCGCGAGTACTCAGTCGGCTCCACGCATTGACTCCATAGATAACTTGATCATCCAGCCAGAGAGGCCCAAAGGTAAATCACCCCGCGCCACTGACTCACCAAATGTCACTAAAGCCTGATTTTCACCGAGCGCTTCGAGAGCACGATATGCCTCGTCAGGGGCGGGGCCTGATAGTGGATCAAGTGCGCGACTCAGCCAATCCAGCCAATCTCCTCTTTGACGTGGTTTCAGATCCTGCATTGGATGTGCAGAGCGAATCAATCGATCTCCACGTTCGGCTTTAGAAATAACGGCCATAAAAGACGGGAGCGAATCCGCTAACTGACAACCGAACTCGATCAATTGATTCACATCTCCAGAAATTAATTCCAATTCGAGTTCTGAGACTGGTGATTCACGGCGATCTACTCGAACCGACCCCTTGTCCAAAGAGAGCATGAGATCACAATCAGGAAGCGTCACTCGCCAGTCAGTTCGCTCGAATACATTCTCAAAGACAAGGTCCAATGATCGACTTTTTATCACCGTGCTCACGGGATTGGGAAAAGGTAGCCCATCTAAAGCGCCATAGTCCAACACAGGCCTTGAAATCGTCATGTTCCGCTCCTTTCGCCATGACAAACCACTTTCAACAGCTTGACGCACTTTCACAGTCATCTCATGGCGATTACCAACTGACCTAGTTCGAATGGCAATGCCGTGTTCATGCAGGACGCCTTGACAGTCATAATAGGCGTTCTTCAGAGTGTCGGTTTGGGCACGAATTTCGCGATGTAGGAGATCATGAAGCGCAATGGATACCTGGTCAACACCACAATCGCGTAATCCCAATTTTAGTTCGACCTCAATCGTTTCTGGAGTTGACGCCAGATTCATCGCACAATTCCCCACGAGAAAAGGAGCTTAACTATTCAAACGCAACCCCTGGTATCCTGGCTTCGAGAGGCAGGACCGTACATCGAGCATTTTAGAGGTAAAACCTTTGTCATTTTACTATCCGATTCTGACCGAGCTGAGTCCAGTGTCAGCCAATTGGCAGAGGATCTTGTTTTACTAAATGCCCTAGGCGTTCACCTTGTTCTTATACAGAGTACACGTCATGCCATTGACTCGTATATCCGTGACCAAGGTATCGCAAACACCTATCAAGGACACCGACGCATTACCGATGAGGCGTTGCTTAACCGAATAATAGAAATGGCTGGCAGAAATAGATTGATCTTTCGAGGGCTCTACATGCGAGCGCTGCATCGAAACCGGGGTCGCTCTTCTCTTGTCTCTGGAAACTTTGTTTCAGCGAAACCATTAGGTATCCACGAGGGCATTAACCACAAATTGACAGGTTCTGTAAGACGTATTGATGCCGAAGGTATCCGGCAACAATTAGAAGTAGGATCGGTCGTATATCTGGATCACCTGGCTCATTCACCGGCCGGTGAACTCTACAATCTAGCCAGTGAAGAAGTGGCTGCCGAGACTGCTGTTGCACTGCAGGCCGATAAACTTATATTGATGGGCGAAACTCCATATTGCGTAGACCAACAAGGTGGCCGCGTTTCTGAATTGGCCTTGGCATTAGTGGGTTCCATAAGATCTAATCAAAACGATGAAATGAGTCGTCGTTTGGATGCCACGGAAAGGGCTGTTCGCGGTGGAGTTGAGCGTTGCCATCTGCTTGGTACAGGCCTTGACGGCGCGATTTTGACCGAGTTAATGACCACCGAAGGGACTGGAACCCTCATTGCATCAGAGCCTGCCGCTTCTATTCGTCAAGCCCGAGTTGATGATTTGCCAGGGCTAATCCACTTGCTCGCGCCAATGGAGGAAAATGGTGCGCTGGTTCAAAGGTCTCGAGATAAACTCGAAGCAGAGATAAATCATTTTTATGTGATCGAGCAAGATGGCCGTATCTTAGGCTCTGCGGCACTGTATCCCCTTGATGACAAGTGTGCTGAATTTGCCGCGCTGTCCGCTGACTATGCAACAACCGAACAGAACATCGGCACCAAATTATTGAGATATATAGAAGAAAAAGCGCGGTCTAACTCACTTCAAAGCCTATTCGTATTGACGACACAAGCGAGCGACTGGTTTAAAGAACGCGGCTTTATGATGTCTTCTATTGAAGAGCTACCAGAAAATCGGCAGGCTCTGTATAACCTTCAGCGAAATTCACTGATCCTTAAAAAAGAACTTTAGGACCCACTATGACCGACAAGCGTCGCCCTTATTCATCCGTGATCGTCGACGGACTGACACAAACCCCCGCACGCGCCATGCTCCGTGCTGTGAGTTTTGATGATGACGATTTCAAAAAATCACAAATCGGAATCGCCAGTACGTGGAGTATGGTCACTCCTTGCAATATGCATATCAACGACTTAGCTGATCACGCTGAGAAAGGTGCGAACGCATCTGGAGCCAAGGCTGTTATATTTAACACGATCACTGTCAGTGACGGTATCAGTATGGGTACGCCTGGCATGCGCTACTCGTTGGTGAGTCGTGAAGTGATCTGCGACTCTATCGAAACTGTCGTCGCTGGCCAGGGCTTCGATGGGGTTGTCACGATCGGCGGTTGCGATAAAAACATGCCTGCCTGTGTCATGGCGATGCTTCGACTAAATCGTCCATCGATCTTTGTTTACGGCGGAACCATTAAACCAGGCGCAGAACGTCGCGACATCGTCTCTGTTTTTGAAGCGGTTGGCCAACGCGCAGCAGGAAAGATTGATGATAAACAGCTCATCGCGGTTGAAAAAACGGCAATCCCTGGGCCAGGTTCCTGCGGCGGAATGTACACCGCAAATACTATGGCCAGTGCCATTGAAGCCCTTGGCTTATCGTTGCCTAATTCATCCGCCCAAGAAGCCGTATCATCAGATAAAAAAAAGGACTGCGAGCGTGCTGGAGCAGCCGTAATGCGGATGATCGAGACGGACCTCAAACCATCAGATATAGTAAGTAAAAAAGCGTTCGAGAACGCCATCACAGTTGTTATAGCGCTTGGTGGCTCAACAAATGCGGTACTTCATTTGCTGGCAATGGCTCAATGTGCTGGACTAGAAGTAACTCTGAATGACTTTACGACGATTGGAGAGAGAGTCCCGGTATTGGCAGACGTCAAACCATCAGGAAAGTACCTAATGAGTGAGCTGATCGAAATTGGTGGAATCCAGCCACTCATGAAGATGTTGCTCGATCGTGGCCTAATGCACGGTGATGTGATGACCTGTACTGGAAAGACGATGGCAGAAAACTTAGCAACCGTCCCACCATATCCAGTATCCCAAGATATTGTTCGTGGCTTCAAGAATCCGGTAAAGGAAGACAGTCACCTACGTATTCTTTACGGTAATCTCGCGCCCGAAGGCGCTGTTGCAAAAATTTCAGGCAAAGAGGGATTATCGTTCACCGGAAATGCTCGTTGCTTCAATTCCGAAGAGGACGCGCTCACCGCAATTTTAGACGGGAAAATCGGAAAGGGTTGCGTCATCGTAATTCGTTATGAAGGACCAAAGGGGGGGCCAGGTATGCGCGAAATGCTGTCACCGACCAGCGCCATCATGGGTGCAGGGCTAGGTAAAGACGTTGCACTAATAACGGACGGCCGCTTCTCAGGCGGATCTCATGGATTTGTGATTGGTCATGTCACGCCAGAGGCAGCTACAGGAGGTGCCATTGGGCTTCTGCAAGATGGTGACATCGTCACAATTGATGCAGAAACAAATGCGTTGACTGTTGATCTCCCGGATGCCGAACTCGATACTCGAAAAGCATCTTGGAAAATGGAAAAGAAAACACCAAAACGTGGCGTTTTAGCAAAATATGCGCGACTTGTGTCGTCAGCTAGTTTGGGTGCTGTTACAGACGATGACTAAGTAGTAATCTGACGCCGATCCCAGATCTCGTAACTGTGGGCCGGCGACACCTCGTCTGCGAAATGATCATCGGCAGAGATTCGCGCGAATATCTTGTCATCTGGCGCCTCAAAAAATGCATCACCCTCAGGAGATACATGCACCTGTGTCACATACATCCGATCCACCAACACCACCGCTTCTCGGTAAAGAGTGGCGCCTCCAATCAACATCACCTCGTCAACATCATCCAGCTCGGCTTGAGCACTAGCCAGTTTCAATCCGTCCTGCAGACTTGAAACAACTCGTACACCGAGTGCCGACCAATCGTGATTACCTGTTACAACCACATTGGTCCGGCCAGGAAGCGGCCGACCAATCGATTGAAACGTTTTTCGGCCCATGACGACCGGCTTACCCATCGTTACTCGTCTGAAGTATTTGAGATCGCAAGGAAGGTGCCATGGGAGCCTATTATTGACTCCTATGACGCCGTTATCTGCTCTAGCAACGATTAGAGAAACTCGCATCAGATGGCCACAGGTGCTTTGATATGTGGATGGGGATCATATCCTTCTATCGAGATGTCCTTTTCCCGATACCCAGTTATCTCATCTGGCGTCCGACTTAACTTTAATGTCGGCAGTGGTTTTGGTTCCCGTGATAATTGTTCACGAGCCTGCTCTAAATGGTTTTGATACAGATGAACATCACCACCCGTCCAAATGAAGTCGCCCACCCTGAGTCCACACTGATCAGCAACCAAATGTGTTAGCAATGCGTAACTTGCAATATTAAAAGGTACCCCTAAAAATACGTCCGCTGAACGCTGATATAACTGACAAGACAATCTTCGATTGGCCACATAGAACTGAAAGAGTGTATGACATGGAGCCAGTGCCATCAGCCCAGCCCGTACATTATCCTGAGGCGACTGGGTCTCAACGGGTAGCAGCGCTGGATTCCACGCCGAGACCAGAAGCCGCCTTGAATTTGGATGGACTTTGATAGAGTCAATAACCTCAGTCAATTGATCAATCATCCGACCATCGGGTGCCGGCCACGAACGCCATTGGGCTCCATACAGGGGGCCCAATGCACCATCCTCTGTTGCCCACTCATCCCAAATAGAAACGCCATGATCACGTAAATATTGAGTATTAGTATCGCCCTGGATAAACCATAACAGTTCATGAACCACGGATCTCAAATGAACTTTTTTAGTGGTGACTAAGGGAAAGCCTTGACTCAAATCAAAACGCATTTGGTGCCCAAAACAACTCAAAGTCCCCGTGCCTGTTCGATCGTCCTTCTCTGTCCCTTGACTCAATAATAGCTGCAACAAATCAAGATATACGCGCATTCAGAGTTCCCTTACGTAACATCAATAACCAATAACCAATCGCAATCATTGGAATCGAAAGTAGCTGCCCCATTGTCATCCAGCTTAACCAAACAAATCCCAGATGGGCATCAGGTTCACGTACAAACTCAACTGCGAAACGGAATACCCCATAGCCCAGCAAAAAAAGCCCCGTCACTTGTCCTGAAGGCCTTGATTTGGCCGAAAACACCCAGAGAATAGCGAACAATAGTAAACCCTCCAGAGCAAACTGATACAGCTGGCTCGGATGACGAGGAAGCGTGTCCGCTCTCGAAAAGACCATTCCCCAATCCATATCGGTGGGGCGGCCCCATAGTTCGCCACCAATAAAGTTTCCAAGACGCCCAAACCCGAGACCTACAGGAATCAAAGGTACAAGTGCGTCACCCAGAGCAAGCGGGGCGATCTGGTGCCGACGCGCGAATATCCAGGTGAAAGCGATCACCCCAATGAGCCCACCGTGGAATGCCATGCCACCTTCCCAGATAAAAAATAGGGAAAGCGGTTCGTCAAGCAATCGTTCCGGTTGATAAAAAATCATGTAACCGGCACGGCCACCCAAAACAACACCAAGAGCGATCCAGCTTAGGAGATCCGACATCTGCTCGCGGTTGATGGGGAATAATCCACGGCCAATCCGATAAATTGCGAGAGCGTAACCACCAAAAAAACCAAAAACGTACATGAGGCCATACCAATGGATCTGAATAATCCCGAAATCAATTGCCACCGGATCAATGCCAAAGTGCGTCATGCGACCAGCCTCAAAAAACTTGAGAGAAGCCCACTAGCTGCAAAATAAAACAGAATTCCTTTCATGGAACTTCCATTTCAAGCGATTCACGTAAATTAGGCGGTACCAATAAGTGTAGCTGCTTTTCCATAAATGCGTGACCAACTATCCGAAGTACATGCTCACCGGACTCGCTCTTAAGGGCTTTTGCAGCAAGCTGTCTACACTCACTTAAATTAAAAGCGCCTAGAGCCCTCTTTACAGAAGCAAGCGCAGCGGAAGACATCGACAGTTCATTAAAACCCAACCCGACTAGTAACACCGCCGCTAGCGGGTCCCCTGCCATTTCACCGCATAACGCAACCGGGATATTTGCGTTCACTCCGGCCGTTGAGGTGATCTCAAGCGCTCTCAGTACTGCCGGGTGAAAGCCGTCAAATATATCAGCGACGCGGGAATTTGTCCGATCAACAGCTAATAAATACTGGGTTAAGTCGTTCGATCCAACGGATAGGAAATCTGCTTCTATTGCTAGCTCGGGCGAGAGATAGACTGCACTTGGTACTTCGATCATTACTCCAACTTCTGGCTTGGTAACGTTAGTTCCTTCTGCTCGTAGTTCTAGAACAACTCGCTCGATTAAAGCTCTCGATGCCCGTAATTCCTCCAAAGTTGTAATCATGGGTAATAAAATGCGCAAATTTCCTGAACCCGAGTCAGCACGCAACATCGCACGGATTTGGGTTAGGAAAATTTCTGGATGATCGAGAGTAACCCTTATTCCCCGCCATCCTAGGAATGGATTTTCTTCCTCGATCGAAAAATAGGGAAGGCTTTTGTCACCGCCAATGTCAAGTGTTCGCATGACAACCGGCATCGGTGCATATGTCTCGAGCTCTGCTCGATACTCACTCTCTTGTTCATCTTCTGTAGGAAACCGAGGCCGAGCCAGAAAAATAAATTCTGTACGATATAAGCCAACACCATCAATAAAGCTTCGCTGGCGATCCGACAGATCACCGAACGGCCCAGCGTTAAGCATAAGATGCACACGCGTGCCGTCATCGGTAGTTGCGGCACCAGGCTCAATCTGCTCCAAGTCCATTTCAAGGATTGCAGCATCATCAATCGCACGCTGATACTCGGCCAGCACGTGCTCGGAAGGCTCTACAATAACCTCACCACGCCACCCATCGACGATTAAATGTGCACCAGAGATATCGCTGAGTGGTAAATCTACTGCACCCATCACCGCGGGAATACCAAGGCTCCTAGCCAAAATGGCGACATGCGAGTTTGCTGAACCTTTGATAGAAACAATGGCCTTGAGTGATTTTGTCCCAACCTCTCCTAGCATCACAGGGGTCACATCTTCCGCGACCAAAATCACATCACCTGGATATTCAAGGGACTCAGATTGCTCATGAAGTAATTTAGCAAGTATGCGGCGTCCTAGGTCCAACAAGTCCGTCGCCCGTTCTTTTAGATAAGCGTCATCCATCGCCTCAAAGCGAGAGACCAGATCGAGAACAACATATTTCAGTGCAGTTGGCGCGGTCTCTCCAGAGCGAATACGTTGGCAGACTTCGCCACTTAATGTGTGATCCTCAAGCATCCTTAAATAAGTATCGAAAAGTGCCGTTTCCTTTCTCGCCAAGTGCTCTGACAGGGAATCGCTGATTTGTCTCAGTTCAGCCTTAACCTCACTGAGTGCTGCTTGAAACTCTCCAAGCTCAAGCTCCGGTTGCTCTGTCTTGGCATCTTTAACCCGCCGCAGAACTGCCGGTGGCTGACGCACAAAAGCCGTCCCTGTCGTAACGCCGCCTATGCCAGCCACACCCTTAAAATGCACGTCGGTTGGCTTTTCGCCGGCAGTCTGGCTTAAATGCAGCCGCCCAGAAACTTTCGCATGTGCGATCAACGCAGATATCTGGGCAGCGACTGTTACGAGCAGCGCTTCCTCCTCGTCACTGAATTTTCGTTGGGTCGTTTGTTGCACGACAAGGACACCCAAGATTTCACGTTGGTGAACGATCGGCACACCCAAAAACGACTGAAAGATTTCTTCACCAGTTTCCTGCAAAAACCGAAATGCTGGATGATTCGGTGCATCATCCAAATTGACCAACTCTCCTCGGGTTCCTACGGTTCCTACGAGGCCTTCAGTCCTAGCAAGGCTGGCCAATCGGACAGAATCTGGGTTCAGCCCGTCAGTTGCCATAAGCAGCCATCGATCCGTTGATTCGTCTAGTAAATATACCGAACACACCCCGGTCTGCATCGTATCTTTAATACGTGTCACTATGATAATCAATGCTTCATCTAAGGTTGCAGCGTCGGTGACCGCCTGAACTAAGCGCCTCAGAATATCTAACATGCCATTTGTCCAAACCAACGCAGTGCCGGGCCAAGCTCAATCATCGCCTGCCGATACACATCTCGCTTAAACGGAATTACTTGGCCTAAGGGGTACCAGTAGCTCACCCACTGGTATGCATCAAACTCAGGTTGATCGGTCGCATCCAAGTTCGGCCGAATGAAGGGGTTATTTAACGCCAACAGGTACCAGCGTTGCTTTTGGCCAACACAGGTTTTTCTACCGCGCGGTCGGATCAAGGATTTAGGGAGTCGGTAGCGCAACCACCCGGCGGTTTGTGCTAACACAAACACTTGATCCTGTGAAATACCAAGCTCTTCATTCAGTTCGCGATAAAGCGTATCTTCAGTGGCTTCACCGGATTTCACTCCTCCTTGCGGAAACTGCCAAGAATCTTCACCTCGTCGCCTAGCCCACAGAACAGAGCCGGTCGGATGCGCAAGAATGATTCCTACATTTAATCTAAAACCGTCCTGATCAATCATGACTTGAAACTCCCCAAAATCCCTCGCATTCTTTCAACTTTTAGCAAATCGCTCAATCAAACGAGATAAATTCAATGGAACTTGCCATCTTCGACCTCGATCACACTCTACTTCCTATAGATAGCGATAAAGCTTGGAACCAATTCCTGATCGATACCGGTGCGGTAGACCAGGAACATTATCAAGCAAATAACGAACGCTTCTACGAAAATTATCTGGATGCAAATCTGGACATAAGAGCGTATCAGCGTTTCGCCTGTGAAGTCTTACAAAATTATCCGATCGAACAGGTCACCCAATGGCGGGATCAATACGTGCGTGAAATCGTTTGTCCACAACTCCAGACTAAAGCACTTGAGTATATTCAAGCCTATAAGATCAGGGGCTTTCACACTCTTATTATCTCGGCAACTAATACATTCATCATCGAGCCGATCGCCGGTTTGCATGGTGTGGACAGTTATCTCGGCTGCGAGTTTGAAATTATCAACGGACGATATACTGGCGAGTTAGTTGGGATTCCAACGTATCGGGAGGGAAAAATTGATGCATTAGTAAATTGGCTAGGCTCGAAGGGCGAAAAAACATCAACCATGCATTTTTATTCAGATTCCATCAACGACAGACCACTCCTTGAAAAAGTAGACCAGGCTTTTGTTGTCAATCCAGACCAGTCATTAGCAAAACTAGCAAATAAAAAAGGCTGGCCAGTTATAAGCTTTGCAGACTAGTTGTAGTCTATGGTGAAGTGAGGTAGTTACTTCACTCACTTAGATTGTATGATCCACCAAATAGGACAAATGCATGCTGAAAGCCCAATGCGGTTGCAACCTATCGATACAGAACTTCGGTCGGAAGGGTTAATGTTAGATCTGATTCAGTTCGAATCTGAACCCGCATCGCTTACACAGTTTAAATGTGCACACGCTTGCAAATATGTTCGAGAAATTGAACAAATTAGATATAACGCAACCATTGGTGACTTGAGTCTAATTGATAACGATACCTCGATAGAACTCGGGCCTCTCCGAGCGGCACTTTTAGCCAATGGCACCGGCTGTCAAGTCGTTGATCATGTAATGACCGGTAACATTCAACGTGCGTTCTGTACAACAGGACCCCCCGGACATCATGCTGAAAGTCGTTGGCTATGGGGTTCTGCCTATTCAATGATGTAGCTTTACTTGCATTACATGCTTCCGCACATCATGGCCTCCAATGGGTGGCTATCATCGATTTCGATATGCTAGGCGACTGTGTGATTCTTATGCCAATCTATACTGGCTCAAAAAGTCTTGAAGTTTAGCGCGATTTCTTCTCAGCCCCGATAAACATGGCCTGGAGCTTTTACTGATTTCAGCTGGCTATGACGCCTACACAGACAATCCTCTAGGTAAGCTCAATCTTTTTGATGCCAATTATCGTTGGATAACGTCAATGATTAGCGATGTTGCAGATCGATATAGTTAATTACGTATCGTATCTATGCTTGAAGGTGGGTATCATCCCTTTGGGCTGGGTCGGGTGTATCTGCCCTCATTGAGATGATTTTAGATGGCTGATTTATCCGATTATCGACAAGTACTAACGCCTAATTATGACGTACCGCCGACCATCATCGTTAAGGGGCAGGGCTGTAAACTATATGGCCAAAATGGGGAATCATATTTAGATTT
>PBZS01000075.1 GCA_002730235.1 Gammaproteobacteria bacterium | reverse complement strand
TGGCTGAGCGTGGACTTGATCGTTCTGCGATAGGAACGGCAATTGCCATGATTGCTGGTAATTTAGTTATTTATGCAATCGGTCTTATTTGGCTAGCAAATTTTATTGGATTCGAAAAGGCAGTGACTTTTGGAATGATTCCTTTTCTGCTTGGTGATTTGGTCAAGATCATATTGGCGACTGCTACACTGCCGCTGATCTGGAAGTTTCTCAGTCGGGGCTAGCCGTTATATTTCGAGGTGGTCAATTAGATCGTCTTAAATCCCTTCAATAGTCGGGCATGATCGTTGATCTTCAGACGTGGGCCATATTGTGTAATCAAGTAACCGGAAGCATAAACGCCGAAGGATGCTGACCGCTCGAAGCTCCATCCGTTTGAGAGCCCGAATAAAAAGGCACCAGCGAACATATCCCCGGCACCGTTGGTGTCGACAGGCGTGACTTCACGCCCAGGTACATCAAATTGACTCTTTCCATCGAAGACAGATGCTCCATCCTTTCCACGCGTGCATACCCATTGGACGGCCGTATCCGACAACGATGAAAGTGCTTTCTCAATCGACGTTTCACCGGTCCAGGTCATCGCCTCTTGTTCGTTACAGAACAGCAGATCTACGCCATCTCCAACGATTTTAGATACTTGGTCCCTGAAATAGGTCACCATTGCGGGATCAGAGAAGGTCAGAGCGACCTTGATACCAGATTTCTTAGCAAATTGATGAGCGTAAATAGCGGCCGCTCGCGCTTTTTCTGAGCTTGCTAAATACCCCTCGATGTATAGCATCTCAGATGATTTAAGTGCACCTTCATCAATCTCATGTGCGCCCATATCACCTGTGATTCCAAGGAAAGTATTCATGGTGCGTTCAGCGTCGTCCGTTACCATTACAAGACAACGCCCGGTAGTACCCGATTCACGAATTTTATCTAAGTTGGTTGCCACACCTGACTCGATAAGATCCTTGTGGTAAAAAGTCCCTAAATCGTCGTCTGCGACTTTGCAACTGTAAAAGACTTTAGATCCAAAATTCGCAGCAGCAATTAATGAATTGGCCGCAGACCCGCCTGATGCTTGTTTTTTGAGCTCACCATGATCGCGGAGTTTTTCTTCGAGCACGGATAATTGCTCGCTATCGATTAGGGTCATCATGCCTTTCTCGACATCAAGAGCGAGTAACAAATCCTCAGATACTTGATATTCGGTATCAACAAGTGCGTTACCAAGTCCATAGAGATTATATTTGGGCATCACAGGACCTTAGCCACTGCGTCACAGAGTGGATCAATATTTGCGGGTGTGATTCCAGCAACATTAATTCGGCCTGAGCCGACGATATAAATGTGGTTATCTGCTCGCAGTTTTAATACTTGCTCTTGGGTCAGACCTGAGAAACTGAACATCCCTTTTTGATGGTTTATGAAGTCAAAGTCCACTACTTGTTGGCGAACTGCCATCTGTTGAACAAATGCTTGACGCATTGTGTTAATTCGAGTGCGCATTTCACCGAGCTCTTTAACCCAGAGTTCTCTGAGCGACGTATCACCGAGGATGGTTGCGACGACATTACCACCATGTGCTGGCGGGCTTGAGTAAATGGCACGAATAGCAGCCTGAATGTGACTAAAGGTATTGATCGCATCATTTTCAGTCTTTTCGACAATTGTAATTGCACCGACACGTTCATTGTAAAGACCGAAGTTCTTGGAGAAAGAGCTCGCGACTAGAACAACCAGACCTAAATCTAATAGAACGTGCAGTCCTTCACGATCTTTTTCGAGGCCCTCGCCGAAGCCCTGGTAAGCAAAATCAACAAGACAAACCAATTGTTTAGCTTTGGCCTGACTAGCAATAGTTTCCCAAGTCTCTTTGTCGAGATCGATCCCAGATGGATTATGACAGCAGCCGTGTAAAATCACGATATCGCCTGTAGCTGCTCTTTCAAGGTCAGCCATGAGGCCTTCTCCGTCTAATCCCTGGGACGCATTGTCGTAATAGCGATAATTTTGGACAGAGAACCCAGCTGCCTCAAAGATAGTGTGGTGGTTAGTCCAACTAGGATCCGAAAGCCAAAGGGTAGCATCAGGCTTGGCGCGCTTCAAAAAGTCTGCAGCAACACGAAGGGCGCCTGTTCCGCCAGGCGTTTGGGCTGTCTTTGCTCTCCCCTGTTCGATAATCGTATGATTTTCGCCGAAGAGTAGCTTCTGTGTGTAGCTTGCGATTTCAGGTACACCGGGTATTGGTAGGTAACTCTTGCTGGTCTCTGTCTCCAACAGACGTGCCTCCGCCTGTTTCACCGCAGCTAAAACCGGCGTCCTGCCGTTTGCGTCTTGATACACGCCGACACCTAGGTTGATTTTGTCGGGATGTGTGTCTGCTTTAAAGGTTTCAGTTAAGCCAAGAATCGGATCGGCAGGTGCCAAGTCGAGATGGAACATTTAAGTCACTCCAGAGACGTCATTGCAAAATCGCGCGATTGTCGCATACATTGGTTTTGAAACGCGAGATCGAGTTAATTTTGCGGCAGGACGGCGCGTAGAGTGGCTCGCGTTGGTCGCTGGAAGCCCTCGATAGTAAGACATTGGTGATTCGGATCTAATGCTTGTTCAAGGGACTCAAACCGCATCCATTTCGTTGTCCGTTGCTCCTCGGGCTTGGTCACAGAGATATCGACGCATTCGATTGACGCAAATCCAATACGACCAAGCCAGTGCTTAAGGGCTGGTACTGAAGGCAAAAACCAGACGTTATTCATTTGCGCATAGCGGTCTGGCGGCACAAAACAGGTACATTCATCACCATCCACCACTAGCGTTTCCAAAATAAGTTGTCCGCCGGGTTTGATCCAGCGTTTTAGTTGTTCGAGATGATTAATTGGGTCCTTACGGTGGTAAAGGACCCCCATAGAAAATACAGTGTCAAAATCCATGAGTCCTGCATCAAACTCTTCGAGTGTGACTGGCAGGGAGGCGGCTTTTGGATCGCCCATTAAGCACTTTACTGCGGAAAACTGACAGTGAAATAAAATACTGGGGTCAATTCCCAATACCTCAGATGCGCCGGCCTCTAGCATCCGCCAGAGGTGATAACCGCAACCCGATCCAACATCCAGAATGCGATGATTATCCAACGCGATGTGCCTACATAGGCGATCCCACTTTAGATCGCTTCGCCATTCTGCATCCACGTAGATAGAACCGAACTGGAATGGACCTTTACGCCATGGCGTAAGTTCAAGAAGCGCTTCTTCAAGTGGTCGCTCAAGTGCATGCGGAATCGTAGTCAGACCCACGCAGCGCCCCAGAGTTCGGTTATTGGTATCCATCTCAGGTATTGCGCTGAGTGCTTGTGTCCATCGACTTAGGTCACCGTGGCCTAATCGTTGTTTGATAAGATGCCGATGTCGTTTTACTAGGTCAGTAAGCCAGGGTAGATCAGGATTTGTCCACGCATCGTCGATGGTGATCATTTAACCGCCATCCAAGCTTTGAAATTGATACAATGAAAGAATTCAGTGATTTCCGAGAATCCAGCACGGGTTAACCGAGCCGCATGGGCGCTTGGCGTCTCAGGAACCAATACGTTTTCAATAGCCTGCCGTTTCCCCGCGATTTCTAATTCTGAATAGCCATTGGCGCGTTTAAAGTCATGGTGTAAATCAGTCAACGATTGCTGTGATTTGGTGTCCTCATGCAGCACTTTTTCCGCCAGGATCACCAAGCCACCGGGAACCAACGAATTTTTGATGTTGATCAGTAGATCCTCGCGTTTCTTAATGGCGATAAACTGTAATGTGAAGTTCAGGACAACGATTGAGCATGCCTCAAAACTCATATCCGTGATATCTTCGCATAACCATTCTATTGGCTGTGGATTGACTAACCGGTCGTTGGTTGTGGCTCGTGCTCTCTTGAGCATTGCCTCTGAATTATCAACAGCAACGATCCGACAACCAGGTGCCGTTATCTCATTGGCAATCGCAACTGTTGTTGCACCCAGTGAACAGCCTAAATCGTAGATGACAGTGTTGGGTATGGCATACCGTTTGGCGATGAGTCCGCTTAATCCAATTACGTGCCCATAGCCAGGGACGCTCCGCCTGATCATATCGGGAAATACCTCTGAAACCTTTTCATCAAAACGAAAGTCGCCAACACCCACAAATGGTATTTCGAATAAATTGTCTTCTTCGTTTGGCATTAAGGCCCCACTGGTGAGGTTTGGTTTAGGATGTCATTATACCGGAGGTGAAGGAGAACTGAGGCATGGAACTCACTTGGGTGTTGGCTGTTATTGCGATGCTTGGTTTTGGCTTTGCGGCCTATTTTGCGAAATTGTGGATATCCGCCAAGTCGTCGGTAGCTGAGTTACAACTCCGGATTGAGGCTCAATCAGACCTTGGACAGAAAATGGCCTTGATGAAGGCTGAGTTTGAAGCGTTGTCTCAGAAGCTCATTAATGAGCGTTCTAAGGAATTAACCTCGCAACACAGCGATTCACTTTCTCAATTGTTAAAACCACTAACTACTGAGCTTGATGCCTTTAAAAAGCGGGTGAACGAGGTTTATGAAAATGAAACACGAGATCGAGTATCACTCAAGCAGGAGATAGTTTCACTAAAGGCCTTAAATCAAAAAATGTCTGAGGACGCGATTAATCTGACACGAGCGCTGAAAGGTGAAAATAAGACGGCCGGTAATTGGGGGGAGCTGATTCTCGATCAGGTACTCACGGCCTCTGGTCTTCGGGAGGGACATGAATATACCCGTCAACAGAGTTTCATTGGCGATGAAGGAAATCGACTTCAACCAGATGTTGTGATCTCTCTTCCGGATGATAAATGCTTGATCGTTGATGCAAAGCTGTCGCTGAAAGATTACGAGCGCGCCATGTCATCCACTGATGATTCGGGACGCATTGATGCCCTGAAGGCGCATGCGAACTCTCTAAAGACTCATGTTCGCGGTTTGTCTGGAAAGAATTATGCAAACCTACCAGGAATTACGACGGTCGATTTTGTAATCATGTTCGTTCCAGTAGAGCCTGCTTTTTCTGCGGCTTTTGAAACGCAGCCGCAACTATTTACCGATGCCCTTGCGCAAGGCGTTGTGATTGCATCCCCGTCAACGTTTCTGGCACTTTTGAGAACAGTTGAGCATGTGTGGCGAATTGAGCATCAAAATCAAAATACTCGGCAAATCGCTGATCTTGGTGGAAAGTTATATGATCAATTTGTTCTATTTGCTGAGAGTTTTCAGGACGTTGGTGAAAAAATCAGGCGGTCACAAGAGGCTTTCGAAAAGGCTGGCCAGCGGCTGTCGATTGGGCGGGGCAACCTTGTAGGTCGCGCTGAAAAATTAAAAAAACTTGGTGTTTCATCTACCAAATCAATGCCGGCAGCGCTTCAGGATCTTGACGATTGAAGCAAGTCGAATACAGAGCCCGCCTCAACTAGAGCGGAGAGACTGACCACCCCGCATTCAAACAGACGTCTGGCCGCCATAAATTCTTTGGCTACATTTATCGCTTCAATCGCGGTAACGCGATCGCCACAGTGCCGAATTACTACGCACTCAGTGTCGGAAAAGATCAAGCAAGTTTCATCATCTGAGCGAGCACATAGCCCTGCGATTTGTAGTTTCAATTGACCTTGATCCGACCAGAACCAGGGAATTGCTCCGAATGGCACGGGATGACCAAGAAGCCTCTTAGCACATGTTGCGGCCGAGTCATTGGCTTCAGATATCGATTCCACACGCTTGGATTTTCCTAGATGTGGCTGGTGATGCAGGCTCACTTCGCCAATTGCTGACACCTTCGGATGTGGTGTTTGCATGAATACATCGGTCACAATCCCGTCCGTCGTCCCAAGACCGCATCGCATGGCGACCTCAGTATTAGGTATCGCGCCGGCGGCAACGATGACAAGATCTGCCGGGACTGGTCCGCGGTTAGTGGTGAGTGATTTGCTATTCGCATCATAGCTTTCGATCTTTGTATCGACCTGAGTTAATGCAGGTGAAGAGTCCACTAATCGGTGGGCAGTTTTCAACGAGACCTGAGGTAGTAACCGATTCCCTTTGGCGACGATACGAATTGTCCGATCCGGGTGATTCAAGCTAGCGGCTATTTCAAACGCTAAAAAACCGGCTCCAATGACAGTGATATTTTCTGCATGATCGACGTGCTGTCTCAGTTTTTCTGCATCATCGAGTGTTCGAATGACGTGTGTGGTTTCAGAAGGTAATCCCTCAATGGTCAGTTGTCTTGGGCGGGTTCCGGTTGCAAGAATAATCTGATCCACTTGGTAGCTCGCCTGTTCAGTGTGTATTTCACCATTATCTGGCTGGATGGATTTAACCCACTCTTTTATCCATTGAATTGATATATGATTTTCGACAGGCTCAGGGAGCAGTCGGAGCGTGTCTGTGTCAGCTGACATCTTTAGCCAGCTCTTTGAGAGTGGTGGGCGTCGGTAAGGTCGGTGCGGCTCGCCGTTGAAGACTAAAATCTGACCATCAAATTCTCCTTGGACCAGCTCTGCTAGTAATGTGCAGGCTGATTGTCCGGCACCAACAATTCCGAGCCTCATTAATATTGACGTTTTGCAACAGAAAGACTGAGGCCGTCGTGCTTGTCGCTTAGTTCAACTTGGCACGCGAGCCTAGAGTGGGGTGTTGGATTTACCGCAAATGACAACATATCCACCTCCTGCGTGCTTGGCTCAACAATCGTTCCATCCCAAGTGCCGTCCAGAATCACATGGCAGGTTGCACATGAGCAGCCCCCACCGCATTCAGCTAATATGCCGCCAACACCCGCACGATGAGCAGCCTGTAATATGGTCTCACCGGGATCGAATGTCACCTCGATAACTTGCTCGCGTGGATCAATACAGTTCAGTTGTGGCATGACAGCTCCTTGGTATTCGTGCCAGTGCGGACTCAAATAAATGACGGTGATGTAATTTCAAACATAATCCTCGGCTGTAAAATATGGTCAAACGGGAAAAAGGAAAGAGTTATGCGTTTTATTGGTCGAGTAATTACCGGTCGAAAGGTCTCCGATGGTGCCGGTGTTGATATCTGTCGCGTGATTGGCCAACCGGGTGTGGATTACATCGATCCCTTTTTGATGTTTGACGATTTCCGAAATGATGATCCTTCTGGTTACGTAGCAGGTTTTCCTCCACATCCACATCGAGGATTCGAGACGGTGACGTACATGCTTAAGGGTAAAATGCGTCATCGCGATTCTAGTGGTAATGCAGGTCTTTTGGAGGAGGGCGCTGTGCAATGGATGACCGCCGGCCGAGGTATTTTGCACTCAGAGATGCCAGAACAAACTGACGGTATTCTTTGGGGATTTCAGATTTGGTTGAACCTACCGCAACGCTTACAAATGATTGAGCCTCGGTATCAGGATATTTCATCAACTGACATTACTGAATTTGCTAGGAATGGTGTGGCTTATCGTTTGGCTTCTGGCGAGTTATTCGGTCACGTTGGTCCAGCAAAAACACATTTGCCTGTTTTGATGGTCGACATCAAACCGATTACCGGTGAGGCTATTATTCCTTTGGTTGATGGTGATACCACCATTTTGTTTTGCTTCGAGGAAAACCTGTCGGTCGAAGGACAGACCATTGAAGATGGTAGCTTGGCGGTAATTGAGGGTACGGGCGATGTTAGGCTCAATGGTTCAGGTCGTGGGTTACTCATATCCTCGTCGCCGCTGAATGAGCCAATCGCCCGTCATGGGCCGTTTGTCTTGTCGACCGAGGGTGAACTAAAAAAAGCGTTTATCGATTATCATTCGGGACAGCTGGCTCCGAATCAGGCTGCGTTTCTAGCCTCTGGTGGCCTCTCGTAACGTCGCCTGTATCGAGGAGTGGAGCGGCGTCAATGTGGCGGGCGCCCATCATTTCCGCTACCTGCTTCAAGACAAATACTACTTGGTGCTGCTCCCATTCACGTAGTCCTTCAAACCGGTGAAGAAAATTTTCCTGCAAGGGTTTGGGGGCCTTCGAAAGCAGATCCTTGCCCGCTTCTGTGATTACAAGGAACACCTGGCGTCGATCAATTCCTGACCGTTGTCGCTCGAGTAGCCCTCGCCGTTCAAGGCGGTCTACAATTGATGTCACGGTGGCTTGCGATAAATTTACTTCGGCACTGATGGCTCTAATTGGTTGTTCCTTTGTGTTTGTTACAGTTTGCAAAACCAGGAGTTGTGGCGTTGTTAGCCCAAAATCCTTGCCGAGTCGACTAGAGTGCTGATCGATTGCCTGGACGATACGTCTCAGCGCAACCAACACTTCCGTTTCAAGATTTTGTGTCTGCATGCTGCCCTAGATTTCCTTATTTCTTATGCCCATTGCCAATTTAGATTTGGAATGAATGCGATTATATTTCCCAACTTAAATTTTGACGTCAAAGTAATTTCAGTGGAAAAAACAGGTGATACCGCGAATAAAATATCATAATTAATTGAATTTTAGAGGGTTTGTGTATATCAATACCTTTAGGTAGACTGATAAATTATTTCGTGTCGTAAACGTTATGGCGAATTCAGAGGTTGGGAGAAAACAATGAGAAATATATTATTGGGGCTTGGAGTTGCTGCTCTGGCGGTTGCTGTTTTTTTCGGGGTTAAGAAGGAGGAATCAGCAGAGGTCGTTGCCGACTGTGGAAAAGTAGTTATTGGCGAAATGAACTGGGCTTCGGGAGAATTTTTAGCTCGGCTAGACGGACTTGTGATGAAAAGCGGTTATGAGTGCGATGTCGAGTACTTGACCGCTGGTACGATGCCTCAAATAACGTCAATGAATGAAAAAGGCACTCCAGACATTGCCTCTGAGATGTGGGCCAATGCTGCGGCTGTTGCCATCGATGCAGCAATACAAGAAAACCGGTTGGTCAAACTCAATCCATCTCCAATTTCGGGAGCTGGTGAAGGTTGGATGATGAGTGCAGCCGCTGCAAAGGCGCATCCTGAATTAAAAACCATAGATGACATTATTGCACGGCCAGATCTCTTCCCGCACCCGGAAGATCCTTCGAAGGGGGGGCTGCATACGTGTCCATCCGGTTGGGGCTGCCAGCTTTCAACCAATAATTTATTCCGTGGATTCGATATGGAAGCAGCGGGATGGAAATTGATTGAAACTGGTTCGGGAGCTGGCCTAGATGGCTCAATTGCGAAGGCGAGCGAACGTGGTGAAAATTGGTTAGGTTACTACTGGGCGCCAACTACGTTGGCTGGTAAGTACAATCTTAAATTAGTCGATTTCAATTCCGACTTTGACCAAGACCATTGGGACAATTGCATAGTGAAGCCTGTCGAAGAGTGCGATAACCCAAAAAGAAGCACGTGGACAAAGTCGGAGGTCGTATCTCTGGCTCAGGTCGATTTTGCAACACGAGTGCCGCAGGTTGCGGCTTACGTAGAAAAGCGCACCTTCGAATCTTCCCTGTTGAATAAATATCTGAGTTATATGCATGATAATCAAGCATCTGGAGAGCAAGCAGCTGTCGAGTTTATGCTAAATGAGGAGGCGACTTGGTCGCAGTGGGTATCTGAGGATGCGGCTGCTCGCATTAAGCAAGCACTTTAAAAGCTTCTGACCAACTAAAAACGACCGGGCATGTTTGATCAGTCCGGTCGTTTTTGTATTTAGAGTCGAATTATGGATTGGTTAACTAAATTTCCTGAACTTGGTAGAACTGATTTGCGAGACTTTCGCAAGTCTATTGATCAGGGATTTAAAGAGTTTACTAGAGCCTACGGTGAGGATATTGAGTCTTTTTTTGAACCCCTACTACAATTTCTGATTTGGCTTGAGAAACTGCTTCTCGCCACACCCTGGCCTATTTTTATTTTCGTCGTCGCGGCTCTAGCATGGTTTGCCAGTCGCAGTCTCAGAGTCGTTATCGGATCAGCGATTAGTCTTTTCCTGATCGGATTCCTTGGGATGTGGGAAGACACTATGAGTACGGTCAGCATCATCGTGGTCTGTACAATTCTGTGTTTTAGTCTTGGACTGCCTGTCGGTATCGTGATGTCGCGATCAGACCGAGCGCAGGCTATTGTGACTCCGATTCTGGATATTATGCAGACGATACCAAGCTTTGTGTATCTTATTCCGGTGGTGATGCTTCTGGGTATCGGTAAGGTACCCGGACTCATCGCGGTCGTAATTTATGCGATACCACCTATGATCCGCCTCACAAACCTTGGGATTCGTTTAGTAGATAAGGAAGTCCTGGAGGCGGCTGATGCTTTCGGAGCTAGTCCGTGGCAGAAACTGGTGCAGGTGCAGATTCCACTGGCACTTCCCAATATATTCGCGGGAGTGAATCAGACAATCATGATGTCGTTAGCGATGGTAGTGATCGCATCAATGATAGGGGTAACAGGACTCGGCCAACCCGTTTTAAAAGCTATTTCTAATCAATATCTCGCGATGGGTCTGTTGAATGGTCTTGCTATTGTTGCCTTGGCAATCATTTTTGATCGGATCAGCCAAAGCTACGGTAAGCGTCTTCAAAGCCACCGTGGAGGTCAGAATGAGTGACTCGGAGACGAAGATTGAGATTAAACAACTGTTTAAAATCTTTGGTGACCATCCTGAAGATATGCTCGAAAAAGTTCGTGGAGGAGTCAGCAAGGATGAGTTGAATGATCAGTATAATCATGTCCTCGGTTTATCTGATATAAATCTGAAGATGCCTGCTAAGGGTGTCCAAGTTGTGATGGGTCTATCGGGTTCTGGAAAATCAACCCTTATTCGCCACATCAACCGCCTCATAGAGCCCACCACGGGAGAAGTGTGGGTAGATGGCGAAAACGTGCTGGAGATGGACGAAAAAACACTACGTTATTTTCGGTGTAATCGCGCCTCCATGGTTTTCCAGAGATTCGCACTACTACCGCACCGAACCGTAATGGAAAATACTATTTATGGGCTCGAGATCCAGGGGATGGCAGAAAAAGATGCAGAGAAACGGGCGGCGTATTGGATCGAGCGCGTTGGTTTAGCAGGCTATGAAGAAAACTTTCCAGGTCAACTTTCGGGTGGTATGCAGCAACGCGTTGGTTTAGCCCGTGCATTGGCAACGGATGCAGACATTTTGCTCATGGATGAGGCGTTCAGCGCGCTCGACCCACTGATTAGAACAGATATGCAGAACATTCTTTTGGATCTACAACAAGAACTCTATAAAACGATTGTCTTTATTACTCATG
Source organism: Gammaproteobacteria bacterium (assembly GCA_002730235.1). GTDB lineage: Bacteria > Pseudomonadota > Gammaproteobacteria > Pseudomonadales > Litorivicinaceae > HIMB30. The sequence goes on along the minus strand of PBZS01000075.1, from coordinate 17,261 downwards.
ATTTGGAGGAGGCACTGAGGATCGGTGATCAAATTGCGATTCTGCGTGACGGTCAGGTGATCCAGCAAGGTACTCCTCAGCAAATTGTGTTGAAACCGAAAGATGATTACATTGCCGACTTCACAAAAGATATTAATCGCGGCCGAGTAATTCAATTGAAGACAATTATGAAAGCCCCGAACGATAAATCGGGGCCTGAGTTATCAGCTGAGATGTTGGTCGAGGATGCGGCTCAGCTAGTGACTGAGTCACCGTCTTCCCAAGCGCGAGTCACAAATGATGCCGGTGATGTGGTTGGTGTCGTTGGAATTAATGATTTGATTCGTGCGATGGCTCGTCCCGATATCGAATCTAGACTCGAAGAACTGTAAATGCACAAGGGAACTCGGCTCGTATATTCAACCGAGTCGAGAGGTATCCAATCCGGCTCTGAAGTTAATCATGTGGTAAATCCTGACGATTCAATCTGCCGTGTGCGACGAGAGACTAAAGGCCGTGGCGGGAAAGAGGCTACTGTTATTTGGGGTGTTCCCGGCGGCGATGAGGAATTGAAATCCTTAGGTAAAGCCATCAAGCAAAAGCTCGGTGCGGGTGGTTCAGTAAAAGATCGCGAAATCGTTATTCAAGGTGATCACGTAAATACTGTCCTTACATTTCTGAAAGATAAAGGGTTGCAAGCTAAAAAAGCAGGCGGATGACAGTTTCTAAAGATCTTTTCAAGCAGACTATGGGTTCATTTCCAACCGGAGTTACTGTGACAACAGCATACAACACTAAGGGTCAGGTGGTTGGAATGACAGCTAGTGCCTTTAGTTCATTGTCGCTTGATCCGCTATTGGTCCTAATGTGTCCAGCAAAAGACGCTGATTGTTATATTGGTTTAAAAGAGGCCGACTATTTTAGTATTCATATTTTGGCGGGGGATCAGGGCCCATTAGCATGGCAGTTTGCGAAGTCTGGCATGGACAAAGCAACAGGTTTGAAGATTTCGAAAGGTCCTAATGGGAGCCCGAAAATAGACGGATGCCTTGCTTATTTGGAGTGCTACCACTACGCACTCCATGACGGAGGAGACCATGGTATTCTCGTTGGTGAAGTCAGATACATTGAGCTACCAGATACAAATCGGGAGCCTTTGGTCTATTGCAAGAGTGCGCTGGCTCCCCTTCCTAGCCTTAACGTTTAGCTCGGTCTTGACACCATCATTTGGAGATGCAGCCGGTGATATGTGTGATCGATTAGCTTCTATTGCTGCTGATCCTGATCATCAAGCCGAACCGATCGGATACTCGGCTATTGACGGACAACTTGTAATCAACGCTTGCGGAGATGCAATTAACTATGCTCCTCATAATGGACGATATTGGATACAACTTGGTCGTGGATACCTCAAGCTTGATCAAGGTCGTGCTATGTTGGCAGCGTTTGAAAAAGCGAAAGCACTTAAATATCCGGCCGCATGGTTTGCTTTAGCAGTGGTGTACCACACGGGTAACGGGAGTGTGGAGGTAGATTTAGATCGTGCTGAATCTCTCTATCTAGAGGCGTATCGGCGAGGTATTGGATATGCGGCACTTGGTCTAGCTCGCTTGTACGACGAAGCTGGGTCCCCTGTTTTTGATGCAGGAAAGGCTGCAATATGGCAGTCGCGATTTGACCTATTCATCAACTAAGTGGAGTAGCGTGGATGAAAAACACCGTATGGTTTTTTATCGCGGTGTTTAGCGCCTCGACCGTCGCATTTGATGGACAACCACTGTACTACGAGATTGACTGGGGTCCTGTAACGCTTGCAGATGCAAGGGTTGAGTTGCTTGACTCAGCGGGTGTGAGATCCGTGACCGCTGATATTAAGTCACGGGGCGCGAGCGCTTGGTTTTCAGATTTTCGATCGACACTAGAAATTTTATACACGCGCGACGGGACCAAATTGTTGAACGGTGAGAGCACATGGGGCGATATATTCAGTAATATTACTGTAATTTGGCCAGCCTCAGGACTGGGGCCGACCGTCGATCTTTATCGGTCTGAACCACGTGATAATGAACTAACGCCAGTTTCTGAAGAGTCGATTGTAGATACGGTTGATCCTTTTACTCCAGTTTTTGAAATGGTTCGAATACTGGAGAATGGTAAAAAATGCGTGGGTTCTTATCGCATATTCGACGGGATCCGACGATATGATCTGAAGATTCAAGATGGCGGGCTTCAAACTCTTGAAACAGATGTTCCGAGTAATTTTAGTGGTTCCATGCGTCGGTGCGATATCACTGTGAATAGGATCGGTGGATTTTCAACTAAAAAAGGCTGGTTTCGGATTCGTGAACCAGAGATTAGTCGAACCCTCTACCTAGGCAAGATCCGCGGGTATTGGTTGCCAATCCAGTTTGAAATTTCGGCGCCTCTTGGGAAAGTAGTAGCTCGGTTGATGGATATAAATTATGAACGTAAGGTTCAATGAGACCTCAGCATGTTGATATTGAGAAATTCAACGCCTACATCATCGAGTAGGCGATTAGCTGAGTTTTTTAAGAAGATAACGAAGTCGGATCAAGGAAAGCTGATTTCGGTCGATTTACTGGATATGAGGAAATTACTGCTTCAGTTACTGGCACTAGTGGTAGGGTTCGGTAGCCCTTTTTTATTTGTATCGCAAGCGCGAGCGAACTGTTTTGGGAATCAAAACCAGATTGATTGCCATGATAAATTGACGGGTAATATTTATAATCGCCAGATCCGTCAACCACCACTGGGCTCATTGCCTCGTATTAAACATCGATTTGGCTGGATGCCAATGCAATCACATAAAAAGCTAAATGATTTGACAATCATTCAAGGCCACACTGCTGGCAGAAAGCGTTGGAGAACTTATGGCCGAGTCTACCCAAATGGCGATTATCGGATTATCGGGTCGGACTCGCGCGGCCCTATGCAGCGCACTTGCATTAATGGAAAATGTTTTTAGTGTGGCTTAATGCTCAGCGTTTTGCGGTTTACGATCTGATTCTGGCTCCTTGACTTGGCTGGATAACTTGTGTCAGTTGTGTCACTGTATAGAAGTATTATATAAGCCAGTCTAAGGAAATGCCGTGGCGGTCGAAATAGCAAATTTGGTTGTAACTTTGCCTTCCTGGGGTATAACGGACCACCCATTAGCTGATGCTTTAGCTAAGGCAGGACCAAAGTATTGGGTAAATGTTCAAATATCGCCAACGAAAATTCTCCAACTTACGAATGATGCCAGACAACGCGCCGCTTTGAGGGAGTTAGCTGATTGGGATGAAGTAAAAGACAAAAGGGCGTTAAATTTGATTGCGGCTAACCCTGAGAGCCCTGAAGCATTTATAAAATTTGACGATTTGGTTTTGGCTATCAAATTGAGAGTTCAGCGCTTAAAATATAGCGCCTGTGATGATGATACCGCTTTAGCTTTGTCCGAGGTCTTGCGGGCAAGCGATGTGGATAAAGTTAGCCCTCAGGAAATTGTGGTACCGGTCAAGACGGCAGGAAGTGGGCTGGAACTCGCGAAAAGAGTAACTGAACGTGCTGAGGATAATGAATTATGCTTAGTGCTTGAGGAAGTAGAAGAGTCAGGTTCAGTCGCAAAGCAATTGATTGCTGCACGACAAAGAGTGGTTAGATTACCCATTTTTGCTGGGGTAAAACAGCCTCTAGAACAAATTCCTACAAATGACTTACCGATCTATGTTTTGGTAAATGACGTTTCGTCTGTTTCGACTGCGATTGATGGGTTTAATCGGGCGGCTAGGGATGTTGCTCAACTCATCTGGATTACGTCTAATCCTGGTTTAGCAGCCTACGCTGTAAAAAAATGTAGCGGTACACGGAGCGTTGAAGTGCCCTCGTTAAATGCGGACGAGATCTTAAACAAAATTTCAACCGATGGCGGCTGACAGCCAAAAGGTTTTTTATGGGCTTATTTGATTGGGTGCAGTCCGGTGATGCTGATGCAGCCCAAAGGTCCACTGCCAAAAAGATTTTCGAACAAACCGTGGCTGCCGAGGGAGACTCTCGGGAAAAGCGTGCGCTCCGGGTCAGACAGGCGGTAAGGATTAGGGTGGTGATGGATAAGGTTTTTATGTCTGGAACCAAAGCATGGGCCGGGTATGAGGAATCTAGAATGATTGCCATCGCTGGTGGCGATGATGTTCCTCCTTCACCCGCTGCGACAGAAGAAACTTGCTACCAGACCGTCAATACCGTTAATGGACAGACGATGGCATATGTTCCTCTAGAGTTTGCTACACAAGTGTATGAACTTGGTGTTCGTTACCAGAAAGGAGAAGTTGACGGGATGCTAGCGGTGAACAGTTGTCAAGACATCGCAAATACTTTGGGCGATTTGCTTAAATTGGATTTATATGCGGTACAGCCGATATTACCTCTAAACTTTTTGTTGGAGGATCGAGGCGAGGTTGACGAGGACGTTGACTGAGGCTGACTACAAGGCTGGATTGATGTAATTTTTTATTTTGTTGAGTATCACATCAGGGCGAAGTTCGGAGACCTCAACAAATTCAGACTTGGGTAAAATTTTCTTTAACGATGAGCCAACGGACGGACGCGAACTTAACCATCGGACATTCGAAAAAAGCATGTTTTGTCTTTTAAGTCCTCGAGCGATATCCGGGACTGCGACAGCATCGTTGACTACCATCCACCATATTTGGTTATCTACTGGAGGTAAATTTGCCATCTGGATAGGTCTAGATTTGTAAAAACTCATCCTTATCACTCGCAAGCCATTTCCGATAAGCGTTCTTGTTATCAGTCCAGAAGATTCAACTGGTTCAAATACTAGGCAGAGTTCTCTTTTTTCTTCTTGCTTGGTTATCAGATCCGTAAGTTCTTTGATGCTTCCTGGCGTCTCGGGAGTCATCACGGCTGTACCGTGAAATTTTTTAATTTCTTTAATGTGACAAACCTCGGACAAGCTAATGGCGGTTTCTTGGTCTATTGCGGCAAATTTAAGACGATCTTCCCTTAGCTGGAGGGCTATGCATAGCTCGTCAAACTGTTCCAGAGCGTCTGGTGATTCTGGTGTTGAGTAAACCACTGTGACTGGATAACCAGCTTTCAAGTCGTCCCATTCGGTGAGTTCACGCAATACCGATCGTCTCATCGCATCATTGGCCATTTCGAGCTGCATGATAGGGCTCTGCACGACTCTTACTAGATATTTATCGGCAAGACGAGCAAGCGAAGCCCCTATTGGACTCGCGCAACCCTCCCAAGTGGGTAAGGTAACAACTATATTTCCATTTTCATCTGACATAACTCGCGATCGCCCGACGATTCAGTTTATGAAATTAGTTTTAAACCATTATGAAAGGACACTGCATCAAGTTAATGAGACTTTCTTTTTTGGCTAAAGGTTAAAGTTTATAATTGTGGAGGTACGTACCTCAAGTGTCCTCAGAGACAAGCTTACCCGGAAAAAGATTGTGACAAACTTCGCTTACGAAGTACCACGTTTTTGATCAAACGTTTCTGGATTTACTATGACGCCGAAAGGAATTTAAGACACTAGGAGTGTCAGGTACACTAATGTTTGATTAAGGAGGTTAGTGTGTTTCGTTTTGGCGGTCCTGACTGTAGGGTTTGTCGATTAATCAGGGTGTATCTGTTGGTCGCTGTCCCGGTCCTGATGATGATGTGGATTCGTCCCGACTTTCAAATCCCGGCTGGCATCGATGCGCGCGCGGTAGTTGGCTATACCTTTGCCGTTGGTGTTGTACTGATGGTCGCGTATAGATATTACACGGATATTTATCGGAAAAAGCGCAAATGAGCGATACTCCCAACTGTTGGAAATGTCAGTTTTTTAAAATTAGTTGGGACGCTAGGTTTCCGTATGAATGTGAAGCGATGAATTTTAAAAGCCAGACGCTTCCTTGCGCTCAGGTAATGAATATAGATGGCAGACAATGCCAATGGTTTCGATTTAAGCCTGAGACAGACTTAAATACCGATGCTAACGAAAAGCCAAGCGGAATCAAGGGTAATCAGATCGATCACTCGGCTTAAATTAATCGCGGACCATCAATATGGGTTGGTGCAATTGGACTGCTTGTCGGCAAGACGTCGAACCTTGAAATAAAAATATCGAACATCCAAATCGAGCATTTTCGAGCCAAGGTCTATCAATTAACCAAAAGTTTTTGACGGCAACTCCAAGGAATACATTTGGATTCAGTGGCGGACTATCGCAGGTGGTCTCGAGAATTTCCTCAAATTCACCTTTCGTTGGGAGTCGCCACTTTTCTCCAGACTTTTGTGAGAAATCTCTGAGGTAAGATTTGGCTTCAGATAGGCTTAGGTCCAATGGGTCACCTAAACATTTTTTGCCACGGAAAGATTGTCCCGCCATACAACGATACCAGACCGTTCCTGAGACGTGCTGTGCAAGCCCTGTGGTGGGGCTTACTAGAAACTTTCCATAATCCTTTGGTGATTTCACATCTTTACAGTCCGGAAGCTCGCGTGACCGATCGCATCCTACTAACACCAAGAGCGCCATGATGGTAATTAAAATTCGCATGTATCACCTTTTCTTGGTCGAGGGGCTGTACTCTCTCAGTCAGTCTCATACTATATCGGATGGGAGTGTAAAAACGTTGAGGGAAGTAAATATTTCAATGTTTTTGCCGATACAATGCTAGTACAGGCGGTCAAGCCTCAAACGATTTGAACGGAGAGTTGGATGGATATTGCAGCAGTAGTCGGGCTCCTTGGCGCCTTTGGCCTCATCGTCATGGCGATGGGTGATCCAGGTCCATTTGTCGATACAGCTTCTATTCTCATAGTAATCGGTGGCTCGATTATGGCTACTTTATATCGGTCGACACTCCCAGAATTTATAGGTTTCGCAAAGGTAGCGGGGAAAACTTTCGGTGGCTATCCAGATAAGCCTGAAGACCTTATCGTTCAGCTTGCAGAGCTCGCCACGATTGCGCGTAAAGACGGGATGATCGCGCTCGAAGGACAGGAAATAAAAAATAAGTTTCTGGCCAAAGGTATTTCAATGCTGGTCGATGGCACAGATGGGAAGTTGATTCGGACCTCACTCGAGCGAGAGAATGATCAGATGAAATCTCGGCATGGTGCTGGTGCCGGATTTTTTGAGGCGTGGGCCGAAATCGCACCAGCAATGGGAATGATCGGAACGCTTGTCGGGCTTGTATTGATGCTCGGTAATATGTCAGACCCTAAAGCGATCGGTCCTGCCATGGCGGTGGCTCTTTTGACAACGTTATATGGAGCACTATTGGCGAATGTAATTTTAATTCCTTGTGCGATGAAGTTGAAAACAAAATCTGGTATGGAGGCGTTAAATAACGAGTTAGTTATCGAAGGTATTATGTTTATCAACGATGGTGGGAACCCGCGAATTATGGGTGATATGCTAGGTTCGTTCTTGGATGGAAAAGCTCGCGAAAGAGCCATGGCGGCAATGGGTAATTGAGGCTGATTCATGGCTGAAGATGATAAGGATGATTTAGAGACAGGCACCGACGCCGAAGAGGAGCTAGAAGAAGAGCTACTTGAGGAGCCTGCCGAACCCGAAGAGGACGAGCTAAAATGTGAAGAGTGTGCCCCCTGCAAGGCTGGTGCGCCTGCATGGATGGCGACCTTTGCTGACATGGCAACGCTTCTTATGGCGTTCTTCGTACTGATTCTCTCTTTTGCTGAGATGAACGTTCCAAAATACAAACAGATTACAGGTTCGTTAAAGGCGGCATTTGGTGTACAACGATTGGTCCCTGTTGTTGAGCCACCGAAGGCACAGAGCTTGATTGCTCGAGAATTTTCGCCAGCAGTCGCAAAACCGACGCCCCAGCAGGTGGTAAAGCAGGAAACTACCGATCAGATGAAAAAAGAGGCCGAGCCTCAAACAGATAACAAGTCCGCAGATTTTGAAAATAACGAGGATTTCAAGACGGTCCAGCAGGTCCTTGCAGAGGAAATTGCAGAGGGTCAGGTTGAGGTCAAAATTGAGGATGAAAAAATTGTAGTGGAACTAACATCACCCGCAAGCTCTGGGGGCGAGGGTGAGTCAGACAACGGCACCATGGACGCTGGGATTATAGATCAAAAGACTGTTGAAATGTTTGCCAAGGTTGCAGACGCCCAGGCGCAAATCGAGTCTGAGGTTGTGGTAAAAGACATAAATCAGGCCGACCAGTCAATGAGCGGTGAAAACCAAGGTAATAACGCTACCGCCGGCGTCCAAGGTAACGCTCAGGGCGGACCAAGCGATAGTCAGTCTGTTGATGATTCACTTGAAAAGCTCAAGATGGAGCTGGCTAATGAGATTCAACAGGGTTTGGCTGAGGTTGAGCGAGAAGGCGATAAAATTATTGTTCGTCTGGCAGAACAGGGGTCTTTCCGCTCTGGCTATGCTGACCTTCAGCCTGGTTTCTTACCATTGTTGAATAAGGTTGGTGATGCGATATCCACAACAGATGGTCAGGTCACTGTTGAGGGTCATACTGATAATGTACCGATTGCTTTTAGCGAGCGTTTTCAGTCGAACTGGGACTTGTCTGCGGCCCGTTCCGCTGCGGTTGCTGATTACCTTTTGGGTAATACAGAGCTACAACAAGGCCGGGTGACAGTTGTTGGATATGCGGACAGTAAACCAATTGCGACAAATGATACTCGGGAGGGCCGTTCGAAAAATCGACGGATTGAAGTCATTGTTGATGGCAGCTAGGTACCTAAATTGTTTCATATTTGTTCTGGGATTCTTAGGTTCAGCGGCAGCAGTTGCTAATGTTGAGCCTGGTGCCAGAGCGTTAGAGCGTGGCCATCCGTCTTCTGCGCTCCGATCGTGGTTGCCTCTTGCGCGTGAGGGGAACCCCAAGGCACAAAATAACGTTGGACTCATGTATGAGCGGGGTCTTGGTGTTTCGCAAAGCTATCCAGAGGCAATGCGCTGGTATCGCTTAGCAGCAGATCAAGGATTAGCTGAAGCAAATCACAACCTAGGGCTTCTTTACTACTCTGGATTTGGCGCCGATGTGAACGAGCGTGAGGCTTTTAAACGTTTTCGTTCAGCGGCTAAGAGCGAGCTACCTGAAGCGAGGTATATGTTGGGGCTCATGGTTTATTTTGGAAAGGCAACGAGTCCAAATCCACAGACTGCATTACAGTTATTTGAATCAGCAGCCGTGAGTGGTTACGCGGAAGCGCAGTATATGATGGGATACTTGCTGCAGTCCGGGGATCTCGGGAAACCGAACGCAGAAGCAGCATTTGTATGGTCGAAATTGGCAGCTGATCAGGGTATTGAGCTCGCAGCTGACCTAAACTATATGACAACTCTTGTTCTTGATGATGCTGAACAAGTTCGTGCTCAGCAGCTTACCGATTTGTGTCGGGCATCGAGTTATACTGATTGCCCTAAATAAGATAAAAATTCCTAAAGACTTCCTGATTCCTTCCGATTGTATTTGTAACTCAAGAACAGATAGATAACGAGGATGAGTTCATGGCGTTTCGAAAAAAAGGTCTGGCTAGTTACGGTGAAGTTAGTATTCAGGCAGGAACAGCTTATGCTGATTCGGTCCAACTGATTCAGATGCTATTTGACGGATTGATCGACTCACTGTCTGCTGCCGAGGGCCAGATTGAGCGAAACGAAATTGAGGCGAAAGGTCAATCATTGAGTCGCGCAACGCGCATCTTACTGGGCTTAAAAGGGTCCTTAGATAGTGAGAAGGGTGGAGAGATCGCCGCAAATTTGGCTGATCTTTATGACTATTGCACACGCCGCTTGATGCACGCAAACTTAAAAAACGACCGAGAAGCTATCCAAGAAATAAAACGCTTGATTAGCGAAGTACGCGAAGCATGGGCTCAGGTTCCAGAAATTCTCCAGCAGCAGCAAGTCGCGAGCCTGGGCTAATAGGCGTGATTGGATCTATTGACTCGAGCGCCGATGGAGCGGACTTTCCCGAGGAAATTACAGAGCATCGGCTTATTGAGCCGGGCCCAATTTTCAAAGAGATTTATTCCGGAATTGTGGACATGGAGAATCCAGAAGAGTGGCGCCCCCTGTTACAGAGGGAGGCACGTTCTTTTCTTTCTCACACCACAGATATTAATACATTCGAGCAATTCAAAACAATTCATCAAATTCCCCAGAAACGTGGAACAGCTTTTCATCATAAGGCGTATCTAGCGGCGCTTGAATCACTGAGCGTTTAGGTATTTGCTTGAAAACCTCCTGAAAATGTTGAGCTAGGCCTCGAGTTCTTTATACTCATTCTCAAATTCAGCTCATGTTTTGAGGTTCGCGACCTATGGCGCTTGATTTGATAATCGGTAAAAGCCGGGCCGTCGGTGAACTGCGTGGACTGATACGTCAGGCGGCGACATCAGATGCTAGCGTTTTAATTCTTGGGGAAAGCGGCACCGGCAAGGAACTTGTGGCGCGTGCGTTACATTCCGATTCTACTCGATCAACACAGCAGTTCGTTCCTGTAAACTGTGGTGCGATTCCTAGTGAACTATTGGAATCGGAACTATTCGGCCATAAAAAAGGCGCTTTTACTGGCGCAATTTCAGATCGAACAGGTCGTTTTGTGCTGGCAAATCATGGGACTCTATTCCTCGATGAAATCGGTGACATGCCAATCGAAATGCAAGTTAAATTACTCCGTGTGCTTCAGGAACAGACAGTAGATCCTGTCGGCTCCTCTAGATCTGTGCCGGTTGATGTGAGAGTGGTAGCCGCAACGCATCGCGATTTAGACAAGTACATTGACAGAGGCGACTTTCGTGCAGACTTGTTTTACCGATTGAATGTTATTCCTATAATCCTCCCTGCGCTTCGCGAGAGGCGTGAAGATATTCCTGAACTGATCCAGTATTATTTAAACAAGAATGTGAGCGCTTCAGTTGACGCTCCTATTTTCGATGGCTCGTTAATTGATGCTTTGTGCGAGTATAGTTGGCCGGGCAATATTCGCGAACTAGTGAATCTGATCAATAGACTGAGTTGCTTTTTCCCAGGCCAAAAAATATCGTTGGCTAAAGTTCCTGCCAATCTATTACCCGCTGATATTGCACAATTTGGGGCGACCGCAACCTATCATTTTGCCGATGGCTCCCCCATCCAGAACGAGCTTGATTTGTCGTTGTATGTTCCGGACGCAGAGAATCCGGTAGAGGATGCGATTTTCAGAGCCCAAGGATCCGTCCTGCCGATACCGGCAAATATTATCGATTCGTTTCCAGAGGATGGAGTTCACTTGAAGGACCATTTAGCTGAAATCGAGCGTAATCTCATCATGAAGGCGCTTGAAGAATCTAATGGAAATGTATCCCAATCTGCGCGTCTTTTGAATCTTCAGCGTACGACCCTCATTGAAAAAATTAATAAATATAATTTGGCCTGATGCTTGTCAAGAATCCGACAATATTGGTTCTCATCTTTTCCGGTCTTGAATTGCCGCCGCTGAAATAGCCATCTGGCGCTAAGTTGCCGCTTTTGGCATACCGCTTGCTTTCACCTTGACAGAACGTAAATAGGTGAACGGAACTAATGTATTCATCAACAACATCAAAACAACTTATTGCAATTGCTGATCCCGCTTGGCCGGAATCTGCTCCAATTGAACAATTGGTAATGGCGTCTGGTTACGAAGCACTTGTTTCAAGCCGAATTGAAAGCTTCACACGACAAAAAGATTTGAAGATCGTTATAACCAAGCTAGAAGTCGGTTCGTCCCTACAATCGATGATCGAGGTAATGCGATCTTTCGGCGATGATGTTCAATTTGCAATCCGAGCGGATGCTTCAGATTTGCAGACGATCACAACTCTCGCTCGAATTCCAGGGGTGCATGTTGTGGATGACGCGGACTTCACTGAGGCAACCTGGAAGCCAATTTTTGATGCTCAGATGATCGCGTCATTGAAAGATCCAAAGGCATTAGTAGAGTCCACTGCAAATCAAACACAAACATCGGATTATGTTTTTGTCGATCCGAAATCCCAGCATCTGCTTGCTCTTATCGAGCGACTTGCGGCCACAAAAGCCGCTGTTCTTTTGCAAGGGGCGACTGGGTCAGGGAAAGAGGTTCTTGCAAGGACCCTTCATGAATTATCTGATCGTTTAGGTAAACCGTTTGTTGCATTGAATTGTGCAGCGATGCCAGAACAGCTAGTTGAGGACATGCTTTTCGGACACGAAAAAGGTGCATTTACGGGTGCAAGTCGCGAGTCTGCGGGGGTATTTGAACAAGCCCAAGGTGGAACAGTCTTTCTAGATGAAATTGGTGAGATGCCAATCCAATTGCAGGCGAAACTACTCCGCGTGCTTCAAGAGAAGGAAGTTGTTCGCTTAGGCGGCCGCCACGCCATGACCTTTGATTTTCGTCTGGTTGCAGCAACTAACAGGGATCTGAAAGTAGGTATTTCAGAAAAAACATTCCGTGAGGATCTTTACTACCGAATCAGTGCATTTAAGTTACAGGTTCCAGCACTTGCAGATCGTCCTGGTGATATTGTGCCTTTGGTCAATTCGCTTGCTTTAAAGCACGGTTGTTCGCATCTAGAGCTAACTGAGGGTGCACTGCGACAATTACACAGTTACCACTGGCCGGGAAATGTTCGTGAGCTGGATAACGTTATTCAGCGAGCAATCGTTTTCGCTGATTACGGACGGATCGATGCAGATCACATCTTCTTTGATGACCCGATGATTCGTTCTGATATTAATCTATCTCAGGTTGTTAAAAAAACAAGTTTTGAACAGTCGAATTTACCAACCCCTCCGCTAGACACTCCCATGTTTAATCGCCCGCGTGATCTGCAATCTGCGGTAAGGGCGAGTGAGTATGACGTAATTATGGACGCGATCCGATCAACACGGACACGCGAAGAGGCCGCTAGAAAGCTTGGGATAAGCCCGAGAACTTTGCGTTACAAGATGGCTAAGTTGAGAGAGTCCAGTTCTGGGCTTTCACACTGCGCATGAGGATTGAAGGATGATAGATAAGACTGGCTCGATTCATGCGCAATTAGTGATGGACCAAATCAAGGCCTACCAAACGCGCGTGAATCAGACGCGTGAATCAGAAGCTGCGATTGCACCAACAGAGGTTCAAAAACCATCATTTGGACAAACGGTTACTCAAATGGTAGCCGACGTAAACAGTGCTCAGATGCAATCGGCAGAACTACGAACTGCCTATGAGCGTGGTGAGAACATTCCACTCACAGATGTTGTGATTGGGATGCAGAAATCATCACTTGCATTTGAGGCGACACTTCAGATCCGAAATAAGGTTCTGAAAGCATATGAAGAAATTATGAACATGCCCGTTTAAGGATTAGGTGATCACAATGGCAACTACAACAGCAGATATGCAAGCGATACAGGCGGCTGATCAGACTACAGAAAATGTCCCTGAAAAACCGGCCATCGCGCGCGAAAATCAATCAAATACGACGCCTGTGGTAACTGGAACTCCAGGGCTTCTTGAAAATACAGTAGGCCGTGCATTTCCAAGTATGCAAGAAATGTTGGCACAGCCAGCGGTGAAGAAAGCAACTCCGATAATAATGATCGGAATTTTGTTTGTTTTCTTAATTGCATCGTTTATGGCGATACAGGAGCCAGTTTATCGACCGGTTTTTCCGGGAATGACAGATTCTGATCGACAGTTAGCGATGGAAACATTAAAGGAGGGAGGATTCTCTCCACAATTAAATCGTCAGAGTGGTCAATTGGAAGTGGATGCCGGATCGTATCATGAGGCGAAGATTTATCTCGCCTCGCAAGGGATTCCTGCTGAGGGGTCAGCAAGTGGGTTTGAGGCACTTAGCCAATCTTCTTCGATTACAACCTCTCAATTTATGGAGCAAGCAAATTACGCGGCAGCTGTAGAGCAGGAATTGGCTAAGTCGATTCTCCGCATTTCGACGGTTAAACATGCTCGTGTGCATCTGGCCCTCCCACAGCAGTCTGTGTTTGTTCGCGATCGGACACCGCCAAAGGCGTCAATTGTTATTACGCGCTATCCAGGCCGTCATATGGACGCAAATCAGGTTAATGCGGTAATTAATTTGGTGGCATCAAGTGTCCCATATCTCAGTCCCACGGATGTTTCGGTGGTGGATTCGTTGGGTAATTTGTTGAGTGACACGACACAGGAAAGTCCGCTCGGATTAACCAGTGCTCAATTACGTCACAAACAGCAGCTAGAAGACACCTACAGGAACCGTATTTATCAGTTACTGGGTCCAATATACGGTGAAGATAACGTGCGTGCGCAAGTCGACGTTGAGCTTGACTTCACTGAAGTGGAGAGCACGTTTGAAACTTATGATCCAAATGGAAAAGGCGAAAAAACTCGGTCAGAAGTTTTGTCACTGGATCGCATGGCAACTGCCGATGCCGAGGGTGTGCCTGGAGCAACAACAAACCAGCCACCAATGGATCCAGAGTTTGATCAAGATGGTCGTGCAACTCCGAAGTCAACCGCAAATATTGGGGAAACAGTTAGTTCACGTACGACCCGTAACTACGAGTTAGATCGTATTATTCGTACGGTCAAAGATGCTAATGGCGACGTTGTACGTGTTTCAGTTGCAGTCGCCGTGAACCGTTTTGCGCCTGGCGAGTATCCGCAACCGCCTGAGGGTATTGATCCTTCTGATTTTGAAGGTCCGTCATTGGTAGAAATGACAGAACCGGAACTGACACGCGTAAATAATTTAGTTCGTGGTGTCGTGAACTTTGACGTAGAGCGCGGTGATCAGGTAACCGTTGTTGCGACACCTTTCGATCCGGCTGCTGAATTGGAGAATCTTATGCCGTGGTATGAAAACATTTTATTACTTAACGCTATCAAAGGCATCGTCGCAATGATTGTGTTTGCGTTGATTGCGTTTATCCTTGTCCGTCCAGTTGCGTACAAACTTCTTGGTATCCCATTGCCGCATGAACGCAAGGCTGCCGAACAGGCTGAAGCGATGCGACTCGCGGCAGAGCAAGCGGCTGAGCCAGTACTTGGTCCAGATGGACAACCCCTTCCAGCCGGTGCTGTTGGTGTTAACGCTGATGGTGTACCAGTGGGTTCAGACGGGGCGCCAGTTATCGATGAGAGTGAGATTGAAATCGGGGAAGGTGAGTCTCTCGAGGAGATTCGGGCGAAGCTTAAGCCTAAGAAGTCTTCAATCTCGGCTGATTTGTTAGATACTGCGAATACGTATGACGATAAAGTGGCCCTAATTCGGATGCTGGTTCAAGAGGACTCAGGCCGCGTGGCGACTGTATTGAAGTCAATGATTAAGGCGAGTTAAGAGGTTCGTCATGGCAGATATAGATCAACAGGAAATTACGGATGCCCTTCGAGAGGAAATCGAAGGGTTAACGTCAACTGACCGGGCAGCAGTCTTGCTCCTACTTCTTGGAGAACAAGAAGCAGCCAATATCATTAAATACATGGACCCTAAAGAAGTTCAACGAATTGGAGCAGCCATGGTAAGTGCTGCTGATATGTCGCAAGAGGCTGTGAACTACGTCCTCGACGAGTTTGTTTCAACTTTGAAGAAACAGACCAGTCTGGGTCTCGGGACAAGTGACTATGTGGAAGATGTTCTGAAGCGAGCTCTCGGCGAAGATAAGGCTGCATCTGTTATGGGCCGAATCCTTCCTGGACAGGCTTCAAAAGGTCTTGAGATTCTGAAATGGATGGATGCCCGCGCAATCTCAGACATGGTGCGCAATGAGCACCCACAGGTTATTGCTATTATCCTATCGGTTCTTGAGTTTGAAGTTGCGGCGGATGTCTTACAATTTTTACCGCAACCTGTCCGGCCAGAGATTATGCAACGTGTAGCGGCGCTCGAGACAGTTCAGCCAGCGGCTATGCTTGAGCTTGAAAGTATAATGAAAAAGCAATTTAGTAACAATTCTTCCGCCCGTTCCTCGAGTGTTGGGGGCGTCAAGCAGGCAGCAAAGATCATGAACTTCGTCAAGGTGGATATGGAAAGCCAGATCATGGACGGCCTGATGAATCTTGACGAAGATATCACGCAGCAGATTCAGGACAATATGTTTACGTTTGAGAACTTGGTTGACGTTGACAACCGTGCGATTCAGACGATGATGCGAAATGTTGATCAGGATCTGTTGATGACAGCACTCAAGGGTGCGAGTGAATTTGTTAAAGAGAAATTCTTCGACAACATGTCATCACGTGCTCGGGTTATGTTTATAGACGACATGGAAGCAAAGGGCCCTCTTCGTATTAGTGACGTTGAAGAAGCTCAGAAGAATATTATGCGTACTGCTCGGAAACTTTCTGACGCTGGTGAGCTTGTTCTAGCAGGTCGTGGCGATGACTTCGTCTAAAAAAGCAGCTTATGTTGCTAATGGGGCTGATCTTGATCAGCCTTTCGAAGACAACGAGCTTTTGAATCAGAAGGACGATTTTCCTTTTGAGGATCCACCTTGGCGAGTGCTTGACACCGAGGCAATATTCGAGCCGATGGAGATTGCATCTGCTGCGGCCGTGACAACAGAATCCCCGAACACTGTTGACAACGAACCGCAGTCAGATAGCGCAAATAAAGCATCACAAGATACTGAGTCCAACGTGGATTCAGACGGCTCTGAAGCAGAAATTGGTGTTGATACGATTACTGATCCCGAATCTGACCCTGAAAACGAAGTATTACCCACAGTAATTGGTTTTACTGAAGAGGAAGTTACAGAGCGTGTTGCCGAAGCAGTTGCTGCTAAACAGGTTGAATTGACCGAGAAATTCGAACCGAAGATTAAGGAGCTTGAGAATCAACTCTCTGAAGCACACGCCCAAGTTGAAGAGGTACGGACTGAAGTTCGTGAAGCCACGGAAAAAGAATTTCAAGCGCAACTTGAGTCTAGCCGTAAAACCTATGATGGACTCACCCAGAAGCTAGCACGTGCCAGTGATAACGTGAGTGACTTTTTTGAGCCGTTATCACGGTTAGCCGTCCATGTTGGTACTGAACTAGTCCGAGGTGAGTTAACAGTTGGTCCGACTGCCGTCGCTCGATTAGTGCAGGGTTGTCTTGATCAATTAGAAGGTTATCAACCCAAAAACTCACCAATTTTAAGGATGCATCCCGAGGATCTGGCGGTCTATTTATCATCGATTAATGGTACACCAGAGGGCGTTCAGTTACGACCTGATGAGAGCATGGCCCGTGGTGACGTCTCACTTCAAATGGACGATACT
>PBZS01000074.1 GCA_002730235.1 Gammaproteobacteria bacterium | reverse complement strand
GTTACCAGAATCAGATACTGATATATCCTTGGCCTACTATGGTGAGTCACACATAGGCCGACTAAAAACTGTATACCGACGCGGACTTGGCTTCCGTTACGGGCGACAAATGCAAACCATCGCAGGAGTGCACTTCAATCTATCCTTTAGCGACGATTTTTGGTTATGGAAAGCAGCCTTAGATGCACATCCAGATGAATCTAATATTCGCACCATTCGCGATGTAGGGTATTTCCGAACGATTCGTAATTTCAGGCGAATTCAGTGGTTAATCATGCTCTTGACTGGATCCAGCCCATCCGTCGACGAAAGCTTCCGATTACTAGCCACCGACCGATTTCGAATTTCCGGTCGAACACGTATCGCTGAGGGTGCCACCAGCCTTCGGATGAGCGATCTCGGATACCAATCGGCGGCACAAGAATCTATCAATATTTGTTTCAACGAGCTAGATACATACTGCAACACCCTGTTTAACGCCGTGCACTGCCCATGGCCAACGTATGAGGGGTTGGGACTCAAAGATAAAAACGGATTCAAACAGCTTAATGTTGCCGTTCTACAAATTGAGAATGAATATTACTCAAGTATTCGACCCAAACGCATCCAACAACCAGGCGAGCGCCCTGTCCGAGCCCTCATCAATCGCGGAATTGAGTATCTTGAGGTGCGCGCGATAGATCTAAATCCATTTGCCCAGAACGGTATCACGGAGTATGAAGCGTCCCTGATAACGCTGTTGATGACGGCCTCCGCACTTGCAGACAGCCCTTTCAATAGCCCGGAGGAACGGATCGCCATCGACAGAATTAACGCACGCGCCAGCTGGGCTGGCCGCCGCACTGATCAACGCTTCGACGAAAGATCATCCCTCAAGGAAGTAGGTATTCAATTTCTTGCAACGCTGGATCCAGTCGCCGAGTCCTTAAACCACGCATTCCAAAGCAATAGCTTCACCGGTGCTTTAGAGGATGCGCAGTTAAGACTAAGCGGCACCTATCCATTGCTTTCTGAAGAAATTGAGCATGCGGCAATGAACGATGGGCACTTAGAGTTTGGGTTAGCGCGCGCTCAACAACATCATGACGATTGGAAAACAGTTAGCCTCCCGCCTCAGGAAATGGTCGCAATGAAGTACGAGGCGAAGCAGAGCCTTCAAACCGAAGAACAAATCACTGACAGCAACCAAGGCTCATTCGATGCCTTCGTAAAGGCATATATCAATCAACGTTAATCACTTAGCTGGGTTTATTTCCAGTAACTCAACATCAAAGACAAGTACTGAATTTGGTGGAATTGGACCTGTCCCAGCGGGGCCATAAGCCAGAGCCGAAGGAATCGTGAACTCGAATTTCGATCCCACCTTCATCAACTGAACGCCTTCCGACCACCCAGGTATCACACCATTCAGTGGGAAACTCACTGGTTCACCGCGCGAAATAGAGCTATCGAAGACATCGCCTGAAATCAACCGACCTTCGTAATGCACCTTGACTGTATCACTGGCTTTTGGGGGATCTCCCGAACCCTCTTTCGAAATCTTGTACTGGAGACCCGAAGCCGTAACAGTCACACCATCCTTTTTTGCATTATCAGCCAAGAAGGCTTCGCCTGATTTGATATTTGCCTCAGCCATGGCCTCTACCTGTTTCTTTTGTTTTGCACGAACCCTTGCCTGTGCGTCTTGAACGGCCTGATTAATCTCTAAACGGTCTAGTTTCCAACTGTTTGCGTCTTTCGAGTCTTTCAATCCCTCAAGCACAAATGCTGGATCCAAATCGCCGAAATCATTCTGGATTCGCTCGCCCAAAACAATACCAAGGCTATAGCTTAGTTTCTCTAAATCAGTTGAGGGTTCATTGGCCAGCGTTGGAGTCGCTAGCAACGACGCAATTAAAGCGCCTCGAAACAATGATTTCATACATACTCCTTAATCAATTTCCGAAAGCCTATCAGGCTCTGGGGTCGAAATACCACGCAAGACTCGATTTCCCTCACTAATACGCGAAAATGTTGTCACCAAACATAACGTACCAAAAATCCATGCGAGCCACTCGAACCAAGAAGGAACCATACACATCAAGAGCAAAACTACCGTTGTTTCGAAGCCCTCAGTCAATCCTTGAAGATAGTAAATGGACTTTTCTTCTAGCAATCTATTCTGCAATCCCTGTCGTGCTGCAAAAATCGAGAAAGCGAGAAAGGTCGACCCGGTTCCGACAAAGCTAAATAGTAGGAAAGAGGCCGCCAGAGCAACGCCAGGATCCCGGATTGCAAAGCCCAACGGTATAGCGCTGTAAATCAGGAAATCGCACGTGATGTCAAAAAATGCTCCTCGCTCGGTAGGTCCTTGAATCCTTGCCAATGCGCCATCGAGCCCGTCCAGTAATCGATTTAGACAGAAAAATAGAGCTGCGATAATCAAAGCATCTTGAGTGATTGCAATCACAGCCGAAAAACCAAAACAAGCACCAATTGCAGTAAGTTGGGTTGCGGTTATGCCGATTGATGCCAAAGGTCTAGCCATGGCTCGTAGTGGGGATCTCAAACGTTTGACGATGAAGGCATCAAGCATACACATGCTCCCCCGGGTGGACGATCTTCAGAATGATGAGTGACTAAAATGCCATACGACTGGTCGTTTTTTATCTGCCCAAAAAGTGCTGTCTTAACATGTTCTCTATTCTCAGCATCAAGCGCACTAAAGGGCTCATCCAAGAGAACTAAACGAGGGCGCGGTGCTAGGGCTCGAGCGACAGCTACACGCATCATTTGACCTCTTGATAAACGAAATGGATCCCCCCGAGCCATGCCATCCAAACCCAACTGATTGAGCAATGTATTAACACGGTGCTCATGTTCGGATCGAGGTAATCGATGCATCGAGAGAGCGATGTTCGCGCCAACCGACAAATGTGAGAAAAGCATGGGATCCTGAAACACTGTTTGCGCGCATTCACTCAAACGAACCGACATATTCATACATTGACCATCAAGTGTGACCTGACCGACCAACTCGACTTGTGGTTCCTCATGAATAAACGCATGCAGTAATGTCGATTTGCCACGGCCTGATTCACCCTCAAAAGTCAAAATTTCACCGGGCTTGATAACACAGGAAATCGGCTCAAAAAGGAGACGATTAGCACGCTTAACTGACACCTTATCGAGAATCAGCATAGCCCTCGCCTTGCATCCCAGCACGATGTCTCCACGAGAATTGATTAATCAAAAACGCGAGAGTAAAGGCCACGAGTGGCAACAATAGATTAATCAATCCTGCCAAAGCAGATGATCTTCGCTCGCTCCCTACAGTGACAATAAGCTCAGTCATGAGTGTCTCAACCCGACCCCCGCCCAATAACACTGTCTGAGTGTACAAAGCACAGCTCACCGCAAACGCGAGCGCGCCGGCCAGAACTAGCAGTCGGCTATGCCGTGGAACCCAAACCCGAAACAGCCTCAAGCAGACCGACATACTCGACTGCTTGAGGATCATTTCATGGCGGATATCACGATCAAACCAGGTGTCGCTTACAATAATCAAAACATAAGGTAGTGCAATCAGGGTATGGCCAAGAATCACGGGCCACACACCAGGGCTTCCGCCCAAAAAATAGAGCCAAGCAAGGAAGCCCGATGCCATCGGAAGAGCGGGCATCCAGAGATATGCCCACCAGACCCAGTGTAATCGGTCATGCCCTCGAAAGACGGAATATTCAAGGATTCCAACCGCTACACAAACAGCTATAGTGCTCGTAGCAAATCCGACCAACAAAGTCGTCATGAACGGGGTTAATAAGGAAAATATCGACGTCAGGGTGTGAACTGAAACGATCGGAAAAGGCTCAAGTACATTCCACCGCAAAGTTACCGACCAAATCAATAGACTGATCGTTGCCATACATATAAGACCAGAAAAACTTATAGTAAAAAGTCGTGCCACAACGTCAAGACCGGGCAAAGACCACCGTTTATTACTCGCCTGTGGGCGATTGAGAATCTGAAATACAAGCCAGATCAGTCCAAGTATTACCAGCAATGTGATCAAGCCAATAGAACCAGCCTGCCGATTTAGAGGATCCGGGTCTATGAGTAACTGGAATAAACGAACTCCTATCAACTGTGGCTGATCAGGTCCCAAAATTAAGCTGACTTCCAGATTGGTTAAACTGAAAACGAAGACAACAAAAATAGCTGGCCACAAGGAGCGCAGGATTTGGGGCCAGATCAATTGATGATGGCATTCAGAGGGTGTCAAACCTGCCTGAGCAGCGATGGCACGGTAGGAATGTAACGGCAGGCGCTTTGCGATGATCACTGCAATAGCAGTCAAAAACGCGCTCTCTTTGATACCCAATGATAGAATTGCTCCCAAACCCCATCTATCCCTTGGGAAAAGATATTGAGCATCCACCGGAAAATCTAAAATAGGCGCCAACCACCTCCAGCCGACACCACCAGCAGATAAAGCAAGCAATAATCCGAGCGCCAAAGCACTATGAGGCATCCCTAGTAATAGACTCCGCCATAGCGGGGAATCATGCGTATTCACGACCTTCTGCGTAACTGCACGTGCAACAAAAAGGGAGATCAGAAGTGACAGTAAAGCGACCCAAAACGATAGCAAAATCGACTCTAACAACGCGGGCTCACTCATCAACCGATCAACTCCGTAAACCCAGTTGATCCCTGAATAACGGCCGTAAGCATCATCAATAAGTCCAGCGACAGGTAGAAAGAGAATGAGCGCAAAGAGACGCTCAATCGGAGTCACTGTATCTGTCCAAAATATCTTGCTTTCCAGGCTACCTCTAACGGTTCAACCCAGCTTGCGTGGGGTTCCGAAAGGGGCGTACCAAGCGCATCACTGGTCAAAGTCGCAGGCCCCAGATCAACCGATTCAAACAATAGACGATCCTCCTCGGTCAAACGCATAACGTCAATAACGGTAGGATCGCCCCAAACTGATGGTGATGCTTTATCGGCTTGCGCCTCTGTACCCAAAAGCAGGTTTATCCAAACTAATGCACCGGCGCGCGCAGTTGCGTTGAAGGGAATAGCAAGGAAGTGGGTGTTTCCAATGGTGCCTCCATCGTGAACATAGGTTCTAACCGATGATGCAAACCGGCCATCAATGATCCGCTGAGATGCGTCATTGGGATTAAAACTTAGCGTAATGTCCAGTAACCCGTCAGAAAATAAATCCATCATAACTTCAGCAGAGTCAGGAAACTCTCGTCCAGTGCGCCACAGATGGGGATGCAATGAATCTAAAAACTTCCAGAGAGGCTCTGTTGCTGAATCAAATCGCTCACTGGAATAGGGCTCAGACAGCCAGTCAATATGTTGCGTTGTCTCTAAAAGTACTTGCTTTAAAAAGGTCGTACCATGGAAATTTGGAGGTTCCGGATAGGTTAGACGACCGGGATGTTCCTTGGCGTATTCATACATCTCCTGCATGGATCGTGGAGGGTTTGATATACGCTTTTCGTCATAAATAAAGACCAGTCGAGCTCGACCCCAGGGTGCCTCGAGGCCATCAGTGGTAACAGAAAAATCGGCAATGATTGTTGGATCATCGAGATTGATATTTTTTGCCGAGGGTAGAGTCGAAACAAATGATGCGCCAAGTAACCCATCTCGCTTCATTCGTGCGAAATTCTCACCATTGATCCACAAGACATCAACCGACCCATAATCGGATTTTCCAATACGCTTGGCTGTCTGGATACCCTGTAGAGGCAAAGAGATGTCATCAACCTTGACATGGTTCAACGAAACGCCATTTCGCTCCTTAACAATCGCGCCCCACCGTTTGATATATTTATTGATCGCAGGCGATCCACCCCAAGCATAAAAATAAACATTTTGACCTCGCGCCTGACGTTCGGTTTCACTCCAATCGGACGCATATGTGGCTAGCGTTCCGAAAAATAACCCAATTAACACGACTGAACGAATCAGCATTCTTGAAACTCCTTTCTGTGACGATTGGAAATCATGGCAGACACGGCAAAGGATCCACCAAGCAAAATCAGTGGCACCCAAACCTCGGGGCTCTCGGTGATACTCCACTGAGGGCTCGCGCCCTGAGCCAGCATCGTATCCAAACTACGACCGACACTAACATATATAGCAGTCCCAGGAATGATGCCTATGGCGGTTGCAAAAACATAATCACGCTGTCGCATTTGTAGTAATGCGGGAATGATATTCACCAACCAAAACGGAAAAAATGGGATCAAACGCATCGTTAGGAGCCATCTGATTGGGCTTTGATGAAATACCACATGGACTTTCTCAAGGGTGTCGATTGCTCGTTCAAAGAAAAATTTATTCGCAACAGTCGAAGCAAGCCAGAAGATCACTAGGGCTCCTGAGGTTCCAGCTGTTACGATTATCGGAAGCATTATCCAACCAAATAGGGCCGCTCCCATCAGCGTTAATATCGATGCAATAGGCAGCGACAAACTAACTGACGCAAAATATGAGACGAAAAAAATTAGTAGGGACAACACATATTCGTCTCTGATCATATCTTTGAATTCTGAATAATGAGCAAGGAGAATCTGGATGTTGAGCCAATCCCGACCGAGCCACATTACAACAACGAAGGCACCCAAGCCGAGAGCCCATTTTATTCTTTCCATATTGGCTCCAATCAAGTTTCGTGAGATCGCATTTTTGAAAGACGCGAAACTACACTCTAATTCGGATACCCTATGGGCATCTCCATAGATTTCATCCAAAGAGGTTTAAGATGACGGAAATTTTTCCCGTCGGCTATCCCACAAGACGCTTACGTCGCAATCGACGAGACGCCTTCTCTCGAGCACTCATGCGAGAAAATACGCTGACCACCTCACATTTAATCTATCCGATGTTTGTTCTTGATGGCCGCGCCCAACGCGAGCCGATTAGCTCAATGCCTGGAGTAGAACGCTTGTCGATCGACTTAATGCTAAAGCAGGCAGAGCGTGCACATTTGCTCGGAATTCCCGCAATCGCGATATTCCCAGTTATGCGGGAGCACAAATCAGAAGACGGGCGCGAAGCATTCAACTCTGATGGACTAATTCAAAGAGCCATCCGGGCCCTGAAATCAGAACTCCCAGATCTTGGCGTAATTACCGATGTGGCACTTGACCCATACACGACGCATGGACAAGATGGACTGATCGATACATCTGGCTACGTATTAAACGATCAAACATGCAGCGTGTTGGTGAAACAAGCCCTTTCTCACGCAGAGGCTGGTGCAGATATCATAGCCCCTAGCGATATGATGGATGGCCGTATAGGTCAGATTCGTAATGCCTTAGAGGAACAATGTCATACAAACACTCGAATTCTTGCATATTCAGCGAAGTATGCGAGTTGTTTCTATGGTCCTTTTAGGGATGCTATCGGATCCCACGAGATGCTTGGTCAAAAGGATAAGCGTACGTATCAAATGGATCCATCGAATAGCGATGAAGCGTTGCATGAGGTCGCGGAGGACTTGTATGAAGGCGCCGACATAGTATTGATCAAACCTGGTCTGCCTTATCTTGATATAGTCCAGCGAATCAAAGCGACCTTCAAAGTCCCGGTGGCTGTGTATCAGGTCAGTGGTGAATACGCGATGATTCATGCCGCCCATCAAAAAGGTTGGATTGACGGGAAAGCCGTCATGATGGAAAGTCTCGAATCAATGATTCGTGCAGGGGCTGACTGTATACTGACATATTCGGCAATCGATGCAGCCGAAAATCTCACGACTTAGAAAAAAATATACACGGGGAAACAATGAGCAACCAAATTACAACTCTCACAAAAGATAACCTTGATTCTGTAATCAAGGACGCACAAACACCGGTTTTGGTTGATTTCTGGGCAGAGTGGTGTGGTCCGTGTAAAACGATCGCCCCCGTTTTGGAAGAATTGGCTTCTGAATACTCCGGTCGCGTCGTAATTGCTAAATTAAATGTCGATGATCAGCGAG
>PBZS01000073.1 GCA_002730235.1 Gammaproteobacteria bacterium | reverse complement strand
TATCGACACTTCATCGGACCGAAAGATCAATCAAAATCCGTCTCAAGCATCTTCGAATTGTGGATTTATCAAAAACCGCAAAGGGTTCGTTGAAACCTAAAGGCCCTCAACGTAAGAATCGTCTCTGGGACGAACACGAAGACGAAATATTAATTAATCTACATGAAGAGGGTTCAGCCGTGCCAACGATGAGTAAAGCGCTCGAGAGAACAGAGCCATCTATCAAGGCTCGCATGAAATACTTAGGATTGAGGTAGTTTGATCGATTTCTTTTACATTTTTTTACGATTTTCGAAGCTTTTCGATCGTTTTACTGATTTAAGACAGCTTTTATCAACTTTTAGTGATATTTAAAAAATTATTATCGATATGGCTTCCGAGAGTCTTGAGCTCCCTGCCTATCTTGAGATGTTAAAAATCTCGTAAGTGGAATCTATTCCGCGGTAACAAAAGCACGGGGGATGCAAGTTCTTTTGCTGACCTTACTTTCGACTCCACACTCACCTGTCGTTTTCCTGCACTCACTGGCAATTACTACTCCGACTATCAATTGTTTCTATATCAGACCATCACTGGATATCGAGAAAAAGGCATGACATTTGTCAGCATTGCTGAGTGGTTGAACAATGAAGAATACCTGACAGTGCGAGGTAAGAAGTTCAGAGGCGCGCATGTGCATTCAACCTTGAAAAAGAAATTAGCAAAGGAGGAGTTGTTGAGCCGAGAACATCCTCCAGTCTGGTCAGGCTTAAGCATGAAGGTGATCGACAAGACTAATTTAATGAGTGATTTTGGGGTTCCAGACAAAGGGGAATAAAGGCGAGTTTGTTAATTCACCAGTTTTGGATTTTTCGGTAAAGCGAGGTGCAGAAAACGACTGTCAGAAATCCTATTTCCTCTAACTCTTCGAGGTTCCCCCGTATTGGTAACTGCACTCGAACCTTGTTTTTACGTCGACCAATCACTTTCCGCAAAGAAAAATCCAATCCTTCAAATCATCTTATCGACACCGATACAGGACGTTTTTTACATCATTACAGACATAACAATCTTTTGTTCTAACCCTCATCGCACCATCGTCTGACTTCGTCTTTGTAATTAGAGAAGTATTTGGAAATTACGTTGATATCAAATGACGACAATATGGATGTGTTTGGTTCTCTTTGTAAAAGGAACCTAAAAGAGAACTCCAATAGTTGGATCTTCGTCACATTGTTGTCGGTGAGGTCACTAAGACGTTGATTAGTAACTGTCACTTCATGAATAGTGGTTATGCTATCTGCAACGGTGACCTCAAAAACATCATCATTTTGTTTTTTAATTGAAACAGACATTTTAAAAATTCACTTCAATGAAATTTGCCAATATCAGAACCACATCCTTTCAGAAACACTTACTGAGTCATTCTGTAATACAGTCAACTGATTATTCTACAGTAACGGACTTCGCCAAATTGCGTGGTTGATCCACATCGGTACCACGTAGTACTGCAATGTGATAGGCCAACATCTGAAGAGGCAAAGTAAAGACAATTGGCGCTATTGTAGGATCTGTTTCAGGAATCACACATTCTGTTATCTCACCAGCAGATTCCGTGGCTACATTGAAGTCAGCAAACACAACAAGTTGTCCGCCGCGAGCTTTGACCTCCGAGAGATTTGAACGTAGCTTTTCTACTAACTCATCATTCGGAGCAACCGCAACAATCGGCATATCCTCATCAACTAAGGCTAAAGGCCCGTGCTTCAGTTCACCTGCTGGATAAGCCTCAGCATGAATATACGAAAGCTCCTTCAGTTTCAGGGCGCCCTCCATGGCAATAGGATTCATAGTGGCGCGGCCCAAAAATAACGTGTGTTGCTTATCAACAAACCGTTCTGCGATGATCTTTATTTGTGGCTCTATTGCTAGAACCTCGGTCAAGAGGTTAGGTAGTGAACGCAGCAGCCCAACAACTTGAGACTCCTCAAATTCTGCAATTTTTTTAGTTTTAGCCAATAGACCCGATAACAGAAGTAAAACTGTGAGCTGGGTAGTAAATGCCTTTGTGCTCGCAACGCCTATTTCAGGTCCGGCTTCTGTCAATAACGCTAGATCTGTCTCTCGGACCAAGCTTGACGTAGCTACATTACATATTGCGAGTGTTGCTAACACGTGCGTTCTATCGATATGACGGAGAGCCGAGAGCACATCCGCCGTCTCACCCGACTGTGAAATAGCAATCCAAAATGTTTGCGGCAATGTAACTACTTGTCTGTAGCGGTACTCGCTGGCTATTTCCACTTGACACGGAATACCCGCCAAGCGCTCTATCCAATACTTTGCCACTAGACCAGCATGGTAGCTGGTTCCACATGCAACGATTTGGACGGCCTGTGCATGTAGTAATAGCGCATCACTATTTGGCCCGAGAATTCCGCTGAGTATCCGGTCTTTACCCAAACGTCCAACCAAAGATGCGGACACAGCATCAGGTTGTTCGTGTATCTCCTTGGCCATAAAGTGTCGATACGGACCCTTAGATACTTGCTCGTTAGACGCAGAGGCCTGTGTCAACGGTCTTTGTACGACTATTCCGTCAGCACTAAAGATCTCAAACGACTGTGCGGTTAGTCGCGCACGGTCGCCCTCTTCGAGATACACAAACCGGTCCGTAACATGTAATAAAGCCAACTGATCTGAACCGACAAAGTGTTCCCCATGACCAACACCAATCACCAGCGGACTACCTCGTCTCGCCACCCAAATAACGCCCGGTGTTTGTTCATCAATAACGGCAAGTGCAAACGCGCCGTCTAACTGAGAAATAACAGAATCGAAAATGCTATCAAACGAATCCACTGTCTGACTAACAAAATGAAGGAGGTGTGCAATTGTTTCTGTATCAGTATCCGATTCGAACGTGTACCCATACGATACAAGGTTTGATTTTAGGGCCTCATAATTTTCAATGATGCCGTTGTGTACGACCGCAAATCTTCCAGAGCAGTGAGGATGCGCATTTCGAACGCTTGGAACCCCGTGAGTAGCCCACCGCGTATGAGCAATACCCTGACTCGCTTGTGAATCAGATACAAGTTTCTTGAGCACAGCGACCTTGCCCTTGGCCCTGGTACAGTCAATCTGACCGGAGTGCACCAAAGCGATACCTGCGGAATCATATCCCCGATACTCGAGCCGCTTTAATCCCTCTATCAGAATTGATTGAACAGAACGCTCGGCAATGGCTGCAACAATGCCACACATAGACTAGTCCTCAGACTTCTTCGGTCGTTTATAGCCTTCAATACTAACTTGTTCCGACCGTGATAACGCGAGCTTACCTGCCTCGACATCGGTTGTGATAACCGAACCAGCACCGGTTGTTACTCCATCTCCTAGAGCTACCGGCGCAACAAGACTCGTATTTGATCCAACAAAAACATCATTACCGATAATCGTTTTGTGCTTGCTTACGCCATCATAATTACAAGTGATGGTACCGGCACCAATATTTACGTCACTGCCTATCGTCGCATCGCCAATGTAAGTGAGGTGATTAACTTTTGATCCTTCGCCTAACCATACATTTTTAGTCTCGCAAAAATTACCAACATGTGTGGCGTCAGATAACGTCGTACCCGGACGCAGACGCGCAAATGGGCCAACTTGCGCGCCACTTCCAATACTTGCCGACTCCACCATCGTATAAGGTTTGATTACCGTATTATCACCAATTCTGGCGTCGGCCAAATAAGACCCAAATCCGATAATTACGTTGTGTCCAATTATAATTGGGGAATTCAGTGTCACTTGCGGCTCGATAACAGTGTCGGATGCAATATTAATGGTCGGTCCGTTTATAAATACGGTACTGGGGTCAATCAAGCTGACACCTGCACGCATTAACGCGTGTCGACGATCTTCTTGGACTATTTGATTGAGCTCTGCTAACTGTATCAGGTCATTCGCACCCATTATTGATTTATCTGATCCCGTCACCCCGTTTACTTGGTGCCCAGCCCTGACACTCAATTGAACACAATCCGTCAGATAATATTCACCTTGTGAATTTTGGTTCGCAAGGTACGGGAGTAATTCGTTAAATAAAGCCGTTGGCGCTGCATAGATTCCGCTATTGATCTCTGAAATACTGCGTTGCTTCTCAGTTGCGTCTTGGTGCTCAACAATACCTGTGATCAAATTGTTTTCGTCGCGAATAATACGGCCATAGCCGGTCGGATTTGAAACCGTGGCAGTTAATATCGCAAGCGACTTTGATCCAGCTTTCAAAAGAAGCTGAAGATCAGCGATACGAACTAATGGGGCGTCGCCGTACAAAACAAGCGTCTGATGCTCTGTCAGTTCTTGATCAAGAGCAGTCTGCAGCGCGTGGCCTGTGCCAAGTTGCTCGGCCTGATGAACTGCGTCAAGACCTAAGCTTTGAACGTAGGGATCGACTTGATCTGAACCATGGCCTGTTACAACTCGAATGGTTCCACCATGTTGATCGATCAATTGCTGAGCTATCCGAACGACATGGCCTAGTAATGGCTCCCCCGCAAGGTGGTGCAAGACTTTGGGTGTGGACGAGTTCATCCGGCTGCCCTTTCCGGCAGCCAGAACAACAATATTAAGCACGGCGTTGACGCAACTGCTGGATCACACGCAAGCGCGCAACCGCATCAGCCAACTCAACAGCAGCTCTTGAGTGATCAAATTCAGACTGTTGTTCGTTAAGAAGCCGGCGTGCCTCCTCTTGCGCGCGGAGAGCAGCCGCCTCATCCAGATGCTCCGCGCGCTCAGCCGTATCAGCCAGAATCGTAACCTGAGATGGAATAACTTCAAGGAAGCCAGCCGATACGAATAAAAGTTCATCTTTACCATTCTCTAAAACAATCCGAACCATTCCTGGTTTAAGCAAGGTGATTAACGGCGCATGTCCCGGCGTTATACCGAGGTCGCCCAGATCACCTGAAGCGATGACCATCTGAACATCGCCCTCAAAGAGAGATTGCTCAGCCGATACGACTTTACATTTAATGGTGTCTGCCATAAGACAACCCCTTAGAGGCTCTTCGCCTTCTCAACCGCTTCGTCTATACCGCCAACCATATAAAAGGCCTGTTCTGGAAGCTGATCATACTCCCCATTCAGAATTCCTTGGAACCCTCGAATCGTATCTTTTAATGAAACATACTTACCCGGCGAACCAGTAAAAACCTCAGCGACGAAGAACGGCTGGGATAAGAAACGTTCCATTTTACGAGCACGCGTAACTGTCATTTTGTCATCTTCTGATAGTTCATCCATACCCAGAATCGCAATAATATCCTTCAACTCTTTGTACCGCTGGAGGATCGACTGGACGTTACGCGCAACGTCGTAGTGCTCCTGCCCAATAACCAATGGATCCAGCTGTCGTGATGTTGAGTCCAGAGGGTCAACCGCAGGGTAAATACCAAGCGAAGCAATGTTTCGACTCAACACAACAGTTGCATCTAAGTGCGCAAATGTCGTCGCTGGTGAGGGATCCGTCAAATCATCTGCCGGCACGTAAACAGCCTGTATTGATGTAATCGATCCAGTCTTTGTTGACGTAATACGTTCCTGCAGCACACCCATTTCTTCAGCCAGCGTTGGTTGATAGCCTACCGCTGATGGCATGCGCCCAAGAAGTGCAGACACCTCCGTTCCGGCTAAGGTATAACGATAAATATTATCAACGAACAGCAATACGTCTCGACCATCGTCGCGAAAATATTCGGCCATTGTCAATCCCGTCAAAGCAACACGCAAACGATTACCCGGCGGCTCATTCATCTGGCCATAAACCAATGATACTTTGTCGAGGACATTTGACTCCGTCATTTCATGATAGAAGTCATTACCCTCACGAGTTCGCTCACCAACGCCTGCAAATACAGAGTATCCAGAGTGCTCAATCGCAATGTTACGGATCAATTCCATCATATTGACAGTTTTGCCAACACCAGCACCACCGAATAAGCCTACCTTACCGCCCTTAGCAAATGGCGCGACAAGATCGATAACCTTGATACCTGTTTCAAGCAATTCCGCAGACGCTGACTGTTCTGCAAAAGTAGGCGCCGTTCGGTGAATTGGCATCCTAGCTTTCTCACCGATATCACCTTTTTCATCAATCGGGTTCCCCAATACATCCATGATCCGACCAAGCGTTTCTGTCCCCACGGGCACAGAAATTGCGGCATCGGTATTGGTCACTTGTAAGCCTCGTGACAACCCTTCTGTCGAACCCATTGCGATCGTACGAACGATTCCATCCCCAAGCTGCTGTTGAACCTCGAGAACAATTGGCTTCCCGTTGACATTCAGCGCATCATAAACCTGAGGAACTGTTTCTCGTGGGAATTCGACGTCGATTACCGCACCGATGATCTGAACGATCTTTCCGCTACTCATCGTATTTCTCCTAAAAAATTTGTTATTACAGCGCCGCAGCGCCGCCAACAATTTCTGAAATTTCTTGTGTAATAGCTGCTTGACGAGCCTTGTTGTAAACAAGCTCCAGGTCGTCGATCAGCTGCCCCGCGTTGTCTGTCGCCGCTTTCATTGCGACCATTCGAGACGCTTGTTCACACGCCAAGTTCTCAACCACTGACTGGTAAACCAATGACTCCAAATACCGAACAAGCAGAGCATCGAGCACGTCTCGAGCGTCAGGCTCATAAATATAATCCCAATAGGCACCCAATTTTGCTGACAAATCGTCTTCTCGATCCTTTGGTAGTGGCAAAAGCTGCTGCACTGTTGGTTGCTGTGTCATAGTGTTTATAAATTGGTTGTAGACCACGAAAAGGCCGTCAATTCTGCCTTCCCCGTAAGCGTCCATCATGACTTTTACGCTACCAATCAAATCAGCAACCGCAGGCTGGTCACCGACCTGTCCAGCTGTCGCTACAACATTTCCGCCAAATGATCGAAAAAAACCTATCGCCTTAGAACCAATTACTGCAAGATCGACCTCGACATCATTACCATGATGCGTGCCAAGTTCACCGACCACTTTTTTGAACAAGTTGGCATTCAAACCCCCGCAAAGACCGCGATCTGTCGAGACAACGATATAACCCACACGTTTTACATCACGCTTATCCAAATACAGATGATTGTATTCTGGATTTGCATAAGCCATGTGGCCAATCACTTCTAGAATACGATCTGCATATGGCCGAGTTGCGGCCATACGCTCCTGCGCTTTCCGCATCTTTGAAGCCGCCACCAACTGCATCGCACTCGTAATTTTCTGAGTGTTCTTGATGCTGCCTATTTGAGTACGAATTTCCTTTCCGATTGCCATGCCTGTAGCCCTTAATTAACCGGCCTTAGTAGGTCCCAGATGATTTGAAGGCTTCAACACAAGCCTTGAGCTTGGCCGCAACATCGTCGCTGTAATCACCTGACTGATTAATTTCATCGCGCAACGCCGCATTCTCTGAATTAAAATAGATGAGCAGCGCTGCTTCAAAAGCGACAACTTTTGTCACGTCGACATCGTCCAGGTACCCCTCGTTTGCAACGAAAAGCACTATACCCATTTCTGCGACCGATAGCGGACTATATTGCTTTTGCTTCATTAACTCTGTTACACGCTGTCCGTGCTCCAGCTGTTTGCGCGTCGCATCGTCTAGATCGGACGCGAACTGAGCAAAAGCTGCTAGCTCTCGGTACTGCGCAAGCGCAAGACGGATACCGCCACCAAGTTTTTTCACAATCTTTGTCTGCGCTGCACCACCGACTCGTGATACTGAAATACCTGCGTTCATCGCTGGGCGTATACCGGAGTTGAATAGATTCGTCTCAAGGAAGATTTGACCATCGGTGATCGAGATAACGTTAGTTGGTACGAACGCAGAAACATCACCAGCCTGAGTCTCAATAATCGGCAATGCTGTCAAAGAACCAGTTTGACCCTTCACTTTCCCACCAGTGAGCTGCTCAACATAGTCTGCATTCACCCGCGCTGCGCGCTCTAAGAGGCGTGAGTGTAGATAAAAAACATCGCCCGGATAGGCCTCTCGCCCTGGTGGGCGGCGCAGAAGCAGAGAGATCTGACGATAAGCAACGGCTTGTTTTGACAAATCGTCATACACAATCAAAGCGTCTTCTCCGCGATCACGAAAGTATTCGCCCATTGTACAACCTGAGAACGGTGCTAAAAATTGCATTGAAGCTGGGTCTGCTGCGCCGGCGGCAACAATAATTGTGTGATCCAAAGCACCATGTTCTTCGAGCTTACGGACAACCGATGCTATCGATGATTGCTTCTGGCCGATCGCAACGTAAATACACTTAACGCCGGTGCCTTTTTGGTTGATGATCGCATCGATTGCAACCGCTGTTTTACCGGTCTGCCGGTCACCAATTATTAATTCTCGCTGGCCCCGCCCAATCGGAACCATCGAGTCAATTGCCTTAAGCCCGGTCTGAACTGGTTGATCTACAGATTGCCGAGCAATCACGCCCGGGGCCACTTTTTCAATCGCATCTGTCCCGTCCGAATTAATATCGCCTTTACCATCAATTGCCTTACCCAAAGCATCGACCACTCGGCCCAATAAACCATTTCCAACCGGAACCTCAAGAATTCGACCTGTGCACCGCGCAGTTTGCCCTTCTGCAAGTTTCTGATAATCGCCAAGCACAACCGCACCCACCGAATCACGCTCAAGATTAAGAGCCATACCGAAAATGGCGCCATCGAACTCAATCATTTCGCCATACATCACGTCGGCAAGACCATAGATACGAACAATACCGTCTGAAACAGAGACTATCGTTCCCTCATTTTTCGCTGAGACAGCAATATCTGCTTTAGCGATTCGCTGCTTGATCAGTTCGCTGATCTCAGAAGGACTCAATTGATCCATTAAACTTTCCTTTCAATTCCCTTTACTTTAAGCGGTCAATGACTCGGCAATCTTAGAAAGCCGACCACGCACCGTTGCGTCGATTACTGTGTCACTCGATCGAATCTCAAAACCGCCAATCAAAGATTGATCCACAACGGTTTGAATACGAATGGATTTGCCTTTGTATTGCTTTTTCAACTTCGACTCTAAGAGCTGAACCTCTTGGGCCTCAAGTCGAAATGCGCTGGTTATAGTAACGTCCAAGGCTTTTTCGCGCTCAGCCAACAGCGTGTCAAATTCAGATGAAATAGCAGGCAATGCCAAGAGACGCCCGTAATGTGATAGTGCCTCAAATAACGATAGCGAACCGTCAACATCGGCCTCCTTAGTCAAATCAGCAAGCATCGCGCACTTAACTTTTACCGAGACAGCAGGATTTTTCAGAACCTCAACCATCGCTTCATCTGATGTGATGGTTGCTGCCTTTTGTAAAAATCCTCGCCACTGCGATTGATTTTTTACTTCAGTAGCGTGAGCAAAAACCGCTTTTGCATAAGGCCTGGCGACCGTGGTTAGTTCTGCCATTGAACGCCTCCCTAGAGCTCTTTGGCCAGGTCGGACAATAATTTCTTATGAGCCGCCCGGTCAACTGACGCCCTTAGAACCTTTTCAGCCCCAGCAACTGCAAGTTGCGCGACATCTGCTCGAAGAGACTCCCTCGCTTGAGCCGCATCTTGAGCGATTTGAACT
This sequence comes from Gammaproteobacteria bacterium, assembly GCA_002730235.1. GTDB lineage: Bacteria > Pseudomonadota > Gammaproteobacteria > Pseudomonadales > Litorivicinaceae > HIMB30. The sequence goes on along the minus strand of PBZS01000073.1, from coordinate 20,774 downwards.
TGGGCTGAAGCTATAATTTTTTCAGCCTCCAATTGCGCTTTTCCCTGCGCTTCACCGACAATCTGTGCCGATCTTTTGTTAGCCTGCTCTAGCAGCTCTGTCACCTGGGTGCGCGCTTGCTTTAGTTCATCCTCGATCTGAGATTTCGCACTTTCAAGATCACGGGTCGCTTTGTCTGCAGCGTCAAGGCCTTCGACAATCTTTTTCTGTCTGTCGGCCAGCGCTCCGGAAATGGGAGGCCAGACATACTTCATGCAGAAAACAACAAAGATCGTAAATGCAATGAGCTGCCCGATAAGGGTCAGGTTTAAATTCACAATTACACCTCGCGGTCAGTTGAATCATCCAAAGGATCGGGACGTCTTAAACCTGTGCCACGAAAGGGTTGGCAAACGTGAAAAACAGAGCAATACCGACACCGATCATAGTTACCGCATCAAGAAGACCCGCTACAATGAACATTTTAACCTGTAACATTGGGACCATTTCAGGTTGGCGGGCCGCACCCTCCAAAAACTTACCACCCAAGATACCGAATCCAATGGCGGTGCCAAGCGCACCCATGCCGATTAGTAGCGCTACGGCAATCGCAGTCATTCCAACAACAGTTTCCATGTTTCCTCCAATTAAAGGACGTTAAATTAATAAGTTATACTAGTGGTGCTCATGCGCCATAGAAAGATAGACGATTGTCAGCATCATAAAAATGAATGCTTGTAGCACGATTACAAGAATGTGAAAAATTGCCCAAGGTACGGATAAAAACCATTGCAAATAAAACGGCAACAATGCAATCAAAATAAATATCAGTTCACCAGCATACAGATTTCCAAACAGCCGCAAAGCCAATGAAATTGGTTTTGCAATCAAACCAACTGCCTCTAGAAGAAAGTTAAACGGAATCATCCACTTTCCAAAAGGTTGAAGAGTAAGCTCCCCAACAAATCCGCCAAAACCTTTGATCTTGATTGAATAGAACACAATCAATAAGAAAACGCCGATAGACATTCCCAATGTGGCATTCACGTCAGTTGTCGGAACAATCTTCATGTACTCCACTCCCGCGCTCATGAAAAGATAAGGGACCAAGTCAACTGGAACCAAATCCATCAAGTTCATCAAGAAAATCCAACAACATATTGTCAAGGCCAAGGGCGCAATTAAATTGCTGCTTCCATGAAATGTCTCTTTGACCGATTTATCAACGAATTCAACCATTAGCTCTACGAAATTCAAGACTCCTGTCGGAACCCCCGAATGCGCCGAATTGGCGCCAACTCGGAACAACCAACAAAAAAGAATACCGAGACCTACGGACCACGCCATTGTATCGACGTGGATAGCTATGAAACCCATCTCTGATGCTTCTTTAGCACCATGGGCAAACGACCAACCGTTTTCGGGGTGATAGCCATACGTGAGATTTGTCAGGTGATGTTGGATATATTCCGACGGTGTGGGATTTTGAAGCGCCATTACTATTTCCGATTAATATTTACGTGTTCCACCCAACAATAAGGGCAGACTCAATTGTCCAACTAGGACCGTAACCACGAACCCAGCAAAGACCGCAAACGTTACAAGTTGATTAAAATTCGTCCAAACCAACGCAAATAATATTGCGGTAACACCCAATTTCAGCCCCTCACCTATAAACAAGTTTTGGGCGATTAAACGTGCGTTTCTTGCTCCACGTTTACGAAAGACCCAGAATCCAAAAAGCCCCTGAGGAATAATTGCGACACAACTGCCTACCACCGTACTAACTGCAACTCGAAAGCCGTCGGATAAATATCCAGTGATAAAAACTGCTACTAAAATTGCTGTTTGTATTACCAACACAGCAACTGCTGGGTGCCTCATATACAGCGTTTACAACTCAACACTTCGCGGGAGTATATTCAGTCAACTGTTTCGGATCAATGCCAATCGTTGAAAGAGAGGAAAAGAACAAATATGTCAACTTTTCACTTTTAGGCGATCCACAATGCCATCAAGAATATCTAATGAGCCATATTCAATAACAACCTGACCTTTTCCACCGCTTTTTGGCTTAATTTGAACAACAGTTCCGAGATCGTCCGATAAAGCTGCCTCTAGACGACCGATGTCTGGATCTTTTGCGATACGGTTCGGCGTCGTGGTGGCCTCTTGAGACAAAAGACGCTTTACAAGCGTCTCCGTCTGTCTCACAGACAATTGCAATCGAAGCACATTCTTGGCTGTCTTTAGTTGCATATTCTCAGCAAGAGGCAATATCGCGCGTGCATGTCCCATTTCGAGATCTCCGACTTCCAACATCGTTTGAACCCCCTGAGAAAGATTTAATAGACGTAGCAGGTTTGCAACGTGTGATCGGCTCGATGAAATCATTACAGCTAAACTATTTTGATCAATTGCAAATTGATCCCGCATACGTGCCAAAGCGCGCGCTTGTTCTATCGCAGTCAGTTGTTCTCGCTGAATATTCTCGATCAGCGCAAGTGCTGCGACTTGCCGGTCATCAAGGTCACGAATTATCCCCGGAATATCTTGCAGACCAATCTTTTGGCTTGCTCGCCAGCGTCGTTCACCAGCGATCAATTCATAACCATGGGCAGTCTGTCGAAGAATGACTGGCTGCATTAGACCATGTTGACGAATGGAGTCGGCTAGCTCTTCTAATTCAGACTCATCGAATCGCGTGCGAGGCTGGAACGGATTAGGAACTATTTTTTCAATTGCTACATGAACAATCCCCGACTCACCTACCGTGTTTCGGTTTCGATGTTGGTTGCCGGGCTCTCTATTTAATACGGCGTCTACTGTGGACTGATCTAAGCCTAAAAGTGGGTTAAACCCTAGGCCGCGTTTTTTTTGTGTCATGCTGCTGTCTTCAAGTTCAGTCGCTTCCTTAATTCAGCCGCCAATGCGAGATAAGATAAAGCACCTTTCGATAATCTATCGTATTTTAACACTGGTAACCCATGACTCGGGGCTTCGGCCAACCGAACATTACGAGGTATAACGGTCTTGAATACACGATCACCAAAAAACTTTTCTAATTGTTGCGAAACTTGGCGGGTCAAACCGGTTCTGGGATCATACATGGTGCGAAGGACACCATCGATCACAAGATCCGCATTATGAGTGGCACGAACCTGATCAATGGTTTCCATTAAGGCAGCTAGTCCTTCCAGGGCGAAAAATTCACACTGCACAGGTACGATTACACCATCCGCGGCGATTAGCCCGTTCACTGTGAGCATACTTAGTGCTGGTGGGCAGTCAATCAGCACGAAATCATACGCGTCAGCAATACCTTTTAAGACATCTTTAAGCCGATATTGTGACCGAACCTGACTTATCAATCCTACCTCGGCTTCTGTCAATTGAATATCCGACGGTAATAGATCGTAACCGGCCTGCGTCTTAGGGATACACGCTTCACGGAACGATGATTCACCCTGGAGGAGACCTCGAACATCATGTTCTATAACGTGTTTCGATACACCAGATCCCGACGTTGTATTGCCCTGTGGATCGAAATCAACGACAAGCACGCGATATCCCATCTCGCTGAACGTCGCACCTAAATTCACACAAGTAGTTGTCTTTCCAACACCACCCTTCTGATTGGTTATGGCAATTATGCGAGTCATTTATTTCTTTCTCTGTTTAACAAGTACCAGCATACGTTGTTCATCAACAATATGTGGCAGTTTGTGTAATGTTATGGCGCATCTTTCGAACTCTGTCTCAGCATCTAGAATTTCACTGTCAACCCGAGCCCCTTTCATCGCCAGAATTTCACCATTTAGCGTGAGCAAATCGAGCGAGTGGTGGATCATACCATTGAGATGTTTAAATGCCCTGCTGATAATCTGATCAAACTTTTTTTCCACTTGAAACTCTTCAATTCTGTTGTGAACTACTGTGACATTGTCTAACTTACAAATTGATTGAATATGCCTAGCAAAGGCTAATTTTTTTTCATTTGAGTCCAATAATGTTACGTGCGTGTCCGGATACATTAGTGCTAACGGCAACCCGGGGAAACCAGGACCGGTGCCGATATCCAATAAATTTCCAGTTTTAATGAACTGATGCGGACTTAGAGAATCAAGTATTTGATAAGTCCATACGTTCTGTTTTGTTCGATGTCCACTTAAATTGAATATTTGGTTCCATTTCAAGTGTTCCTTAACGATTACTTCCAACCCATTAACTAGTCTATCATTAGGAATTATTTTAAGTTTCCGGCAATCTACAAGCAGATTCATTAGCTTGCTAAATGCATTAAATTTAACTTTTTGATGTGCACTAATAAAAGACTTATAGACGCAGGTGTGACTCCAGAAATACGAGCGGCTTGGGCTAAAGTTTCAGGTTGGTGGTCCATTAACCTCTGTTTTGCTTCATTCGACAAACCAGAGATCGATGAGTAATTTAGGCCAGCAGGTATTTTCACTTGCTCTTTATTCTTTAATTTTTTTATTTCATCTGTCTGTCGATCGATATATCCCGAATACTTAATAAGGATTTCAACTTGACCTGATATTGATGAATTTTCATGAGCCGTAATCCCTGCACCATCAACCAAATCTTTATAGTGAATTTCTGGTCTTTTTAATAAATCATATGCTGTGACTTCTTTAATTAAAGGTGATTTTAAAACAGCGTTAAGGGTCCGCAAATTCTGATCGTCCGGTCGAATCCACGTATCTCTCAAGCGCTGCTTTTCTGTCTCGATTTGCTCTCGTCTATCGTTATAATCTTTCCAACGCTCTTCACTCACCATACCCAATTCCCGTGCTTGTTCTGTAAACCGAGTATCTGCGTTGTCTTCCCTCAGCGCTAATCTATATTCAGCTCGAGAGGTGAACATTCGGTAGGGTTCTTGTGTCCCTAGCGTTGTTAGATCATCAACCATTACACCAAGATAACCTTGGTCCCGCCCAACTATCCAAGGAGGCCTTTCAAGAGCGCATAATGCAGCGTTTGCCCCCGCAAGTAGCCCCTGAGCACCGGCTTCTTCGTAACCAGTAGTACCATTGAGTTGACCGGCGAAATATAAATTTTGAATTAGTTTACTTTCTAAAGTTGATTTCAAATCTCTCGGGTCAAAGAAGTCATATTCGATAGCATAACCTGGACGGGTAATAGTAGCTTCAGAGCACCCTTCCATCGAGCGGACTATGTCCAATTGGATTTCATAAGGCAATGAGGTACTAACACCATTTGGATATATCTCATGAGAGGTTAAGCCTTCAGGTTCTAAGAATATTTGATGCGTTGGCTTATCCGCAAACCGAACTATTTTATCCTCTATTGATGGACAGTACCGGGGACCTACACCCTCAATGAGCCCGGTGTGCATAGGGCTCAGATGTAGGTTTTCTAAAATGATGTTGCGAGTCTTTTCGGTTGTTCTCGACAGATAACAAGGAATTTGTTTCGGATGCTCATTGCCTATGCTCATCATCGAAAGATAGGGCGTAGGGTGGTCACCTATTTGCTTTGGTAACAATTCTAACCGTACAGAACGAGAGTCTATCCTTGGCGGAGTTCCTGTTTTCAGTCGATCGACCCTAAAAGATCTATTACGCAATGAATTTGCTAAATCGTTCGATGCAGGATCTCCAGCGCGGCCACCAGGTTGCTGATTCTGCCCAATGTGAATTTGACCTGCTAGAAAAGTCCCTGCCGTAACCACCACAGTCTTCGACCTCAGCTTCAACCCCATAGCTAGAACAACACCTGCGACTCGATCTTGTTCGACTATTAAATCGCAAACAGGTTGTTGAAAAACGGTAAGATTAGGGATCGTTTCAATAGCATTCCGCATAAAATGCCGATAAAGAACCCGGTCCGTTTGCGCTCTAGTCGCGCGAACCGCTGGGCCTTTCCGTTGATTCAATACTCGGAACTGAATACCGGCTAGATCTGTAATCTTGGCCATTAATCCATCGCAAGCGTCAATTTCGCGAACCAAATGGCTTTTTCCTATACCGCCAATAGCGGGATTGCAGGACATTTGACCAATTGTCTCAATAGAATGTGTAACCAGTAATGTCACACAGCCAATTCGCGCTGCTGCACTAGCAGCCTCAGTGCCAGCGTGACCGCCGCCTATAACAATTACATCGAAACGTTTTGTGTAATCCATAACTATAAAAAATATATTAAATAAAAGATTATTATAGTTGTTTATATTAAGGGTCTTTCTTAGTGTGGAAAAGAGATTTTTTTATCGTTTTTTCAGAGAGTTAATTGTCAGCTAGGTTTGTGTGTAGGGACAGTTAAGCAATATGGAAAGTTAACCTAAGCCTGTGAATAAATGTTTGAGTTACCCACAGACGTATTTATCCAAAGATTCTGCATCGGTTTATTCATAGGTGTATGAACATTATTTACCTATGCAAAAAGCCGAAAATATAGCACCTAGTAAATCGTCAGACGTAAAAGTACCTGTTATCTCAGAGAGAGCGTTTTGTGTTAAGCGGAGATCGTCGGCTATGAGATCAATTGTTTCAATTTGGATATTTTGATTTGCCGCTTGAGTAATGAAGTTTAATGCCGTTTCTAACAAGACAACATGCCGCTGCCTTGCTAGAAATGTAGTTTCAACACTTGAGTTGATATTGAGTTCTTGGAGTAACCAAGTTTTGAGATGCTCTAATCCGTATCCAGTAACAGTTGATATTTCAATGAGAGGAAGTCCTACTCTGTTTACGGTTGCCCTGATTTGTAAATCATGTTTGGTTTTTATTATACCGATACGTGTAGCAGAGTTGCCTCCTATAAGGTCGGTAATAGTTGTCTCTGTTATCTCGTAATATCGTTCATCAAATAGGCATAAAACCAAGTCAGCGGTCTTAATAGCTTCTTTAGCTCTCCGGATGCCTTCTTCTTCAATTTGATTAGCGGTCGACCGAATCCCTGCGGTATCAGTGACGCGTATTTCTAGACCATCAATTATTAGATCATGACGTATTAGATCCCGAGTTGTTCCGGGAATATCTGTGACGATCGCTAGAGGTTCCTGAGCTAAAGCGTTTAATAGAGAGCTTTTTCCAGTATTAGGGGCGCCAACGAGTACGATTTCAGTTGTCCGATTTAGTCGAGCGCCTTCTTGGGCTGATTGGATTAATGTTTTAAGGTTTGATTTAAGACTAGCGATTTGATTGCCAAAGTAATCGATATCGGTGGGATCAATGTCTTCATCTGGAAAATCGATATGTGCTTCGATTTGTGTACGAACGTTTATTAAATCTTGGACTAGTTCGTGTATTGCTGATGCGAACACACCCCTAAGCGATTGGTTTGCTGCTTTGACAGCAGATAGAGAACTGGCATTTATTAGGTCACTAATTGCTTCAGCCTGAGTCAAGTCTATTTTGTTATTGAGGAAGGCTCGTCGGCTAAATTCCCCAGGCTCAGCTATTCTCGCACCAAGCTTGACCATTGCTTGCAACGTTGCTTGTACTACGACCGGTCCGCCATGCCCATGAAATTCCACGACATTCTCTCCGGTGAAACTGTGGGGGGCTTTGAAAAAAATCCAAAGACCAGAATCTAAGAAAGTATCATCATCAAGGATGTGTCCGTACATTACGATTTTTGGTTTAAGCGATTTTTTTGAGAGGGTCTCAGCTATAGACAGAGATTTCGGTCCAGACAATCTAATGACACTGATTGCTCCTCGACCGGGTGCTGTGGCCGGCGCGACAATGGTATCATCAAGGCTCATGATTTTTGGATATCGGCTTTCTCAATGGATTTTGTTATGACCCATTGTTGGGCAATGGATAAAATGTTGTTGATGACCCAGTAGAGTACTAAGCCGGCCGGAAACCACAAGAAAAAGAATGTGAAAGCAACAGGCATATATTTCATGATTTTCGCTTGCATCGGGTCAGGTGGTGTCGGATTTAACGATGTTTGGATGTACATTGAAACGCCCATAAGTAGTGGCAAAATGAAATAAGGGTCTTTGACGCTCAAATCATCGATCCAGAGTATGAAGGGGGCTTGCCTGAGTTCAACAGATTCAAGAAGAACCCAGTAAAGAGCTATAAAGACAGGCATTTGCACTAAAATAGGCAAGCAACCGCCTAAAGGATTTATTTTCTCTCGTTTATATAAGTCCATCATTTCTTTTGACATGCGCTGGCGGTCATCTCCATGTAATTCGCGCATTTTATTCATTTCTGGAGTGAATTTACGCATTTTCGCCATGGACTTATATGCGGCAGCGGAAAGTTGGAAGAATGCAGCCTTTACGAGAACAGTAAGAAGGATAATAGCGAAGCCCCAATTACCAATATAGGTGTGAATAAACTTAAGTAACCAAAATAGTGGCTGGGCAATAAACCAAAGCCAACCGTAGTCGACAACCAACTCAAGGCCTGGTGTTAGCATTTCCAGTGTTTCTTGGTCTTTAGGCCCCGCATAAAGTGTGGCGCTGGTGTGTTTCGTATCGCCCGGCGCTATTTCGATATTTGGACTGACAATACTCCCAATAAAATGTCCATTTTTATTTGTCCGGAAGGAGTATGAGTGTGTCTCTGTTGAAGACGGGACCCAGGCGCTCGTGAAGTAGTGTTGTAAAAGCGCAAGATAACCGCCGGTAGTAGTCCTGCCTTTCAGCTCTGTATTCAAATCTTTAGCGTCTGCGGCGTTTTCGAAATCTGAAAAAGACACTTTGCGATAACGTTCGTCAGCTGTCCGCAGGGCATACCCAAGAAAGGCTTGCATTCCCATTGAGTTCTGGGTCGAGGGATCGTCAGAGTTATCGCGCTTTATTTGGACAAATGGAGATAGTGTCTTTGTTGCGTCAGACACATTTTCGATAGTGTGTGTCACCTTAAGATCATAGCGATCTGGGGCTATAGAAAAAGTTTTAGTGATGATAAGCCCGGTATCGGTTTGGGTGTGAATGGATATATCTGTCGGTTCATCGATAACATAGCGTTTTTGGCTGGCTTGATATATAGGCCTACCACTTTGAGATGCGTCTGGGCCATCGGGTCCGACCAATCCACTCTGAGCAATATAGGTACGTGATGTATCATCGAGGAGAGCGATTGGTTTATCAGGGTCTTTGAGTGAGACAGGGAAATCTTTTAATAAGATCTGTGTGATATCCCCCCCTTTTAGGGCGATAGAAATATCGGTAGCCCGGGTAGTTATTCGTACGAAATCGTCATTAATTAGCGAATCGGTCGGCAAAACTTCAATATTTTGAGCGGAAGTAGGCGCAGGTGTTTTTGGGGTAGATGGTACTTCCTGAGTGGATAGACTTTGTTGTTTTAAGGCCAGTATCGAGTCAGTCGTTGAGTTTTGCGCCTCGGTGAAGATATTCCATTGAAGAAACAGCACGTATGTGAGAATGCCAAGAATTCCGAGGAGGCCTGTACGTTGAATATCCATTAATTTAATCTCAATTTCCTTTGTTTTTAGGGACCGGATCCAACCCCCCTGGGTGACCTGGATGACATTTTCCAATACGAACGATGCCTAGCCAAAATCCCGTTATAACGCCGTGATATTCAATTGCCTCAATCATATATTTTGAGCAAGTAGGCTGAAACCGGCACGACGCCGGAATTAACGGGGAAATAAAGTACCGGTAGAAACGAATTATCGCAATTGCTAAGACACCACAAACATGTTTAGTCGTCACAGGCCCTCGCTAGATTAGTCGACAATTTTGTAAAGGCTTGATTCAAGAATTTTTGATAAGTAAGGGACCAAAGTGCGTTTGGTGTCTTCCGAGCAATTACTACAATGTCGGTGGGTGAAATAGGTTCATGGCGTCGCAGGTACTCGCGTATCACACGGCGGAATCGATTGCGGTCGACGGCGCGACGAATTTTCTTTTTCGATGTTACGAAACCAACGCGGTGACCTTCAGACCTACTACTCAGGTTTGCCAAAATTAAAAAGTCCCGAGTGCTGCACTTAGCATCGGGACTCTTGAAAATAACATCGAAATCACTGCGTGCCGGTAATGATGAAACCGTCATAATAGCACCTTGGTAAAATCAAGCTGATAAGCGTTTTCTGCCCTTGGCTCGGCGACGTGCAATAATTTTACGACCACTTTTCGTGGCCATACGGGCGCGAAATCCATGATTTCGTGCTCGCTTTAAAATACTTGGCTGAAACGTACGTTTCATGATTTTTACCTGTTCATATCAACGTTCGGCGATGATGGTACCTAAAGGCTATTAAGAATCAAAGTATTTTTACACATTTGGGCAAACAGATTTTTACGCCTAGTTTTTTGGTTATTTTCGGGCTGTGGATAAAATGATTAAAAATTTCTTACTTGTTGATAAATTTGCTGATTTCGAAGTTTTTTCAAGCTTTTACATAAGTTAATCCACAAATTCGTTAACGGAAATATTTTATCATTAAAAACATATAGATAGAAAATATTGAGGAGTTGCCTATTGACCCGGGCGTGTGTGATTGTGCATAACTTATCCCCGGCAAGGAGGTAATGACTAATGGATTGGGATACCTGCGTAGAACAGTTGGCGCAAGAGTTAACACCGGAACAGCTAAATACATGGATTAAACCTTTACAAGCAGAGGTAAATTCTCAATCTATATGTCTGTTTGCACCTAACAGATTTGTTAGAGATTGGGTGACAGATCGCTACCTTGAGCGAATAGAGACATTCTATTCGCAACATGTGGGCGGTGGCTTTCAAGTTACGCTCAGGGTTGGATCAAGTGGTGAAAATCGAACATCCAATCTTAACGGAATCTCTAAGGATGAGTTAGAGCTGGACAGGCCTGAGAACAGCCAAAAAGCGATGGTCAGGGTAAGTAGAGAGCCAGCAGTAGTTGAAGGGTCCATCAAACACAGTAATCGCCTTAACGAGAACTTTAGATTCAATAATTTTGTTGAAGGCAAATCGAATCAACTAGCTCGTGCAGCGGCGCAGCGGGTGTCAGAAAAGCCCGGCTCGGAATACAATCCTTTATTCCTTTATGGTGATACCGGGCTTGGGAAAACGCATTTGATGCACGCCGTTGGCAATCAAATACGAAAAAACAATTCGAAAGCTAAAATTATCTATGTACATTCAGAACGCTTCGTTGCGGATATGGTTAAGGCGTTGCAGTTGAATGCGATTGCTGACTTTAAACGAGTGTATAGAAATGTAGATGCATTATTAATAGATGATATCCAGTTTTTTGCTGGTAAAGAAAAATCACAAGAAGAGTTTTTTCATACGTTCAACAGTCTGTTGGAAGGAGAGCAACAAATTATATTAACCTCAGACCGGTATCCAAAGGAGATCGATAATATGGAAGATCGTCTTAAGTCCAGATTTGGATGGGGTTTGACTGTAAGACTGGAGCCTCCGGAGCTTGAGACACGAGTTGCTATCTTGATTAATAAGGCACAGGAAGCTGGTATCGATCTGAAGCGTGACTGTGCGTTTTTTATTGCGCAAAAGGTGCGCAGTAACGTGCGTGATCTAGAAGGAGCCCTAAAAAGAGTGTTAGCGAATGCGCACTTTTTTGGTCAGCCCATAAACCTAGATTTTGTACGTGAAACATTAAGAGATCTTATTGCGGTACATGATCGTCAGATATCTCTCGATAACATTCAGCGAATGGTCGCTGATTATTTCAAGATAAAAATTTCAGATTTATTATCTAAGCGTCGCAATCGTTCGGTGGCGAGACCTAGGCAAGTAGCGATGGCGCTGTGTAAAGAAATCACAGATCACTCGTTACCAGAAATCGGTGAGGCTTTTGGAGGTCGGGATCACACGACAGTTTTGCATGCTTGTAGAAAAATCAAAGAATTGTGTGACACAGATCTGTCAATTCGGGATGATTATAGCAATCTTCTAAAAGCGTTAACTGGGTAGGGAAGGATAATGGAATTTTCCGTTTCTCGCGAACAACTCTTTGAGAAAGGTCAGGTTGCAGCATCGGTGGTCGAACGTAAGCAGACTATGGCGATACTGGCAAATGTTCTTATTGAAGTTGATGCAACCGGGGCCGTAGTAACAGGTACCGATCTTGATAGTGAGATTTCAACTAATATGGAATTAATTGAGGTTGCGTCTGGCGGTGCTGTGACGGTCCCTGGAAGAAAGCTGGTTGATATTGCGAAGGCGCTTCCGGAGGGATCTGTCATTGATTTTAAGCAGGAAGGTTCGCAGATGACTCTGGTGTGTGGTCGCTCTCGTTTTAAGTTGGCCACTTTACCTGCGGCTGATTATCCTAGGCTTGAGATTCGTGGTGACCTCTCAACAGTGTCTTTGGCTAAGGGACCCCTACAGGATGCGATTGGCAAAACACAGTTCGCAATGGCTCAACAAGACGTGCGTTACTATTTAAACGGAATGTTGTTTTCGATTGGCGGTGGCGAGTTTCGAACCGTTGCTACCGATGGTCATAGGTTGAGTCTTTTTCAAACAACTTTAGAGGGAACGTTGCCAGATCCATTTTCGCTTATCGTACCTCGTAAAGCAGTGCTCGAGTTGGCGAGGTTGGCAGGAAGCGCCGATGATACGGTTGATTTGGCTTTTTCGACAAGTCATTTCCGGGTCTCGGGGCCGACATTTGTATTCACTAGCGTTCTAATTGATGGGCGCTTTCCAGACTATGAGCGTGTGGTGCCCCAGGGGGGTGACCATGTTGTTCGGGCAGACCGCAAGCGTTTACGTGAGTGCCTTTTGAGGGCTGCGATCCTCTCGAGTGAACAGTATAAAGGTGTTCGCCTACGTCTATCGCAGGGCCAGATTGAAGTGTTTGCGAATAATGCAGAGCAAGAAGAGGCTCAAGAGTCTTTAGAAGTCGAGTTTGTTGGGGAAGACGGTTTCGAGATCGGATTTAATGTAAGTTATTTACTCGACGTTTTGGCGACCATTGGGACAGAGTTGGTTGAATTGAGGTTTGGAGATTCGAACCGGAGTGTTTTGCTTCTTGGCGTAGGAGACGATTCTGGAAGATATGTCGTGATGCCAATGCGACTCTAAGTGATCACATCTTTGCACATTTCTCATTTAAGGGGGCTCGAAGAGACATCTATGTCGCTCGGGCCTTCTGTCAATATGTGGGTTGGTGATAATGGTGCTGGTAAAACTTCAGTCCTTGAGGCGGTATCTATATTGTCGTTCGGGCGAAGTTTCGTGTCATCGCGAGTCAAGTCAGTGATTGCTTTTGGACAGCCAAGTTTGACTGTTTTTGGTAAAGTTACGAAGGCTGGGACTGAGCATCGGTTGGCTGTGCAAGTTGGTCGGAACGATGAACGTAAATTGCGAGTCGATGGTCTAACAGCTAGAGGCCAAGGGGCGTTAAGTAAAATTTTGCCTGTACTGCAGATAACCCCGCATGTTTTGGATTTGATTTCCGGCAGTCCAAGTGATCGTCGAAGATTCTTGGATTGGGGTGCCTTCCATTGGTCGGATGGAAATAGTCATCTTTTTAGTGGTTTGCGGAGGGCAGTATTACAGCGCAATGCTGTGCTTAGGGGTGGTATACTTTCAGAACAAGAACTTTTTCCTTGGGAGCAACAGGTCGTACAATATGGAGAACTTGTTCATGAATGGAGAAATAAGTTCGTAAATGATTTGAAGCCTTTGTTTAAGTCGTTCCTGAGAGGCCTCGGCTTACAAATTGAACTTGATATTTTATATCGAAGCGGTTGGGGCGAAAAAGGTTTGGCGGACGCTTTGGTCGCCAATCGGCATCGCGAGGTGAAGGCGCGGTCTTCACTGATTGGGCCGCAACGCGCCGATTTAGAGATTTTGCGGGGGGGGGTTAGGGCAATCGATACGCTTAGTCGAGGACAACTCAAGATTTGCAATCTCGCATTGATTTTGGCGCAGCTTTCGGCCGCTGGGCAACGTGGGCTTGATCCTGTGTTATGTCTGGATGATCCTGGAGCGGAGCTGGATAGTGGCTCATTGTCGCGCGTTTGGGAGGTTGTTGTTCGAAGCGGTGTTCAGGTTTTGGCAACAGGCATAACTGTCGATCGTGTCGGGGTAGATTTGTCTAAGTTGGGTCAAGCGAAAGTGTTTCACGTGAAACACGGAAGAATCGTGTCGCATTAAGGAAAAAGAATGGAACAAGATCAGCAGCCACGGACTTATGATAGTAGTTCTATAAAGGTATTAAAGGGCCTCGAGGCTGTGAAGAAACGGCCCGGGATGTATATTGGAAATACAGATGATGGTACCGGGCTACATCATATGGTTTTTGAGGTGGTTGATAATTCCATCGATGAGGCTTTAGCAGGCCATTGTGACCAGATCGATGTCATAATTCATACAGACGGGTCTGTGACAGTCCACGATAATGGTCGTGGTATTCCGGTGGATGCGCACGAAGAGGGAAAAAGCGCGGCCGAAATTATATTGACGGTTTTACATGCTGGCGGCAAATTCGATGAGAATTCGTATAAGGTCTCCGGCGGACTACACGGCGTTGGCGTTTCGGTAGTCAACGCACTGAGTGAGCGCCTGGTGTTGACTGTGAGACGAGAAGGCTCAGTCTGGGAGCAGGAATATCGGCATGGGGAGTCACAAGCGCCGTTGGGGCCCGTTGGCACGACAACTGAAACCGGGACAACCCTCCGGTTTAAGCCGTCTGGAGACACCTTTGCCATTACAGATTTTAGTTATGATGTGCTCGCTAAGCGACTTCGAGAGCTTTCATTTTTGAATTCAGGTGTGCGGATTAAATTGAGCGAAGAGGGCACAGCTCAATCTGAGGTTTTTGAGTATGAAGGGGGTCTGTCAGCGTTTGTTGGTTATTTAGGAAAAAATAAGAGTCCAATTTGCGACGTGTTCCATTTCTCTTCGTCTCAGCGAGTGGACGGGATTGGCGTTGAGATTGCATTGCAGTGGTACGATACATACCAAGAGAATATCTTTTGTTATACCAATAATATCCCGCAAAAAGATGGTGGCACACATTTAGAAGGCTTTCGGACATCTTTGACGCGTTTGTTGAACCAATATATCGAGGATGAACAGCTCTTAAAAAAAGCGAAGGTGGCTACTTCTGGCGATGATGCGAGGGAAGGTCTAACAGCGATTATTTCGGTCAAAGCTCCTGATCCTAAGTTTTCGTCTCAAACTAAAGATAAACTGGTCTCGCAAGAGGTTAAGACAGCTGTTCAGCAAGAAATGCGTGAGGCTTTTCAGACATTTTTAATGGAGAGACCGTCAGAAGCCAAACAAATTGTTATGAAAATGATTGATGCGGCTAGGGCGCGAGAGGCGGCAAGGAAGGCTCGAGAGTTAACTCGACGCAAAGGAGCTTTGGATATTGCTGGATTGCCGGGGAAGTTAGCTGATTGTCAAGAGAAAGATCCCGCGCTGTCCGAGCTTTTCCTTGTTGAGGGCGATTCCGCAGGTGGTTCGGCAAAACAAGGTCGCGACCGTAAGACGCAAGCGATACTTCCTTTAAAGGGAAAAATATTGAATGTTGAGAAAGCTCGATTCGATAAGCTTCTCAGTTCGCAAGAGGTAGGTACTTTGGTAACGGCTCTTGGTTGTTCAATAGGTCCAGAATTCGATATCGAGCGGGTTCGCTACCATAAAATAATCATTATGACGGATGCAGACGTTGATGGCGCACACATACGGACGCTGTTGTTGACGTTTTTTTACAGGCACTTGAAGGAAGTAGTTGAGCGTGGCTATGTCTTCATTGCACAGCCGCCGCTTTACAAAGTAAAAAAAGGGAAGCAAGAGCAATATTTAAAAGATGAAGCGGCTTTAGAAGCATTTTTAACCAATACGGCCCTTGACGGGTCGGTAGTTCATCTATCGTCTGGAGAGGCGATTTCTGGGGAGGTTTTGGAGCGGCTCTTCGCGACCTACAGATCCGGCCGGGCAGTGGTAGACAAGTTGTACCGCATTTTTCCCTACGAGTCGCTTCATGGGATGTTATTCATAGCCCCCATAGCGGTGTCTGATTTAGCGAAAAGGGAACGCATGGAGGTGTTTGCTAGTGATTTGGCGGGCCAGTTACCTAGCGACCCGAAGGAGGGAATGTTTTTTAGGGTGACTATCGAGCCTGATCCAGAAAGGCAAGAGTATCGGGTAGTTGTCGAGCGCATCCAACATGGGCTGACAGACCGGTTTGTTTTTGGTCATCAGTTCTTCGACGGCGGGGACTACGGTCAGATAGCCAAGGCGGCAGATCTGTTAGCCGGGTTAATTGGTGAAGGCGCGCGTGTCTCTCGAGGCGAGCGTGTTTCTGACGTGGTCAGTTTTGAGCAGATTTATGATTGGTTGATGTCCGAGGCGCGCAGAGGTCCTCAAATACAGCGCTACAAGGGTCTCGGAGAGATGAATCCGGAGCAGCTCTGGGAAACAACAATGGACAGCTCAACGCGGCGATTACTGAAAGTCACGGTAGAGGATATGATTGCGGCTGACCAAATGTTTGTGACCCTCATGGGTGACGAGGTGGAACCGAGAAGAGAGTTTATTGAAGCGAACGCCCTGAACGTTTTAAATTTGGATATCTAAAAGCCAACTAGCGAAATGTGCTAGGTTTTTAAAAACAGGAGTTGTTTCACGTGAAACAACTCCTGTTATGATTTCCTGATCCCCTTTCCCCGTTTCTACCAATGCTGCACGAATTCCCATTAATTGCGCTGTTTTTAAGTCCCCGGCTGTGTCGCCCACCAGCCAGTCGCTGTCGGCATTGAGAGGTAGTCTGGCGTTTATGGCCTGGAGGAGGCCTGTTCTCGGTTTCCGACACACGCAATTAGCATCTGGGTGGTGGGGACAAAATACAATCATGTCAAAAAAGCCACCTGATGCTTTGGCTTCTTGTGTCATTTTTTTATGTATTGCAAGAAGGGCGGACTGCGAAAAAAGACCTCTGCCCAAGCCACTTTGGTTTGTAGCGACAGCAATTTGGTATCCAGCCGACTTTAGTTTTGCTATTGCAACCAGGGAGCCATCGATGGCTTGCCATTCATCTGGTGACTTTATGTAGTTTTCAGAGTCGTGGTTAATCACACCATCGCGGTCTAGGATGATCGTAGGCATATCACTGCTGTATTAGGCTGAGGTCGGCGAGTCGCCCGTATGCGTCTTTTACTAGCTGGCAAATCGCAAGGCGGTTCTTTTTGATTTTAGGGGTTTCGCAGTTCACCATTACATGGTCGAAGAATGCGTCGGTTTTGAGTTTCATTTCTAGCAAATATTGTAGTGCCTCGGTATATGTTTCACGTGAAACAGCTCTCTCCACATCTTGATAAACCTTTGTTGCTGTCTGAAACAGCACTTCTTCGCTTGGGTGTTCAAATAAGGAAGGCTTGATGGCACAGGGTGGTTTGTCACAATTTTTGAGTAAATTTACGACTCGTTTATTTGAAGAGATTAATTTTGCAAACGCGTCGCTCTCAAGTTGGTCTGTAAGAGCCTTCACCCGTGCGCTTGTTAGCGCAGTGTTAAGCCTGTTTGAGGCTTGCACCGCCACGATAATATCGTGACGATAGCCAAATTCTATCAATCGCACACGCTCTCGATCAATGACAAACTGCATTAATGCCAAAGGAGCGTCAGTCGATCCATCTGTGGGTTGCACATTAAATGCTTCGAGTACCCATGGCTCTAGATCTAGCTTCAATTCAGATCGTTCGTTGAGCCTCAATAGTCCTATGGCGGCCCTTCGGAGCGCGAAAGGGTCTTTGCTACCTGTAGGAGGTTGGTCGATCGCAAATAGCCCTGCAAGAGTATCCAGCCGATCTGCGACTGCTAATATCGAACCAAATAAATCTTCAGGAACGCTGTCGGATGCCCCCGCCGGTTGATAGAGTCCTTGGATCGCTTTGGCAACATCAGGATTTTCTTCATCGAGTGTGGCGTATAACGTACCAATTCGTCCTTGTAATTCGTCAAACTCAAGGACCATTTCTGTTAATAAGTCGCACCGTGAAAGTTCTGCTGCTTGGTGTATAACTTCCGTATCGACTCCAACAGATCTTGCAATTTTCTCCGAAATTATTTTGAGACGCTCGGTTTTTGCGCCAAGAGACCCCAATTTTGGATGAAATATAATAGTGTCAAGCTGATGTCTTCTTGATCTGAGCGTCTGTTTTCGGTCAGTTTCATAGAAAAATTTTGCATCCGCAAGGCGAGCCCGTATGACCCGTTGGTTACCATAAACAACCTGGCTTTCATCTCTACTTTTTATATTCGCCACGGCCACAAATCGATTTGTTAAGTGCCCCTCTTTTGTTCTTGTTGGGAAGTATTTTTGGTGTCCTTTCATAGCTGCAATTAGCGCCACTTCTGGGGTCGTAAGGAATTTTTCATCAAATATTCCACATATCCCCACAGGCCATTCTACAAGACAACTGATTTCTGTGAGCAGAGCGTCATCTTCATCAATTCGCACGTTATTTGTTTTGGCCGTTTTTTGGACGACCGCCCAGGTTCTTGCCTTTCTCGTTTCGAAGTTCGCTATTACGAATGCTTGATTTAAAATGGTTTCGTAGTTTGACGCGTGATCGATCACTAATTTGGCGGGAGCCATGAAACGATGACCAAATGTTGTATTACTACTTTCTAGTTTAAAAACGGTGACAGGCACGATTTTTTCGTTCAGCATTGCCAGAATCCAGTGTACCGGCCGTGCGAATTCATCTCGGCTACTGCCCCAACGCATCGCTTTCGATAGAGCTAACGATTGAACAACATCTGGGCACACTTGAGCGAGAACGACGGAGGCTTTTTTTCCGTATTCGACGCCGTTATATACAACCCACTGTCCCTTTTCAGTTTTAATCGACGAGGTTTGTTCGGGTTTGATACCAAGGCCTTTACAAAACCCTCGTAGTGCTTTTGTTGGCTCCCCGTTAGCATATGCAGCTAAATATGCTGGGCCACGACGCTCAAATGTTTTGTTATCAGAGTTTTGCGCTAACCCTGAAATTACAACTCCAATCCTGCGTGGCGAAGCAATCACCGAAATATCTGAGTATTTTAATGACGCAAACGTCAATTTTTCTTTGAAGAGAGTATATAGCTGAGTGTTGAGTGAAGGAAGGGCTGAATAGGGCAGCTCCTCGCATCCGAGCTCAAAAACGAAGCAAGACTTGGTCATCCGTTTTCCTCATCTAAATATTGGGTACGCAATGCCTCATCTGCTAGGGGGAAACCAGCTTGTCTTCTAGACAAAAAATAACTGTCTGCGACTCGCCTAGCAAGATCACGCACCTTCAGGATAAAGCGTTGGCGTTCTGTCACACTGATTGCATGACGCGCATCGAGTAGATTAAATGTGTGACTAGCTCTCAAAACTTGCTCATATGCCGGCAATGGTAATGCGGAATCTAACAGCTTCTGACAAGATATTTCTGCTTCGTCGAAAGCCGTTAAAAGCCAGTCCGTATTCGCATGCTCAAAATTATATGCACTCATTTCTTGTTCATTCTGCAGGAAAACATCGCCATAGGTCACAAAGCCACCGTCATTCTTAGTCCAAACTAACTCGTACATCGACTCGACATTTTGCAAATACATCGCGATACGCTCTAGGCCGTAGGTGAGCTCCCCTGTAACTGGGTAGCACTCGAGCCCCCCGACTTGCTGAAAGTAGGTGAATTGTGTGACTTCCATCCCATTGAGCCATACTTCCCATCCAAGGCCCCACGCTCCTAACGTTGGTGATTCCCAGTTGTCTTCAACTAGTCTCAAATCATGAATTTGCGGGTTGATTCCAAGATATTCCAAAGAACCGAAATACAGTTCGACAAGATTCTTGGGGTGTGGCTTCATGATCACTTGAAACTGGTAGTAATGTTGTCCTCTATTTGGATTGTCGCCGTATCTCCCGTCGGTCGGGCGTCTAGATGGCTGCACATAAGCAGCATTCCAGCGTTCAGGACCAATTGCCCGAAGAAAAGTCGCTGGATGAAAGGTTCCGGCCCCCATTTCCATGTCATAGGGTTGTAATATAACGCAACCTTCGGCTGCCCAATATTGTTGAAGAGCAAGGATGAGTCCTTGGAAAGTTAAAATATCTGGTGTGCCAGTAGTCGGCATAGAAGTTCCGTCGTCTAGGATAACGGTGCACAGTATAGCTAACAGGTTAAGGATTTGTGCAGTTGATTAAGCGGTTTGTTTGGTTTGTTGGCAAAATGCCATCTTTTTTGCAGCGGTTCTTGGCAAAGATTGTCACCTTCTATCTGATAGTTGTACCAAATCAGTCTGCTAGGATTACGAGATTGAATCTTGAACTCGCCTATCCAGAGCTTTCAAAACGGCAAAGACTGAAGCTGGCGCATGCCTCTCTGGAGGATCTTGGCCAGAAATTTTTCAGCTTAATAAGCACGTGGGTTAGGCCTGTTGAATATTCACATCGCCTCGTCAGACTTGTACACGGATTGAATACATTTAATAAAGTTTCTACAAACAAGCCCACATTGATCCTACTGCCTCATATAGGAAATTGGGAATTATTTGGTGTTTGGTTGACCCAGCATCGTTCCTATACAGCGATGTTTCGTCCATTACGTGCTAATGATATTTCGGAAATGGTGCGAGATGCACGCGAGCGTGGCGGAAACGTTCTTGTTCCTACCACTACGATGGGCGTGAGACAAATACGCAAAAGACTAAAGCAAGCTGAAGCAGTAATCGTTTTACCTGACCAGGTACCCAAGGAAGGTGATGGGGTCTATGCCCCATTTTTTGGTCATAGCGTATTAACTCCCGTTCTACCCTATCGGTTAGCTTTATCTACTGATGCTGAGGTATTTATCGGCGCCGCCGTGCGTGTTGAAC
>PBZS01000072.1 GCA_002730235.1 Gammaproteobacteria bacterium | reverse complement strand
GCTGCGATCGACTCTCAAGGTTATGTTTGTGCATAGTGTCGTTGATCGTCGTTAACAAAGAAACGTACCGCGTTGCCCCAAGTGTATAAAAAATCGGCCGATGCGCAAAGTTTGCACATTTTTGCGGCACGCTAGCCCGTCGCGTTTAGGTTTGAGTCGAGGTACTATCTCCATCTCAGCCCAAAAAAGGCGCTCGTTGAGATTCCTCGATCAGTGAGTCGACATTGTGGGTTCACTCTCTTCATGATAACTCACCGCGGACGAAGACGCTGTTGAAGCGGATTTTTATACGAGTGCCTTGACTATAATCATCTATTAAACTGGCAATCTGACTAAAAAACAATCTCGGTGTGGGTGCATGTTTGAACGTGACTCGGATTCATTTTCAGTTCAGGAACCAAATTTTTATTTCAAAGAAAATACTCGATATTTGCAATTCAAGTAAGAGCCCGTGTTAAATACAACAGTATACTTCGGCACGCTATGCAATTGCCAAATATCACCTAAATGCACCGTTATGATGCACTCAGAAAATATAAATAAAGGGGAAGTGAGATGGTGGCAATAATACGAAAATCGTTATTAAGCACGTTTGTAACGATCATGTTCTTGGGTTGCAGTGCTAAATCCACCTTAGACTTAGACACCTCCGGCGTCGGCGATAATCCTGAATATCGTGGCTCGTGGGCGCAGGTCCCCGTCATTCTGTCGCGCGTATCGGTGCCCAGTTTTCCTAATCGCACGTTGGTGGTGACTAACAAACCATACAGCGCTCCATCAGACGGCGTTAAGGATGCACGCAAGGCTATTCAACGCGCCCTTGTTGACCTCTCACGGCAAGGTGGTGGTAAACTTGTAATTCCCAAGGGGATATTCTTCATAGATGGACCCCTTGTTCTAGAGAGTAATATAAATCTTCATTTGGCAGCGGGCTCTCAACTGTCTTTTGGTACCGATTACGACAAATATCTTCCGCAAGTTTTGACGCGATATGAAGGCACGGATGTTTACAACTTTTCCCCCCTGATATACGCGTATCAAAAGAAAAACATCGCAATTTCGGGTCAAGGTGTGATCAACGGGAATGCGGCTCAAAGTTGGTCGACATGGGTGAGTAAAGCTAAAAACGAAGATTTGCTCCGTATTTCCGGTTCAAGCAAGATGGCATCTGAGCAATCTACGCGTGACATGAATAACTCTAATGTTCCCGTGTTTGAGCGCGTCTTCGATGAGTCAGATAAATTGCGCACTTCATTTATTCTGTTTTACGACTCGGAAAATATTCTATTGGAAGGCGTTAAGATCATTGATTCACCTTTTTGGGTGAACCACTTTTACATGTCCAAAAATATCACAGTGCGAAGCATCGCAATGACCTCGTTGAATAAAAATAATGATGGAATAGACATCGAGGCTAGCCAAGATGTATTTATTCATGATGTTGACTTTGCGACGGGGGATGATTGTATTTCAATTAAATCAGGACGCGATTTAGAGGGGTTACAAAAAATGATCCCGAGCAAGAACATAGTTGTGCAAAACGTTCGTTTTTTAGCAGACGACGCAATTGCTTTGGGTAGCGAAGCTTCTGGGGGAGTGCGAAACGTATTTATAGAAAATTCGACGGGTGAAAATTTACGAAAAGGGTTTTATTTTAAAGCCAATAATAATCGCGGCAGTCACTTTGAGCATATTCGTATTCGTAATCTTAACTTTGGTGATCTTGCGGATGTTCCCGAGAATCGGCGTAAACTAAATATGATTGAGGTCACAACAAACTACGATAGCAGCGGTGTAGTCTATGATCGTCATCCAGAATTCAAAGATATCCGTTTTGAAAACATAACTGCTGGTACTTCTATTTATCCGCTTAAATTGGAAGGAACAGATCAGTCTTTATTACGAGATTTTGTATTTGACCGTGTCCATATCGGCTCTGGTGAGCAACCGAATATAATTCAAGATGTTGACTTTGAGACTATGTTTTTTCGAAATTTTACTGTCGCGGGTAAACCTGTGCGTGCTCACGTGAATGGCTCAAGCGATTCCAAACAGATCACTCAGACTGATAACACACCGCCCGATGTCTATGCGGGTGAGGAACAAATCGTCCAACTCTCGCAAAGTGATACTATTTGGCTTAACGGTGATGCTATCGATACTGAAAATGACATTCTAGTCAGTCAATGGGAGTCTGTGTCGTCGGCAGTAGAAGCGGTTTCGGTGGGCGAGGACAAAGAGGGGAACGCGCTGACCTATGTGTTTGGCGACGAGAAAAATGTTAGTTTTTCAAGGCCTGCCGCACTGGCGACGCAAGTGACGTTCAGTGCGCCAGGTATGTATCGATTGCGCTTAAATGTTCAAGATGGTCAGGCGACAGGCTACCACACGGTTTACGTTGAAGTGCGGATATAATAATTTACTGGACGGTTATGTTTTTCGGTTCGTTATCGACATGTGGCTAAATGTCAATTGCTTGTTTTTTCAAGCTCCGTAGCCTCTTTGATATGGAGGTTTATCGGACTAACAGCAGCGTTTGGCTGTTTGGCTAAAGTTTACTTTCATCAGCCGCCAGCGTTCAAAAGAAATAAGAGTAATAAGAGTAATAAAAGTAATAAAGGAGGGCGCGTAGTGCTTTATAGAGGCTTTTTCGGTCTTTTGACCCTTTTGTGTTTATTTCCGATGTGCAGCATGGCGGAGCAAAAAGAGGCCACCTTGGGATGGAAGAACCTTTTTGATGGAACCACCCTCAAAGGCTGGCATCGAATCGGTGGCGCGGCTCGTTATCATGTTGAAAAGGGCGTTGTTGTGGGGACGGCCGTGCCGGGTACTCAAAATAGCTTTTTGGCGACCAAACAGCATTATGGAGATTTTATT
Source organism: Gammaproteobacteria bacterium (assembly GCA_002730235.1). Lineage (GTDB taxonomy): Bacteria > Pseudomonadota > Gammaproteobacteria > Pseudomonadales > Litorivicinaceae > HIMB30. Next base: position 6,182 of record PBZS01000072.1, on the reverse strand, counting down.
TTAGAGTTTGAAACCCAAATCCATCCGTTATTAAACTCCGGTGTGCAATTTCGTAGTCACAGTCGAGATGACTTCAACAACGGGCGTGTACATGGCTATCAAATAGAAATAGACGGCTCATCACGCAGTTGGAGCGGCGGGATATACGAGGAAGGCAGGCGCGGGTGGCTTTATAATTTGAACCGTAATCCCCAAGCTCGTCAGGCGTTTAGGCCTTCAGAGTGGAATCATATGCGAATCGAGGCTGTTGGGACGTCTATTCGAACTTGGGTAAATGGGATACCAGCGGCACATTTAATTGATGAAGTCGCATCTGAGGGGTACATCGCTCTACAAGTTCACAGTATTGCAGATGATGTCACGGAGAAAAATTTACAAGTTCGGTGGAGGAACGTTCGTATTAGAACGGATAACTTGAGCACCTTTTTAACACCGGAAGACGAAGCTGAGCAAATTAGCTTTCTGAATAATCGACTTACGCGACGCCAATTGAACGAGGGTTGGGAACTCTTGTGGGACGGTAAGACAACGGCCGGATGGAAAGGTGCCAAGTTTTCAAATTTTCCCGAAAAAGGGTGGGATCTCAGTGATGGCGTCTTAAGTGTTCTTTCATCAGGCGGTGGCGAAGCGCGAAATGGTGGCGATATCATAACGACGCAAGAATTTAGTAATTTTGAGCTGGAGCTGGATTTTAAGTTCTCGGCAGGTGCCAATAGCGGAATTAAGTACTTCGTTGATCCGAATCTGCTGAAAGGTGAGGGCTCGGCGATTGGGTTAGAGTTCCAGATTTTGGACGATGAATTGCACCCAGACGCAAAACGTGGCGTTTCTGGAAATAGGACACTCGGTTCTTTGTATGATCTTATCACTGCCACCAACCTCAGTGTACCCGCTAGCGCAGAAAAACCCATCAAAGGACCGGGGCATTGGAATCGAGCGCGGATTGTGGTTCGCGGTGATCATGTCGAGCATTGGTTAAATAATACCTTGGTGGTTAACTATCGTCGCGGAACGCAAATTTTTAGAGCGCTCGTGGCCTATAGCAAGTACGCGAAATGGAAAAATTTTGGAGAGTGGGAGAAAGGCCCAATCCTTCTGCAAGATCATGGAGATCTTGTCTCTTTTCGATCGATAAAGATCAAAGACTTTGACAAACTGAGGACACAATAAGGTGACGATCAAGCGAAGAAATTTTTTGGGGGGCGCCATTGCGGGCGTGGTCACAGGTTTGTCATTTAGCGCGCGCAGTTATGCTCGAATTCTTGGGGCTAATGACCGGATAAATGTGGGTTTTATGGGTACCAACAGCCGGGGCGCGGGTCTCATGAGGTCATTAGTGTCGGTTGGTGGTGTCAATTTGACCCATAGTTGTGATGTAGATAGCCGAGTGCTTGCGAAAACCTCTCAAGAAATTGTGTCTGCAGGGTTTTCTTCGCCGAAAGCGCATAATGACATACGTAGAATTCTTGAAGATCCCTCGCTGGATGCATTAGTGATTGCTGCGCCAGACCACTGGCACGCAGTGGCAGGGATTATGGCGCTAGAGGCGGGTAAACACGTTTATGTCGAGAAGCCGCTCAGTCACAATCCACACGAGGGTGAGATCTTTGTAAGCGCGCAAAAAAAATATAAGAAGATTGTTCAGATGGGCAATCAACAGCGCTCGGCAGCTGAAAGTATTGAACTTATTAGTTTAATTAGGGAAGGTCTACTCGGCGATGTCTATCGAGCAGAGACTTGGTACGGCAACAATCGTGGGTCGATAGGCCATGGTAAAGCCGTATCGCCACCTCATTGGTTAGACTGGAATCTTTGGCAAGGGCCGGCACCCCGGCGCCCTTATAAAGACATTTATGTCCATTATAATTGGCATTGGTTTTGGCATTGGGGTACTGGCGAAATTTGTAACAACGCCGCTCATGAACTTGACATTGCACGCTGGGCTATGAGGTTAGATTTTCCAGAAAAAGTCTCTGTAACCGCAGGTCGAAACTTTCATACAACCGATGATTGGGAAATGTATGACACCATGGAAGTACGTTATGATTTTCCGGGTGATAAAACCATAGAATGGGTTGGCAACAGCTGTAACAAAGTAAATCGTTTTGGTCGTGGGAGAGGCACCCTTCTGCTCGGCACCAACGGATATGCTATTGTTGATCGTGCTGGCTATGAAATTTACAGTACTGATGGAACCTTATTGCGCGAAAGAAAGGCGCAGAATCGCGCTGTGAATACCAACGATCTTGTTGGTGCAGGTGCTTTAACCGAGGCACATGTCAATAATTTTCTCGACTCGATTAGGGGTGTAGCAAAACAGCAACACTCACCTATAGCCGACGGACATTCAAGCACACTACTCTGTCACTTAGGTAATATCGCTTATCGCGTTGGTGAAGATATTTATTGTGATTCGAGTAATGGGAGGGTTAAAGGAGTAGAGGCGAACCGATTTTGGCAACGTGAGTTTCAAGATGGGTGGAATTTGTCCATGTAGTCATACCCCGCTGAGTGGTTAATTGATTTGATACCGCAATGAGGTCAGGAATGCGAAACACATCAGGCAGATCAACAATTACTTGGTTAACCGAGCGTATCTTATGACCGTGCGGCTTGGGATTATTGGCGTTGGTAATATTGGCTTACAACACGCCAGTAATATCTTATCCGGCGTTATTCAAGGGGGCATAATTACAGCGGTAAGCGCGCGTGGCTCGTGCTCCTTGGCTGAACAATTCAATATCCCACAGTATTCAAACTATAAAGAATTAATCGACACACAAGTATGCGATGCAGTTATCGTAGCCACTCCCACATGTTCTCATCTTGAAATTGGCTGCTATGCACTTAGCCGAGGCTTACATGTACTGATGGAAAAGCCGATAGGGCTATCTGTTGCTGAGGGTGAGACAATGCTGGCATTAGTTCAGCCTAAGCAAGTCTTCGGTCTAATGTTAAATCAACGAGCAGATCCCGTTTTTGTCGCGATGAAAAAAAAGATGGAGGAGAATCTTCTTGGTGCTTTACAGAGAATAAACTGGACTATGACCAATTGGTTCAGACCAGAAATCTACTTTCAGACCAGCAATTGGCGCGCGACTTGGGCGGGTGAAGGTGGAGGTTTGCTGGTTAATCAGTGCATTCATAACTTTGATATATTGCAATGGATTTGTGGGATGCCGAGGTCAATTCAAGGGTTTTGTGGATTTGGCAAGTACCATAATATCGAGGTCGAGGACGAGGCTACTGCTTTTTTTGAGTATGAAAATGGCGCTACTGGATCTTTTATCGGCTCCACTGGAGAAGCCCCGGGGGTTAACCGGTTTGACATTATTGGTGATCGAGGAATGCTTAGCTATGACGGAGAGAAACTGCTGCATTTTGAGAATCGTCCCTCAACCTCGCAGTTTAGTCAGACTACCTCAGAGATGTTTGGACAGCCAGACGTTTACATTACAGATTTATCGGTGAGCTCTTCTGTTAATCAGCACGCCATCATTGCTCAGAATTTTATTAACGCTATATCTTCAAATGAAGGCTTGATAGCGCCCGCAGAGGAAGGTCTAAAAGCCTTGGCTATAGCAAATGCTATCCTCCTGTCAGCATGGAATGGTGAGCAGATTCAAATGCCGCTGGACAGTGCACTATTTCATAAGGCCCTAAATAAGCACCGTGATAAAAGTCGATTGAGAACGGCTTCCGAAGCAGACGTTAATATTGATATGGGAGCATCATTTCGATGAATGAGCCATATTTGCTTAAAACTGCAGCAACGAGACCTTTACTATTGCGCATTCCAATTTATCTTCGGCTAAGTGGACCTGGATGGTTACAGGGCGCGATGACCCTAGGCGGCGGCAGTTTAGTAACTTCCTTAATGATTGGAGCTGTTTATGGCTATGAGCTACTGTGGTTGCAGCCATTAGCCATGCTTATAGGCTGCATTATGTTGTTCGCATTGTCTCATCAAACCTTAAGTACAGGCGAAGAACCGTATCAGGCCATGCGTAAGCATGTGCACCCCGGATTAGCTTGGGCGTGGGCGTGGGCAGCTTTGTTATCGAGTGTTATTTGGGGGTTTTCTCATTATCCTCTAGGCGCGGGAATGCTTGAGGAAATCATTGCGGTAAGTACTAACTTTAGTCTAAGGCAGAAAGGTGGTGCATTACGGGATTTGTATCTACTGCTATTAGGTATTTTAATTTGGATGTCTTGTGCCTACATGGCTTGGAATTACGGCAGGGGCGGGCGGGATGTGGCACTTTTTGAAAATCTCATAAAAATTCTCAGCGGCATGATTATTATTAGTTTTTTATGGGTTGTACTTTCTGCTGCGACAAATGGTCAGATCGAATGGTCTTCAGTAGCAGCAGGCTATATTCCAAGATCTGTACCCTCTGATGCTGCGGGCCTAACTATTATCATGGCAGCTTTGGGTACTGCTGTAGGCATAAATATGACCTTTGTCTATGGTTATACATTACTTGACCGACAGTGGGGGCGGGAGCATCGACAATTAGCGCAGTTCGACATTGTGCTTGGCTTGGTGCTTCCCTACATTGTCATTACTAGTTTGATTTCTATTGCGGCCGCCGGTGCACTTCATGACACCGGTTTAGATATTGTGGGTAAACTTGAGCCAAGAAAAGTAGGAGAAATGTTTGTCAATGCTGGGCTTGGTGAAATTACCGGTAAACTAATATTCTTTTGTGGTGTGCTTGGCATGGTCATCGGCTCACTCGTGATGCACATGCTTTGCTGCGGTGCCGCTGCTGCTGCTATCTTTGGGTGGAGCCATGATTCACGTAACTACCGTTTAGCTCTATTGATACCAACGCCGGCTATTCTTGGCGTATTTGTCTGGTCAACCATGGGAGCATATGTAGTAATACCTGTTGCCGCAATATGCGGTGCCTTATTGCCAATAGCCTATGTGGGCTGGTTGATTCTTAATAACCGTAGCGATTATTTGCACGCGGATCGGCCGATAGGTGGCAAAGCGCTTTTTTACAATGTCTGTATGGGACTTTGTATTTTAGTGGTAATGGTGAGCTTAACTTACTCAACTGCTGTGAAATTAGGATTGGTATAGAGTAAAAATGGGATCGATTAAAGATGGAGAAAACTACGCACCTAGCTCAAAAGTAGAGCCGGTCATAGGCCGCGGTCAATTCCAGTATGCGGCGGCATTTCTTGATCATGGCCATATTATTGGTCAATGCAACGGGCTGAGCGATGCAGGCGCTACTTTAAAGTGGGTCTATGATCCTGATCCCGAGCGCGTCGCAAAGTTTTGTTTGAAATTCCCATCAGTTCGGATAGCGAAAAATTTCGATGAGATTCTATATGACCCATTAGTTCAGTTAGTTACCTCTGCTGCTGTTCCTAATCAGCGAGCCGCTATAGGTTGTCAGGTAATGAAGTCAGGTAAACATTACTTCACTGACAAATCTCCATTTACATCTCTAATACAATTAGAAGAAGTAAGACAGGTAATTTTATCGACGGGCCAAAAGTATATGGTCTATTATGCCGAGCGACTCCATAATGACGCTGCCTGGATTGCTGGGGATTTGATTGGCGAGGGAGCTATTGGTAACGTGCTCCAAGTAGTGAATCTTGCGCCCCATCGCTTAGCTTCAGAGACGCGCCCGAGCTGGTTTATGGACAAGTCTTGCTATGGGGGTATTTTGACTGATATTGGTTCACATCAAGTGGAGCAGTTTCTTTCCTATGCGAACTGCTCTGATGCAACTATAAATTTTGCCCGAGCAGCGAACTTATATCATCAAGAGTTCCCTGGCCTGCAGGATTTTGGTGAATTCTCAATGACAGGCTCTAATGGCGCCTCATTTTATACTCGCGTTGACTGGTTTTCTCCTGAGGGCCTAAGGACATGGGGTGATGGTCGTACCTTTGTCCTCGGTACGGATGGCACCATTGAGATAAGGAAATATATTGATATCGCGCGCGCGGCACCAGCCTCAAAATTATTCATAGTAACCGCTAATGGTGAGCAGGAAATAGACTGCCTAGGCCACAGCGGATTCCCATTTTTCGGACAATTGATTCTTGATTGCGTCAATGGAACCGAATCCGCTATGACTCAGGCTCATGCACTTAAAGCAGCAGAGCTAAGCATGCGAGCCCAAGATTTGGCTGACGATCAACCGAGATAGAGT
>PBZS01000071.1 GCA_002730235.1 Gammaproteobacteria bacterium | reverse complement strand
TGGACATTTGAATTCTCTTCCGACATTACCGTTGAACATCTTTATTTGCCCTCATAAATCTTCTATATACGTCCTCTAACCGTTTTCTGGTTTATCTCGGCCTATCAACCTAAACTTAAAAAAGCATTAGGCCCATGTCATTTAATCTCTGTGGGCCGACCAAGATCCGGCAAGAGAATGCTGGACTAAAAAATATCATCACGGAACCGACCGACTGGTATATCCTAAAAACACCGGTCTCAAAAAGCGACGGATTGCTAAACTCCCCCGGTGACGTCACTCCAAAATCCGTACTCGCAGGAAAAAGACCTCCATGAACCATCGCGTAACACACCTCAACGCCTGTTGGACAGAAATTAGCCAGCAGAGGACCCGCTTTGCGAGATAAAATGAATATTAATGAGCGAGCTGAATCAAAATCACTGTCAGATATATAAAGCGTAAAATTAAAGTACCCATCAAGATACTTTGCCACTTCCAGCATTTGCGCAAAACTTGACGCGCTCGTAGCTCAGCTGGATGCGGTACCTGGCTGCGAACCAGGCGGCCGTAGGCTCGAGTCCTACCGAGCGCACCAATATCTCTCATAAGGTAAAGATCTTGAGAAGTTCAAGTACCAAACTTTAAAGGAACAATTCAAGTGCCGCGTCTTTCCAGGCCCAGATTCTCAGCACCGACCTGTTTCACAGCTGGAAACAGTAAAGGCAAAAAAGCCTTATCACGTTGACCTTTATCTCTTCCCTTTCGAGCAAACCATAGATCCATAGCAACTGAAACGATGACGCTCGGCCAATTGTCCCAGACCAGTGCTACACGGACTCCAGCCGCCGTCTACACTTGAAAAGTACACAAAAAATCATGCCTCCATTGCGATCATGTAATGGAAGCTTGACGCGAATATAGGTTGCAATAATATTGCAACCTGCATCAATCATTTTTAGGAGAAATTCATGCGGATCATTGTGACTCTGGCACTTATCTCATTAGCTAGCTTTGCGCATGCTGAAAAACGACACGCTGGGGCACACGTCCACGGTCTGAACCACGTGCAAATAGTTTTAGACGGGACGACGCTACAAGTAAACTACGAGTTTCCAATCGCACAACTTCAAGAACACGACGAACACAAGCACGACGAACACAAGCACGACGAACACGAGGGTGATGCCCACCTAACCGCAGAACTTAAAGAACTGGATAACATCTTCGAACTGGTCCGCGTACCCGACTCTGCGGATTGTGCTCAGAAAAAAATAAACCTTTCTCTAAGAGACGTTGTTACAGACGGAGGAATTAGCGAAGAGTCGGAGCATAAGGACGTTGTCGTAGAGGCCCTCGTGACTTGTAGGCAACCGGATAATGTCACCTCTTTCGATTTCACGCCAGCCTTTGAGAAATTCGACGATCTTGCAATGATAGAGGTTGAAGGTATAGTCGGGAATCGTTCATTATCGGACTCGTTGACACGAGAAAGAGCACTGACCTCACTTTGATCCTAGAGACCACCGCCCTACGTTACAACTACGGGCCCGGGAACAAACTCAAATTTCCGGATCTCAAAGTAGCGGCGGGCGAAAAAATTGCACTGGTGGGAGCGTCTGGTAGCGGGAAATCAACCCTTCTAAACTTGCTGTCCGGTGTGCTACCCATTCAGTCTGGATCAATTCGATTGCTCGGCCGCTCGTACAATGATCTAAAACCAATCCAGCTGGACAGGATACGCGCGGATCACATTGGAATTATTTTTCAGTCTCTGAACCTCATCCCCTATCTATCCGGATTTGAAAACGCCGTTCTCGGGCTTGCATTCTCAAAGGCTCGTCGCGCCAAGACGGAAGATGTTGCCCACGTAACCACCACACTAGGCCGTCAGTTGGGTCTCGCACCCGATACTCTAAAACGGAGGCCAAACGAGCTGAGTGTCGGACAACAGCAACGGGTTGCGGTCATCAGAGCGATGCTCGGGTGTCCTGAACTTATCCTCGCAGACGAGCCAACCGCTGCGCTAGACCCATCGGCAACCAAGAAGTTTATCTCAGAGCTTAGCAGTTCCATCGAGTCCTCGACCCAGGCCATTATCGTTATCAGTCACAACCCCGAAATTATCCCATGGTTCGACCGGGTGATCAGGATTGGGCAAGAATAATGTTTCGGCTCGCCATGGCATCAATGCGCTCGAGGCTGGTTGCGGTTGGTCTCGTTATCGTTGCCCTCTCCGCATCTATGGCGCTTCTGCTCACGGTCGAACGAATCCAACAAGCTACAAAGAGCGGATTTAATCAAAGTCTGAGCGGGGTAGACCTAGTACTTGGACCTAGAGGGAGCGGTCTAGAATTAGTCCTTTACACCGTATTTCACCTAGGAAAACCAACGAATAACATCACGACAGCAACAGTATTAGACATCGCTGACGATCCAATGGTCGAATGGTCAGTGCCAGTGGCGCTTGGAGATAACCACCGGGGGTTCAGGGTCATCTCGACGACTGATGAATACTTCGATCGCATCAAATTTGGTGGCGATCGACCATTGGTATTTGCGCAAGGAACCACCTTCAGCAATCTTAACGAAGTCGTTATTGGAAGTGAGGTAGCGGAGGCACTGGGATATACCCTGGACACAGCAATATTCGTGACACATGGTTCTGAGATGCTGGGTGAGTTACATGATGACTTTTCGTTTAATGTCACCGGGATTCTTGCGCCCACCGGCACACCAACGGATCGAGCAGTGTTCGTAAGCCTCGAAGGCTACGAATTGATTCATCTCGGATGGAAGAATGGTAGTAAGGCCGTAAGCCTAGAGAACCTCGATATCGGCACAATACCAAAAGAACGGCTGTTCCCAAAAACGGTAACTGCGGTCTATCTCGGGCTGAGATCTAAGCTAGGACTATTTAAATTCACAAGAAAGGTCAACGACTACCCGGAAGAGGCTATCAGCGCCGTCATTCCCGGTGTTGCCCTGGCCGAACTATGGTCAATGGTCGGCACAGTGGATTCGGTATTCCAGCTTCTCAATTGGCTGATTATCGGAATCAGCATCATTGGGATGGTAACAATGACAATGACCGGACTAGACGGGCGGACACGTGAGATGACAATACTACGCGCTCTCGGGGTCTCACCGCCAAGGCTGGCCTGCCTCGTACTCCTAGAAACAATCATCATCAGTCTTACTGCCGTGCTATCGGCTGTCGTTTTAGTACGGCTCCTGACACTTGGCATCTCAGACTTATTGGGGCAGTGGGCAGGAATTCGCATTCAACTCACCTGGTTAGCCGCCAACGAGCTGATGACACTGATGATCATCGTTTTGACGGGTCTAGGTGCGAGCCTCATACCTGCGGGCATGGTATATAAACGCTCCTTACACAGAGGATTCGCTAATTGATACGAATAGCCCATCTTTCGGCCATGCTAATTTTTTTCAGCCTCAACAGCATCGTCAACGCTGTCGCCTCTGGCTATAAGGCTACTGAGGAAGATTTTGTTCGCTGGGAAAACGCCTGGGACAGCCTGATTCCCCCGGGAACTTACGATTTTGTGCCAAAAGATTTTCACTTCGAGCTGCTATTCAACCCGACGTTCCAGAGTCAACTCGACGAAGCAGGCAAGGTGATCGATCCCTCTCTTGAGGGTCAGTCTGTAGAGATCGCGGGCTTCATGGTTCCCATAGAGGTGCGAGGAGAAAAGGTCTCTCAATTCTTACTTGTCCCGGAGGCGGGACAGTGCATCCATGTCCCACCACCACCTTTGAATCAGACACTACTTGTAGACACAACCACTGCACCGACACCATTGCGAGACCTCTACCAACCCATCATCGTGTCAGGCCGACTGTCTGTAGGCTCCCAGAGCTTCGACATAGCAGATAGTGGCTATAGTCTGGTAGCGTCTGAGATCACAACGTTAAACCTCGGAGAGGATATGATCCCCGTCGTTCCTGGTGCCGATGGCGATCGATAATGTCAAACTGGTTAACCAGATTGGTTCGGCAGGAAAGACCCTAACACCACAGCGGATTGCTATATTTCGGGCCCTAGAGATAGTGGACGAACCGATCACCGCTTACGAGCTCCGAAACCACACCAATAGTCGGACCGTTGAGTCATTCAATATCAGTACAATCTATCGAGTGTTAGATTTCTGGGTCGAGCTTGGATTGGTTCACAAAATAGAGTCAGCAAATAAGTTTGTGGTTTGTAAAGACCAACACAGAGACCATATCCACGTGCTCCAGCACTGCACAAGCTGCCAGAAAATCGAAGAACACCGCGAAATCTCACGCCTCATCAAGATGCCTCTGTCGTCGACATTCAAGGCCCACAAGAATCAAGTTATAGAAATCCAAGGGCAGTGTGGGAACTGTCTGAGTCTCGCCACAAATCCAGATCCGTAGCTTCAAAGGCTCAGATGGGGCTACTATCAACCCGATACGACCAAGTACCTCTAGCATGTTAACGCTTTGCGAGACTCGCGCTCGTGTGTTTGTTCTACCCAGGCCTCCGAATTCGTCATCACACGATTTGAACAACGTAAAGAAGTACTTTTTATCTCAAGTCATTCGTCCTAATCTCTAAGCAGACGGAGGTAGGTATGCACTTTTTCATAAAAGTAATAACAGCGTTATTGTTAGTGATTTCTATAAATACCGTTCAAGCTGATCAGACCAAACCAGAGCTCGGTAAACTATTTAATGCCCTCCGGGAATCCGACAACCTTATAGAAATTGGTGAAATCCAAAATAAAATCTGGTCCCACTGGTACGAACTCCCGCAACATGCTCTACCGCTGCAGTCTGTGTTTGATCGAGGCGTTAAGGCTCTACAGATCGGACAGACTCGGGATGCTATTACCCAATTTAACCGGGTTATTGAGGCGGCCCCAACCTTCGCTGAGGCATGGAATAGACGTGCAACCACATTTTTCGTACTGGGTGAATTCGAGTCATCACTACTAGATATCCAGCAAACATTAATCTTAGAGCCAAGACATTTTGGGGCACTCGGCGGATTGTCGATGATTTTTGAAACTAATAAACGGTACGAGCGTGCAATTCAGGCCGAACAGCAACTACTCAAACTCATGCCGAACAACGAATTGATCGAGAAACGCATCCAACAGTTACAGGATAAAGTACTGAAATCGGGCATCTAGTCAGTATTTTCCGCTGACGAATTCGAGCACCACGAGAGGTGAAGCCAAGCTAATTATGACGATGGTTGCCAACAACAGCCAATCTAAGTATCGCGACATCTCCAGCTCCCAGGCATACTCAATGATTCCCTTTTTTCGTGAAAAGGCCCTAAATCCCAGGACCCTACTTAGATCCCAGACAACTTGTGTCTCGCCAACGTGAGATACCGCCGGCATAGGTCTCAACCACTCTACTACTGGAATCAGGCAACAAAAACATCAACCCAAATAATTTCTCTTGAACACTACGAGATCTCTCCCATACCTCGAAGCCTATATCGTCACTCGTGATATCAATCAGACAAAAATCTGCCCACTTCCCTGACTCTAAAGATCCAATAACATCTGCTTGATTGATAGCCTTGGCGCTTCCCAGTGTATGCCAATAAACCAACTGTAAAGGGTCTAATACTTTACCACCTAACCTAGCGACCTTGTACGCCTCCGACATCGTCACGAAAGGATTTAACGAGAACCCACCCCCAACATCGCTTCCCATTCCAATGTTGATGTTTCTCGAGACGTATTCCGACGCATTGAACAATCCAGACCCCAAGAACGTGTTACTGGTAGGACAATGAATCACAGAGGCACCCGATGCGGCCCATCTTTTGTATTCAGATTCGGTCGTGTAGATCCCGTGCGCAAATAATGATCTATCACCCAACAAACCGAATGCGTCATATACATCCAAGTAATCGGTAGAACGCGGGAATAAATTTGATGTAGCCAAAACCTCATCTTCAGTCTCGTTGATATGTGTCTGCATTAGTAAATGCGGATTTATTTCTAAAAGTTGGCCGCAATAATCCAGCATTTCCTCATCACAAGAGAGAGCAAAGCGGGGTGTTATTGCGTACCGAAATCTCTCTACGCCCAGACCAGATTCCATAGCCTTTGAGCTAATCTCTTTGAACAGGCCAACATCGACTAACACATCATCTGGGGCACCTCGGTTCATCCCCGTGACTCCCGAGACAAGGTTAAACCCTGAATAAGAAGCCGCGCCCAGCAGCGCGTCGAAGGCCTCTTGATGAATCGTTGAAAATACGGCTGCTGAAGTCACTCCCCTCTGCAATATCAGCTCCAAAAACTGACGAGCTCGTCTCTCGGCGTAGAGTCTTTGACTATATTTCGCCTCCTCAGGAAACGTATATTTATCGAGCCATTCAAGTAAAGATACTCCGTAGGACGCAATCACCGGCAGCTGGGGATAATGAACATGAGCATCAATGAATCCTGGGAAAATAAGATGCTGAGTTTTCTTAATCCGATAGTGTGAATAGTCCGCCGGGACGCTCGGACCAACATACAGAATCCTGCCTTGATCACCGACCACCATCGAGCCACTATCAAAATAATCGTATGTGTTTACGCTATTATCGTTGAGAAGCGTAAATAGTGGGCCTTGGATAACAAACGGTTCGCGCGGTTCCGTATGACCTGAATCGATCATCATAAACGTCTAAACCGCCGTAGGTCTTTGAACAGACAGCGACCCATTTTCATTCAGACAAGGCCTCCGCGTTTTGCCACAGAAGAAACTCAGCTACCGCTGAGACCGCAATAACTGTGGGCTCCTTACCCCGTATCCCGACAACACCTATCGGACAATTTATCCTCTCCGAATCCAATCCAAGCTTTCTCAATCGACTCGCGAATCTAGCTTTTTTTGATTTCGAACCGATCAAGCTGATAAAGCCGCCCGTGTTCCGCTCGACAAGTCGCCTGCATATCTCAAAATCCAGCTCGTGACTGTAAGTCATGACCAGGTGATATGCCTTTTCAGGGGCCGAATCGATTACAGCTGAGACATCTATGAAGGAGGCGCCCAAATCTTCCCTGTCGTCGAATGTCACTAGCGGATGAGGAACCGTTTCCATGATCCTAGATACCGCAGACCCCACGTGACCCAGTCCATACAGAATCATCGCAAATCCTTGATATGGCTCGTTTTCGGGCCGCTCAACGGCATTGAAGATCAAGTCGACAATACCACCGCAACACTGCGACAAGGCGGGACCCAAGGGTAAGCTGGCCACAGCCTCGCTCGATCCCTCAGCTATCATTTCACGGGCCCTCTCGGTCGCCAAAAATTCTAACCGGCCACCACCAATCGAACCAACTTGCGAGTCGGAATTCACCCACATCTTAGTACCCTCACCCCGTGGGGCACTTCCTAACACTCTGACTATTTCAACTAGGATCCAGCCGCCGCGCACTGGACACACCTTAGGATTTCTTGAGGAGTTGCAGGCGCGTTAAGTTGTGGCCAAAACAGACTATCTGAGCTAACACTGCTAATCGCGTGGCATATCGCCGAGTGTACGCTGATTGCAAGCATGAAAGGTGGTTCCCCAACCGCTTTAGACTGATAAAGCATCTCCCGCGGATTTACACCATCCCACAACTGAATATTCATCTCGGGCCTGTCAGTGGCGGTCGGAATCTTGTACGTACTCAGGCCGTGCGTCAGTAATTCGCCAGCACTCGAGTAGACCAACTCCTCTGAGGTAAGCCAGCCCATACCCTGAATGAAACCTCCCTCTATCTGACCTAAATCGATCGCCGGATTGAGGCTCTTACCGACGTCATGGAGTATATCCGTTCTCAGGACTTTGGGAACGCCAGTCAGGGTATCTATCTCCACCTCTGTCACTGCGGCTCCGTTGGCAAAATAATAGAAGGGACGGCCCTTACCCGTCTTCGGATCCCAGCCAATATCGGGCGTCGCATAGTGTCCGGTAGCACTTAGGGGGATACGCGCGAACCAAGCCCTTCTGGCTAACTCACCGAAACTAAGCTTGTTACCCCCGACTTCAACCATCCCTCGTGAGAATCGAACCTCAGCAGCGGTCTGGTAGGTCTCACGGAGAAAAATCTCTAACCTCTGCCTGATCTTTCGGGCAGCCGTCAAGGCCGCCATGCCATTTAGATCGGAACCGCTGGAGGCCGCCGTCGGGGACGTATTTGGAACCTTATCTGTTCTGGTAGCGGTGATCTGTATCGTATCCTGGTCTATACCTAAATGATCCGCCACAACTTGCCTGATCTTCGTATGCAGTCCCTGACCCATTTCAGTTCCGCCATGATTTAGGGAGACCGAGCCATCCTTGTAGACATTGAGTAAGGCACCGGCTTGGTTCAAAAAGCTAGCGGTGAACGAGATACCGAACTTTACCGGTATCAGAGCGATCCCTCTCTTGGCACGTTTTGATTGGCCGTTCGTGAGATTAATTTCTTCCCTTCGATTCCGATAGTCCGACGTATCTGCAAGATTCCTGATTATTTTTGGAAGGACATCCTCATCAATGGACATTCCGTACGGTGTTTCTGTGCCAGATATCCCGTATAGATTAAGCAACCGAATATCAAGCGGATCTTTACCCGTAACCCTAGCGATCACGTCCATGCAGCGCTCGATACCGATCATTCCCTGGGGACCGCCAAAACCTCTAAACGCCGTGTTTGACACAGTATTCGTTTTAAATCGGTTCGAGACAATCTTTACGGACGGAATAAAGTATGAGTTCTCGGCATGAAATAAGGCTCGATCGTTTACAGATCGACTCAGATCGGAACTCCAGCCACAGCGAGAGTTCAGCTCAATATCTGCAGCCTTAATTAGGCCCTCTACGTCATGCCCTACCTTATAGTTCACTATAAAGTCGTGCCGTTTTCCTGTAACGCGCATATCGTCATCTCGGTCCAGCCGAACCTTGACAGGTCTGCCTGTCACGTGAGCACCCAAAGCGGCTAACATCGCGTAGTGTGCCGCCTGGCTCTCTTTACCGCCAAATGCCCCACCCATTCGCCGGATCTCAATGGTAACATTCGCCGCACTGACACCAAGAAGGTTTGCAATTAGATCTTGAACCTCTGTCGGGTGTTGGGTTGAACTAACCACGTGGATACCATCTGACGAGGGTATCGCAAGCGCAACCTGACCCTCCAGATAGACATGATCCTGTCCACCGACCGACATCCCACATTCGGTAATATAGCCGCACTCGACAAGCGATGACTCTGAAAAGCGGTTGTTTAGAATCAGGGGTTCGTGGAGGATCTGGGATGCCCTTGCGGCCTCCGCGATTGTCGGAGATATCGATTCTGAAGACCGTCCGCTAACCTTATACTCTCTTGCAATCCGACGGGCCTCGTCTCGAACCGAACACAAAATAATGCCCACTGGCTGGTGGGGGAAACTTGTCTCATTGGCTGGCAGAAGTGGTTCATCATGAATAACAGGCCCTGCATTATTCTCACCAGGAATATCTACGGCGCTCAAAAACCAGTAATCACCCGAGCATAGGCCCTCGAGTTGAGACAAGTCGGGAGCATCAATGCTGAAGTCCTGACTCGGTATTCCGGGTCCCAGAACTAAAGCACCGTGCAGACAACCTTTCGGCTCTGGTATATCATCGCAGTAAATTGCTTGGCCGGTTAAGTGCTCTAGATTACTGTCGTGAGATTCTGGAGCCCCTATTACCGCGGTACCCCATGGCTTGGCTAGATCATTCACGAGAAGACTCCCCATCCAAAAAATTACGCACCAAATTTTTCGAAACAGCGAGGCGGTACCAGGCCTCTGCTCTATGATCTGATAGCGGACTGAAGTCAGAGGTTAGATCATCTGGATTCAGAGACTCCATTGTTCTCTCGGCGAGCTTTGGCGTGCCCGCCATTCCCCCGAAGGCAAAACGATAACGAGGCTTTTCACCAGCAATCTCAGCCATTGCTGCAAGAACAATACTGATGTCCTGATCGCATCTCTTACTGATTTTTTCAACCGCTAAACGCCTGATGTGTGATCGTCTCGGAACTAAAATGGAGACTAACAGTTCGTCATCGCTTAGGTCTTGCTTTCCGTAATCAATGAAAAAGTTCTCTATAGGGATAACTCGACGTAAATGGCACGAGCTTATCTTTAATGAAGCTCCAAGAGCAATCAGAACTGGGCTCGAGTCACCGATCGGCGACCCGTTGGCGATGTTACCACCGAGGGTTCCACTACAACGGACCTGCGGCCCTCCAAACCGTTGAAACCAGTCCTGGAGCTCGGGGTATTCGGATACCAGACTATTTTCTAAATCTTCAATCGTTACCGCTGCACCGATTTCTATAACATCGGCCCGTGTTTCTATTGAAAGAAGTTGTTCACAAAATTTTGCGAGGATGATGTGTGACGGTCTATCTAAGCGCTTCGTTATCCATAACCCAAAATCGGTGGCCCCAGAGACAAGCGTGGCGGATGGGAAATTATTCCTAAGATCCAACAGATGTTCGAGTGTTTTTGGTGCATCAATCCTCGAGTTGTTACTGACAATGGAAAATCCGCCTCGAGACAACTTTCTGAGGACCGCCGTAGCCCCCTCGATCTCCGCAACAAAGTCTTTGTCAAGAGGCTGGCTCTGGGCAAGTCGAGTTGCCTCAATCAGACCGCCATACCCCGTACACCGGCATAGGTTCCCAGCCAAGACCTGCTCTGGTGTTTGAACTTTCTTTGTGATCTGAGCGTATAAAATCGCCATCACAAAACCAGGTGTGCAAAATCCACACTGTGACACGTTAAGAGGAAGCATCCCGCTCTGGGCCGAACATAGTGACCCTGACCTACTGAGGGTCTCTATAGAGATGAGCCACGCCCCGTCGAGATACGCGAGCGGATAAATGCATGTATTTATTACGCTAAATCGGAGGTCACCTGACTCGGAAAGAGAACCGACTAGGCAAGTACAGGCGCCGCAGTCACCCTCATTACAACCCTCTTTAGTGCCGGTCCGCATCGCTTCAGATCGGAGCCAGGGCATGACCATATCCGTCGCACGTACGTCATCCAGTATTCTTACCCGACCGTCGAAATAGAATCTGATTTCGCAGCGTGAATCTTCTTCTGTACTCATAAACCGGTTCCGTGCACGTAATGACGCTATAAATCCAAAGCGACAAGTATTACCAAGGTCGTTTAATCTTGAGTTAGTCTTTTAGGATACCCGTTTTCGACCACCCGAGCATCTTCAAAATACCGTGACAAAAGCAATCGACGAAGTCCAAGTAAAAGAAACAGTACTGTCCATAGACCAACTTACTCTTGAATTCCCCGGGCAGGCCCCGCTTGCAACGATTTCATGGACCGTTCATCTCGGACAGCAAGTCGCTCTTCTCGGAAAATCTGGGTCCGGAAAATCAACTCTCTTGACTAGAATTATCCGAGGGTCATCATCAATTCAGTGTCAGACCCAACGGATCGCGTATCTGTCCCAACAACCAGCCCTGCTTCCTTGGGTCAGCGTTCTCGATAACATACTGCTTGGCTTTACGTTACGAGGAGAGACGATCGTCTCGAAACATTTGGAGCGTGCCCATCAACTCCTGATAGATGTGGACCTTTGCGGTTTTCAGGATCAAAAAACGAAGTATCTCAGCGGCGGTGAGAAGTCCCGGGTAGCTCTCGCTCGGGCCCTAATCGAGGACGCTGATCTTCTGTTACTAGACGAGCCCTTTGCAGCACTCGATAGATCAACCAAAATTCATATGACACAGCTGTGTAACACGTTATTTGCGAACAAAACAGTGATCTTGGTTACACACGATCCCAGAGACGCACTAAGCTGGCTGGATACGGCTATGGTTCTTACATCGCATGGGCTCAGAGGGCCATTCGATCTCGCTGACTTCCAAGACGACCATGCTCTGATTCAGGCTCTGGATGGTGACTTATGAAACGGGTATTAGCCTACCTTTTACCCGTTATGCTTTTAATCGCTATCTGGTGGTCGACGGTTATCCTTTTCGAGATCCCGCACTTCATACTCCCGGCACCTGATCGGGTCGCTGCTGTCTTATTCGATAGGTTCATTTTGATCAGTGCTCATGCGACCACAACTGCACTGGAAATTGTTTGCGGTCTATTTTTGGGTTCCATTTTAGGATTCACCGTCGCTTGCCTGATTGGCGACTCCAAACGACTTCAGTCAATCACGATACCGGCGTTAGTCATCAGTCAGGCTCTACCAGTATTCGCGATCGCGCCAATCCTAATGCTATGGCTCGGTTATGGATTCGCATCAAAGCTAGCCATGACCTCGTTGATTGTTTTTTTTCCGGTGACAGCTAGCACCCTAGCCGGATTCAGGGCTCTTCCCGAATCCTGGGACACTACCTTCCAAACGCTTCGACCTCGCAGAGTGAAGTTATTTTTTTATGTGCGTCTTCCGCTTGCAGTTCCCTATACCCTTTCCGGTGTTCGAGTAGCGGCATCAGTAGCTCCCATAGGCGCTATCGTGGGAGAGTGGGTTGGATCATCGAGTGGGCTGGGTTATTTAATGCTGCAAGCCAATGCCCGCGGCCAGACTGACCTTATGTTCGCAGCGCTGGTAGTGTTATGTGCGGAGGCTTTGATGATCTGGAGTGTATCGAACCGGATATCTCTCCGGTTCGATCAGAAGTATTCAGCCAACGTGTGAGCTGCGCTGTATTACTCCGTTTATGGTAACGAGCCCTCAATGCCTTCCACATAGAAGTTCATGCCGAGCAAGGTACCATCGTCCGCGGTCTCGCCTGGTTTCAGCCATGGCGAACCATCCTGCTTGTTCACTGGCCCGGTGAATGCGTGCAGTCGGCCCTCGGTGATAGCCTTTCTGGCCTCCTCAGCGATAGCTTTAACGTCATCTGGCACAGCCTTACCGTAAGGGGCCAAAGCGACCATCCCAGTATCAAAGCCTCCCCAGGTGTCCGTGGAAGACCAGCTTCCATTCATTAAATCATCCACCCTTCTCACGTAGTACGGAGCCCAATCATCAATAATAGCCGTCAGTTGCGCGTTTGGTCCATAAGCTGCCTGATCTGACGCTTGGCCAAACGCATAAATACCGCGTTCTTCAGCGATCTTCATCGGAGCAGCAGAGTCCGTGTGCTGCATTAAGATATCAGCGCCCTGGTCGATCAACGCCTTCGCCGCGTCAGCCTCCTTACCCGGGTCAAACCAAGTGGAAACCCAAATCACTTTAAACTTGACGTCAGGGTTCACACTCTTGGCTGCCAAGTATGCTGCGTTAATCCCGCGTACAACTTCCGGAATCGGGAACGAAGCAATGTAACCGATGGTATTTGACTTGGTCATTTTTCCTGCTACTAGACCAAGTACGTGACGACCCTCATAGAAGCGCGACGAATAAGTTGCAACATTATCAGCACGCTTGTACCCGGTCGCGTGCTCGAACTTCACATCCGGAAACTGTTTTGCCACTTTTATTGTTGGGTTCATATATCCAAATGAAGTCGTAAAAACTGCATTTGCACCATCTTGAGCCATTTGAGCGATTACACGCTCGGCGTCAGGACCTTCGTCTACACTCTCAATGAATACTGTCTCGACTTTATCCCCGTACTCAGCCTCGACTGCAAGACGACCGCGGTCGTGCTCATATGTCCAACCGGCATCGGCAACAGGTCCTACATATACAAAGCCAACTTTAACTTTGCCCGAGACCGCGACCCTTTTCTTCGTTTCACTCGGTTCAAAAGACATAACTGCCGCGATGACGGCCACAAGCACTAATAAACCTATTACCAAATTTGATTTCTTCATGGGTAGTTCCACCGTTCCTCATTTACTCTCTTTAAAGGTGACTCCCAATGAGCCGGGAGCCTTGTGCGAAATATTACCTCGCCCAGCGATAATCACTAGAACCCCAATAGTGACTATATATGGCAACATTGACAACCATTGGGAGGCAACAGAAATACCTACCGCCTGACCGTGTAACTGGATTATCGAGACGCTACCAAACAGATAGGCCCCCACAATCACTCGTAGCGGACGCCAAGAAGCAAACACCACAAGGGCAAGAGCAATCCAACCTCGACCCGCTGTCATACCCTCCACGAAAAGCGGCGTCTGGACAAGCGTCAGGTACGAACCGCCGATCCCGGCAAGTGCACCACCCGTAATTATGGCTAAAAAACGAATCCCTATCACCGAAAATCCCAGCGCATGGGCTGCGGAGTGATTCTCACCGATTGCCCGAAGGATCAAACCCGCGCGGGATTTTGTAATGAACCACCACATTAAAATAGCCAGAGTAATGGACAAATAAACAAGTGGATCGTGAGAGAAGAATGCGTGCCCTACGATCGGGAAATGACTCAATATGGGAATGTTCCATGCCTCGACTTGAGGCGCAGCCTGGCCGACATACTGAGCGCCCGCAAGGGCACTCAAGCCAAGACCAAAAAGCGTTAACGCAAGCCCTGTGGCGACTGGGTTCGCATATAGCCTCAACACGAGGAGAGCAAAAATTGATGCTAGCAATGCGCCCGCCAGAGCCGCCGCTATTACCGAAATTAACAACGGGAAACCCGAGAGAGCAGTCGCAAAACCGGCCAAGGCACCGACGATCATCAGACCCTCTATGCCCAGATTCAAAACACCAGATCGTTCTTGAATCAATGCACCCAAACCAGCAAATACCAAAGGCGTAGAGGCGACTAGTATTGCGTGCAAAATCGATGACAATAATCCGTAATCCATCAGACTGCTCGTCCAAATCGAACGCGAAAATTCACCAGCAATGATGTTCCGAGCAAGAAAAACAACAATAAACCCTGAAACACTTGTGTGCTGGCGGCGGGAATACGTAATGTCAATTGTGCAGCCTCACCCGCCAAATAGGACAAAGCCACTAACAGCCCTGCTGGTATCACTGCTATCGGATGCAGTCTTGCAAGAAACGCCACAATAATCGCAGTAAATCCATAGGAAGGCGAAATATTCGGAACCAGTTGTCCGATATTCCCGGTCACCTCAACTACGCCGGCAAATCCACTAACAGCACCACCAATCAGTAGCGTCATCCAAACCGTTCGACCACGACTGTAACCGGCGAATTTTGAGGCTTTCAGAGAGAGGCCTGTCACTCGCATTTCAAATCCCAAGTGCCAACGCTTGACTATCCAAGTCCCAATTAACGCAAAGAAAATTGCAAAAATGAATCCGATGTGACCTCTACCTACGGAAAATAATTTTGGTAATGTCGCCGCCTCGTGAAGCAGCCGACTTTCAGGAAAATTAAACCCGTCTGGATCTCTGAGAGGTCCGTGCACCATGACGCTTAGCAAGAGAATCGCAACATAAGTCAACATCAACGATACCAAGATCTCGTTCGTATTAAACCGAACCTTCAAAAATGCTGGGATCGCACCCCACAGCAAGCCACCAAGGCTTCCACCCAACAACACAAGAGGCATAACCCAAAAACCATCTATACCCCAAAAAGCAAGAGCAACAGCACCGCCGCATAACCCTCCCATCACTAGTTGACCCTCAGCTCCGATATTCCAAACACCTGCCCGGAAGCCAAGCGCTAAAGCAACGCCAATGGTTATGAGAGGAGTAGCTTTCGCTATCAGTTCACTTACTCCATAGACCGAGTTGAGAGGCCTTATGAAGACTCGCTGAAGGCTTGAGAATGGTTCAAGTCCAATAGCCGCAAGCAGAACTGACGCCGTTACCACGGTAAGACTCAAAGCCACGAATACCGCAATCCACTCATGGTACCAATGTATTTCGGAACGAGCTTCGACGAAGATCACGATTCAACCTCCTGACCAAGCATCAGTGCGCCCAGATAATCGGGGGTTATCTCTTCGGTTGGAAAAATTCGGCTCAAACAACCATGACAAATCGCACAAATACGATCAGTGACAGACAAAAGCTCATCAATATCCTGACTAATTAACACAATTGAGGCGCCAGCGTCAGCCAGTTGAATTAGCATTTTGTGAATAAATAGCTGCGCTTTTGCATCGACTCCCCACGTTGGATTCGACACTATGAACACTTTTGGTCTACCCAATAACTCACGACCAATTAGAAACTTCTGTAAGTTCCCACCAGACAGGCTAGACGCATTTGCATTGACTGACGATGTTCTCACATCAAATGTTCGAATCACTTCGTCAGCAAACCCCTTAGCTGCCGGCCCGCTAATCAAATGCTTATTTTTCAAGATACCGCGAGAATGCCGCGCGGTGAGAATAATGTTCTCCCAAAGAGTAAGGTCAGGGATTGCGGCATGTCCTAGGCGATTCTCCGGAGCGGCTAGCAAGCCTTGAATCCTGCGCTGCTCCACACCCATGTGTCCGATTGGCGAATCATCAAGCATAATGCTGTCGGCATTGGGTAAGGTAATTTCTCCTGAAAGAGCATCAAATAACGTGTCCTGGCCGTTACCGGAGACACCAGAAATACCGAGGATCGATCCAGGAGCGACTGATAGATAGAGATTCCTCAGGGCAACATTTGTACTCGACTCTGGATATACATCACCCACTCGTACAGACAGACGAGCTTTTGTATTCAATGATTTTTTAACCTTACTGCGTTTTGTCTCCTTCAAACGCTCACCAATCATTCTTTCGCCAAGAGAGCGAGTGCTCTCCTGCCTCGGGTCAACTACATCTACGATTTTTCCTGCACGCATCAACGTTGCTCGATCACACAATTCTCTTACCTCGTCAAGTTTGTGTGAGATGTAAATAATCGAACGCCCTTCATCAGAGAGCCGACCGAGTGTCGTAAACAGTTGTTCCGTCTCTTGGGGTGTCAATACGGAAGTTGGCTCATCGAGGATCAATAACCGAGGATCTTGCATCAGGGTTCGGATAATTTCCACACGTTGCCTTTCTCCGGCACCGAGATCATGCACTCGACGATCTAATTCAACATGTAACCGGTAGCGTTCGCAAACCTCTAAAACCTCAGTAGCTAGATCGGCACCGGGAAATCGCCCCTCCAAACCAAGTGCGATATTTTCAAGGACAGTCAGCGCATCAAAAACGGCAAAATGTTGAAACACCATGCCGACACCGGCATGCTTTGCATCACTTGGGCTGTCTGGCAGATACGGATTCGAGTTGAGGTCCATGTCACCAGCGTCAGGCTTCAAAATGCCATAAATCACTTTAACGAGAGTAGATTTACCTGCGCCATTCTCGCCGAGCAACGCATGGATCTCTCCCTCATTAACAGACAAATCGACGGCACTATTCGCAGCAAAATCGCCAAAGTATTTCGTCAGACCACTCACACCGAGGCATTGCTTCGACGAAGCAGATACATGTTTCGTATTCGCAACCGAATCAGTCAAATTACAGGCTCATTCTGATGAATGTCATAAGAATACAACATTCCCCCCTGCAAACCCACGGATTAGCGATTGTTTGGTTGGAAAAAGA